>DASZCH010000196.1:0-30050 GCA_035943235.1 Candidatus Acidiferrales bacterium
ATCCGGACGAGCAGGGTGGCGGAACCGGCTTTAACGATGGCGTGCGCGATGTTCTGACGTATCCCGAATTCCAAGACATCGCACAGCATAATGTTGTGTTCTCAGGTGTTCTCGCGGCGTCCAGCGACACCACTTCAAAGCCAGCGCAAGTGGAGAGTCCAGGAGCCAGCGTCGAAGCTGCGCCTGCGAACGTGAAGCTCGTGAGCGGGTCGTATTTCTCCGTGCTTGGCGTGAATCCGATTCTCGGCCGCGCATTTGGGACGGAAGTGGACAATTTGCGCGATGCGAACCCTGTTGCGGTGATTAGCTATGGATTCTGGCAGGAGCGCTTCGCAGGCGCGCGCGACGTCATCGGGCAGAAACTGCGAATCCTGAAAGCAACTTACACGGTGATCGGCGTCACGCCGCCGCAATTTCACGGTGAAACCGTCGGCGCGAACCCGGAAATCTTTGTCCCGCTCAGCATGCAGAGCGAGATTTCTCCTGGCCGCGATTATCTCTCGCAGGAGACGAATCATTTCAGCAAGACCGAATGGCTTCAGGTAATTGGCCGCCTGAAGCCAGGAGTCAGCTTGGCGCAGGCCAAAGCTGCGATTGACGTGGAATTTAAGCAGATGATGCAAGCGCAGACGGCCGGAATGTCCGTGCAGGATGCGCAGAAGTTCATGACGCAAAGCCTGGCGGTGACGGGAGGCAGCCACGGAGCTTCCACGTTGCGTGGCGATTTTGGCAAGCCGCTCGAGATCCTTATGGCAGTTGTGGGGCTGATTCTGCTGATC
Source organism: Candidatus Acidiferrales bacterium (assembly GCA_035943235.1). Taxonomy (GTDB): domain Bacteria; phylum Acidobacteriota; class Terriglobia; order Acidiferrales; family UBA7541; genus DAHUXN01. The sequence goes on from DASZCH010000196.1 coordinate 780, forward strand.
GCCTGCGCGAATATTGCCAATATTCTTTTGGCTCGCGCAGCGGCGCGCCAAAAGGAAATTGCGGTGCGCGTCGCTCTCGGTGCGGGTGCTGCGCGTTTGGTTCGCCAGATGCTCACCGAAAGCATTTTGCTCGCGGCGATTGGCGGCACGGTTGGGCTTTTGTTCGCCGGGTGGGCCGAGGTTGCGCTGCTTCGCATGGTTTCGGCCGGAAACGCCCAGGTTCCGCTGGATCTGCATCCGAACGCCAAAATTTTTGTCTTCACGCTTGGCGTTTCCATGCTGACCGGAATTCTTTTCGGGCTGGCGCCGGCTCTCCGCGCGCGGCGCGTGGATCTTAACTCTGTTTTGAAAGCTGCCGCTCGTGGTTTTTCCGGCACTTCATCTCGTCCGGGACGCGTGCCCATCGGCAAAGTCTTGGTAGTCGCTCAGGTGGCACTGTCGCTTTTGCTCCTGGTGGTTGCGGGCCTTTTCGTGCGCAGCTTCCGCAATCTCTCTAAAGTGAATCTTGGTTACGACCGCGATCATATCGTGCAATTTGGTACGAACGCCGTCACCTACGGCTATCAACGCGCCGAAGTCATTCCTCTTTACAACCAGATATTGCAGCGTCTTCGCGCCATTCCTGGCGTCGGCGGAGCCAGCCTTTCGGATAATGGGCTCCTTAGCGGAACGGATTCGCAGGATCCTTTCACGTTAGAAGGCGAAGGCAAAGCGCGTGAAGATGAAGAAGTGCGATATGACTGGGTAGGGCCGGGCTTTTTCGCCGCTGCCGGTATCCCTATTCTTGAGGGCCGCGACATCGGCCCGCAAGACAGCGGCAATGGCCAGCGCGTTGGCGTCATTAACGAAACATTCGCACGAAAATACTTCCCGAAGTCTAATCCCATTGGGCAACGCGTCGTTGTGCGCGACTCCAGCGGCTACTTTAATTTTGTCATCGTCGGCGTGGCCGCGGACTCGAAGCACGGCAGCGTGCGCGAAAAACCGTTCCCACGCTTTTACGCACCGTTCTTCAATCCTGAGGGAGCTTCCTGGCCGACGCGCGCGACCTTTGTCGTTCGCACGTTCGGCAATCCAGCCGGCGTCAGCGCTTCGATTCGCGCTGTGGTAAAGGATGTCGCGGCCACTCTGCCGCCGGTGACGACGGAAACGATGGATCAGCAGCTGGCGGATTCGCTGGCGACGGACCGAATGATTACCGAGCTCTCCGGCGCGTTCGGCGCGCTTGCCGTCATTCTAGTCTGCGTCGGTCTTTACGGGATCATGGCCTATGCCGTCTCGGGCCGTACGAACGAAATCGGCATACGGATCGCACTCGGCGCGCAGCGGAACAATGTGGTGTGGCTGATTCTGAAGGAATCTCTGTTGCTCGTGGTCGTGGGCGTTGTTATCGGCGTGCCAATCGTCTTCGCGGCAGGGAAGTGGATTTCAAGCTTGCTCTTTGGAGTGAAGGTGGCAGACCCACTGGCGCTGGCCGTGGCGACTCTGCTGATGTTCGTGGTGGCGGTGGCGGCTTGTTATGTGCCGGCGCGGAGGGCGATGAGGGTGGATCCGATGGTGGCGCTGAGATACGAGTGAGGTACGAGCGACGAGTGAAAAGCGAAAAAGGGGAAGCAGAAACGCAAGGACGCGAAGCGGAACGCGAATAATGAAAAGGCGATGGGCAGGTACGCGCGCGATAACGTGGTTGGTAGAAGGCGGAGGCGACTGAAAGGCGAAAACAGCACGCGAGGTGAAGGATGAGCACATTGGTGCAGGATGTGCGTTACGGGTTGCGGATACTGAAGAAGTCGCCGGGGTTTGCGGTGATTGCGATTTTGACGCTGGCGCTGGGGATTGGCGCGAACACCGCGATTTTCAGTTTTGTGGACGCTTGGATGATCAAGCCGCTGCCCTATCCGCAGGCAGACCGGTTGATGGTGCTGCTGTCGCACGACAAGAAAACGGGCGCGACCTACAATGGTGTCACGTCGACCGCAGATTTTTACGATTATCAAAAGCAGAATACTTCCTTCGAGCAGGTGGCGGCGTGGGCGGGTTGGAATTTCAATCTGACCGGGGATGGGCCTCCCGCGCTGGTCGAGGGCGGGCGCGTGAGCTGGAATTTTTTTGATGCGCTGGGGGTGAAGCCTATCCTGGGACGGACGTTCATCGCAGACGAAGACCAGTCGGGGGCACGTCGAGTTGCGATTTTGGGCGAGGGGTTGTGGAAGAGCCGATACGCGGGCGACCCGAAGATCGTGGGGCGACAGGTGCAGATCGGCGGCGAGTCATACACGGTGGTGGGGGTGGTTTCCGGGAAATTCCAGTTTCCGCTGCTGGGGATCGCGAATTTGTGGACTCCGTTGGCGGCGACAGAGAAACAGCGCGCCGCGCATGGCAGCGCATGGTTCGATGGGGCATTTGGGCGATTGAAGCCGGGGGTGAGCGAGGCGCAAGCAGCGGCGGAGGCCAGAGAGATTTTCGCGGGTTATGAGAAGGAGTATCCGCAGACTAACAAGAACGAGACGACGTTGCTCAGTCCCATGACTTACGAAATCGGAAAAGAAGAGGGCACGGAGCAGGTGATGATTTGTTTCTGGATTGTGGGGCTGATTTTGCTGATCGCGTGCGCGAACGTCGCGAATTTGATGCTGGCGCGGGCGGCGCAACGGACAAAAGAGATGGCTGTGCGGGGCGCGTTGGGTGCGACGAGAGGCCGGCTGATACGGCAGCTGCTGACCGAATCGTTGCTGTTGTTTTTCTGCGGCGGCGTGGCCGGCGTGCTCTTTGGCGCATGGGGTATGGGCTGGATCGAGTCGTTGATTCCGGGCCACATTCGCGGGTATCTGGTCAATTATGGCTATGTGAATTTGGACGTGGCGACGCTGAGCTTCACGCTGGGAATTGCGCTGCTGTGCGGGTTGATTTTCGGGTTGGCGCCTGCGTTCGAAAGCTCGGGAATGGATTTGAATCGCGCGCTGAAGGAAGCGTCGGGGCAGGCTTCGCGGAGCGGGCGCGGCGCGCGGATGCGCAAGATTTTCGTGGCGGGCGAAATTGCGCTGGCAGTGGTAGTGCTCGTCTCGACGACGCTGCTGGTGAAGAGCTTCGTCATTTCCGTGCGTTCGAGCCCGGGATTCAATCCGGCGAACGTGATGGTGGCGCAAGTGTCGCTGCCGAAAACGAAATACGCGGAGGATGGGCGGAAGCGGAACTTCAGCGAGGATGTGCTCGCGCGGGTGGGCGCACTACCGGGAGTGGTTTCCGCGGGGGCAGCGAGCGGCGTTCCGTTCGGGGGGTTCGGAAATACCGTGGAGGTCGAAGCGGTGGGGAAACCTGCGCCGCGACCTGGTGAAACTCTCGGCGCGCGGTTCACGGCCGCATCGCTGAATTATTTTTCGGCGATGCAGATTCAACTGATGAAGGGACGCATATTCACATCCGCGGATGGGCCGGGAAATGCTCCGGTTGCAATTATCAGCCAGACACTGGCGAAGAAATTCTGGCCGAACGAGGATCCCATCGGGCAAAAACTGAAGTTCGGCGATCAGCATGAGGTGGCGATGATTGTGGGCGTGGTGAACGACGTCAAAATGTATCAACTGCGGGGCCGACCCGAGCGGCAAATGTACGTTCCGCTCGCACAATTCCCATCGGCGACGCTCGGATTCGTGGCGCGGACCGCTGCTAATCCAACCGGGGCGCCAACGGCGATTCGCGATGCGATATGGGCGGTGGACGCGAACCAGCCGGTCTCTTCCGTGGAGCAGATGGAGACACTGATGGCTGTGGAGGACGCGGGGAACCGTGTGATAACGAAGTTGATGGTGTTCTTTGGGGCGCTGGCGTTGTTTTTGGGGGCATTGGGAATTTATGGCGTGATGGCGCACACAGTTGCGCAGCGAACGCACGAGATTGGGATTCGGATGGCTCTGGGCGCAAACCGCGTGCAGGTGATGAGGATGGTGTTGCAGCAAGCGATGTCGCTGGCATTTATTGGAATTGCGATAGGAATTGTGGGCGCGTTTGGCGCGACGCGAACGCTGGGTTCGATGCTGTATCAGGTTACGGCGAGCGATCCGGCGACGTTTGTGGGCGTGACAATTGTCTTTGCGCTGGTGGCGGTGGCGGCTTGTTATGTGCCGGCGCGGAGAGCGATGCGCGTGGATCCGATGGTAGCGCTGCGATATGAATAGTCGACAGTTATTTGCCGATTGACAGGAAGCACGAAGGGAGAAAAGTGATGACGAAGATGGAGAGGGTTCGTGAAGTAGTGCATGGGAAGCTGGATTTGGATGACATGCAGAGGAAGTACGCGGCGGGGTGGCGATTGGCGGCGCTCGAATGGGAGCGGGAGGGCGAACGCGCGGGTGAAGAAGATGCGGCTCCAGCGCGGCGGCTCGAAGAGCCTCCCTTTGGATTTCAAGTGGCGAGCGATTGCGCGCACCTCGAGGAAAATCCCGAGGAGATGCGCACGCTCAACACGATGATGGAACTGATCGTCCAGGATATTTCGCTGCCGCGGATGGCCGAGGAGTTGAACCGCCGAGGATGCGCGACGCGGGAAGGAAAGCCGTGGAACGCGGTTACGATCTTCAATGTGTTTCCGCGATTGATTGATGCAACACCGCGGATTTTCTCGGGAAGCAATTGGCCGGAGCGGCGGCGGGAAATTGCGCGAGTGACCTGGAATTCTTAGAGGCAGCGGCCTAAACGCTAATTGGAGGGGCTGGCGCGCGAAACAAAACGCTTGACAGAAGTGCCGCCTATCTGTTACACACTGTAACGTTACATAGGCTAGCGGAGGCTGCGAATCGGTAGTAACGAAGAGCCAAGCCATAAGAAAGCGACCAAGAGCATCGAAAATCGAGGCAAGGACCGGGCAGAAAAATCGACGATGAGCAACGAAAAGAGTTTCGCAAGAAAAGGGCGGCCGAAGAATTTGGGGGAAGTGGAGCAGGCGGTGATGGACTACGTGTGGTCGCATGGGCCGTGCACTTCGGAGGCGTGCAGGGAGGCGCTGGCGGAGGAACGTCCCATGAAGGAGTCGACGATACGGACGGTGCTGCGGCGGCTGGAAGAAAAGGGATACGTGGCGCATGAGACTCGTGGGCGCACGTACATTTACCGCGCGGCGGAGGCTCGCCAGAACGTGGCGGCGCGGGCGGTGAAAAGCATTATTGACCGGTTTTGCGGTGGGTCGGCTGAGCAACTGGTGATCGGGATGGTGGACAACGAAGTGATCGACAGGAAAGTGCTTGAGCGACTGACGCGGAAGATCGCGCAGAAGCAGTGACTGGTGACTGGAGGCAGATCCCTCGCCGCGTAGCGGCTTGGGGACAGTCCGAGATTACGTAACAAAAGAAGGCGGGCGCCCAAAAGCGGACGAGGGACGCGCGGGGAGGGAGGGAAGCGATGATGCCGATGACGACGGGACAAGCGGCGGCGGGCTTTCTGAAATATTTGGCGGAGCCGGCGGCGCGTTCGCTGGCGTTGGGCTGCCTGGCGGCGATTGCGCTGGCGGCGTTTCGTGTGAAGCGCGTGCCATTGAGGTTGCTTGTGTGGACGACGACGTTGTACGCGGCGCTGGTGATGCCCTTCCTTGGGGCGTTTGCGCCGCGAGTGACGTTTTCGGTTCCCGCGCGCGTGGCGGTGGTTGCGCAGAATGCCGCGAAACGTTTAAGGCAAAGTGTTCGGCGCGACGCGGTGCGGACGGTGCAGGCTCAAGGCTCTGCGTCTTCGTCCACGTTGGCGAACAATGTTACGAGCGTGACCCATCGTGAAGTGAAGGCGATGAACGCCGATACGCGGCCATTGCATGTTGCGAACACGCGCCACGAACAACAGGCGGCCGTAGGAGTTACGGCGCTTCCGGATCTTTTTACACAACCAACGAGCGCTACCCGCGCGACGCGCGAAGCAATTCTGCCTGCGACGCAAACATCGCGAGCGCAGAGAGGCTCCTGGATTCCGTGGATTGCGCTGGGTCTGGGAATTTATTTTGCGGTGATGGTGCTATTTTTCGCGCGGTTTCTTGTGGGTATGTTTTTCAGTTGGCGGCTGGAACGCGCATCGGAGGAGATTCATGAGCGCGAAGCGAATCGACTGGTGCGCATGCGCGCGTGCATGGGCGGGCTGGAAAGCACGCCGCGACTGGCTGAGACGAAAATGCTTTCCGTGCCGGCGACGCTGGGAGTGTTGCATCCGGTGATTTTGCTCCCGATGGACTGGCGGGAATGGGACGAGGCGAAGCTGGATGCGATTGTGGCGCACGAAGTTTCGCACGTGGCGCGTCGCGATGCGCTGACGCAGAGATTGTCGCTGATTCACCGGGCGATTTTCTGGTTCAGTCCGCTGGCGTGGTGGATTGACAAGCAAGTGACGGAACTGGCGGAAGAGGCGAGCGACGAAGCGGCGTTGGCGGGCGGCGCGGATCAGACGCGGTACGCGGAAACGCTGCTGGGATTTTTCGCGGAGTTGGAAGCTGCTCCGGGAAGAATTCATTGGGAAGGAATTTCGATGGCGAACGGATGCCGGGCGGAAAGGCGCGTGGAGAGAATTCTGTCGTGGAAGGGGAGCAATTCGATGAAGAAATGGCTGGCTGTGATGATTGTTGCGGTGGCGGCACCGCTGGTTTTTGTGGCTGCTTCAGCGCATCCGTTGCTGGCGCAGGAAGACAATGCGCCTAAAAAAGTTCACAACGTAATTAAGCCGGGCGGGCCGGTGGCTCCCGCGCTGCCAGCGGCTCCGAAAGCAGCGGGAGTGGTTGCTCCGGCAAGTTTAGCGACATCTTCGAGTGCTTCAATCGATCCAGTGTCGGGAGAAGTTGCACCCGCAATTGCGCCGGTGCCTGCAACACCTTCCGCCCCTGGGAGTCCTGCGCCGGGGCAGGGAATTGAAAGTCCGGGACCGATGCCGCCTGCGCCGTATGCGGCGCTCGCGCCAACAGGACCAAGGCGCATTTCCTCGGCGATGGCGCCTGTGACGGCGGTTGCGCCAGCGGCGCCTGAAGCGGGGATAACTTCGACCGTGCCGATGGAAGCAATCAGCATTGCGTCGGCGCCCGTGCCGGAGCAGTTGCCGGACCAGATTCACGCAGGCGTGGGAGCGGGAGTAGGCGCAGGTGCAGGCGTAGGAGCAGGAGTGGGCGTATTGCATGAGGGCGATCTGAACGAGATTGAATCGCAAGTGCGCTTGGCGCAGAAGGAACTGCAGGACGCGAGGACGCAATCGGTGGCCGCGAACACGGAACAAGTACGCGCTGCGTTGAAATCGTTGAAGGATGCGGAAGCGGTGTCAGGCAGAGCTGATTTCGCGCAAATGACGGCCGCACAGCGCGCGCTCGAAAAGGCGCAAAGAATCATGGAGCGGAACGACGCTTCGCAAGTTCGCGAAGCTCAGTCGGCGCTCGCAGAGGCGATGAGAGACTTGCACGAGGCCGGGCAGACGCAGGCCGCCATGGAAGCACAAGACGCGCATGAGCAAGCTCAGCGGGCCCAGGACTACGCGAAAGAAGCGCAGGCGGATGCGGAACGCGCGAAGCGTACGGGCCGCGGCTACGGCTATGGCTACGGCAACTGGGACGGCGGGCGTTACGTGATGCTGACGGGCGATTCGAATGACGTAACGATGTCCGGGTCAGAGGAGGATGTCGACCACGCACAGAGGCTTCGCAAGAAAATGGGCGGAGGAGACTTGATCTGGTTCGAGCGCGACGAGAAGTCGTATGTGATCACGGATCCGGCATTCATTGCGAAGGCGAAGGCGCTGTTTGCGCCGGAAGAAGCGCTCGGGAAGCAACAGGAGGAGCTTGGACGTCAGCAGGAAGCGCTGGGGAAGCAGCAAGAGGCGCTGGGTAACCAGATGGAAGACGTGAAAGTGAAAATACAGGACATCACGCCGCAACTCGAAGAAGTGCGCGCGCAGCTGAAGGAATTGCAGGCTACAGGCGCGACGCAGAGAGAGTTGGGACGATTGCAGGGGGAGCTTGGGCGGTTGCAAGGGGAAGTGGGACGGTTCCAGGCGCAGGCGGGCCTCGGGCAACGGGACATTGGGCGGCAACAGGGAGAATTGGGACGCAAGCAGGGCGAACTCGGGCGGCGTCAAGGGGAACTGGGACGGCAGCAGGGCGAGATTGCGAGGAAGGCGTCGCGCGAATTGCGCGGGATGTTTGACGACGCGATCGCGAAGGGAATTGCGAAGGCGGAGTGAGGCCACGGAAGGGCAAAGACATCTGAAGCGGAAGAAAGAGACGGAGTGAGGGAGGAGCTGAGTTTATGCGACGAATGGCGGAAGCGAATTTTAGAGTGCTTGCTGTGGCGGCGTTGGCGATGGGGATGGGCGCGGCGTTTGCGGCGGTGAATGTGGGTGCGCAAGAGCAGTCGAAATATGCAAACGAAACAATCACCGTGCGCACGAGCGCCGGCAACGAGAGCCTGCGCGTATCCTCAAATGGATGCAGCGGCACTTTGAGCGGTCCAGGAACTTTCGTCGGAATGGGCGACGGCTGCTGGATGTGGAGCCATACAACGGATGTGCCGCGAGGCATGCGCGTCAGAATGACGACGAGTCAAATCTCTTTTGAGCATGACGGCAAGAGCTACGTGATTGATGATCCCGCCACTGTGAAACGCGCGCGCGATCTGTTCGGTCCTCTGGAGGAAATGTTCGTCAAGCAAAACCTGCTGGGCGAGCAGCAGCGCGCGCTGGGCGAGAGGCAGAGAGAGTTCGGGCGGCAGCAGCGGGAAGTGAAAGTCAAAGTGCCGGACATGAGCGCCGATTTTCAGAAAGTGGAGGCGGACGCCAAGCGGTTGAGCTCACAGGGCGGGACGCAGTCGGAGCTTGGCGATTTGCAGTCGGAGATTGGAGATTTGCAGAGCCGGCTGGGCGACTTGCAATCGCAGGCCGGCGACATGCAATCGAAGCTCGGCGATCAGCAGTCGAAGTTGGGGGATCAGCAATCGGCGCTGGGGGATCAACAGTCGGCGCTGGGCGACGGGTCACAGAAAACCGCAAGCGATGTGGTGTCGAAGCTGCGAGTGATGCTGACGCAGGCGATCCAGAGCGGAGTAGCGAAAGCGGGTAAAAGTAGTGACGAGTGACTAGCGGCGAGTGGCGAGTCAAAGCGAAGACAGCTCGGAGTCGACAGTTGATAGGCGAAGGACGAAGAGCGAAGTTCGAAACTCGAAAACCGACAAGGCGTCGAGGCCGAGATTCCTCGGGCCAAAAGGCACCGTTCAGAGGGGCAAGCATTGGGATAGAAGGTGGGGGAAGTCTTTGCGTTGACATACGAAATACTTCGTAGTACAAAGAGCTTCGTAGTACGTATATAGGGATGTGAGGCGAGATGGGAGAGTTGGCGCAGGACATTCGGTACGGGCTGCGAATGCTGGCGAAGTCGCCCGGATTTGCGGCGGTGGCGATATTGACGCTGGCGCTGGGGATTGGCGCGAACGCGGCGATATTTCAGTTGATTGATGCGGTGCGGTTGCGGACGCTGCCGGTGAAGGAGCCGCAGACGCTGGCCATCGTGCACATCAACAAGAATCATTGGGGCAGCGGCAATTTCAACGGGCCGTATGCGGAATTTTCTTTTTCGTTGTGGCAGCAAGTGGAGCAAAGACAGCAGACGTTTTCGGATATCGCCGCGTGGGGCGAGGGAGAACTGAACCTTGCCACCGGCGGCGAAGTCGATAACGTGCGGGCAATGTGGACCAGCGGCGAATTTTTCCAGACGCTTGGCGTGCAGTCTTTTCTGGGGCGGCTGATTTCGTCCGCTGACGACCAGACGGGGTGTGCGGGCGGAGTGGATTTGAGCTATGCGTTCTGGCAGCGGCGCTACGGCGGGTCGGCTGCGGTGGTCGGGAAGACGCTGACGCTCGAGGGACACCCGTTCCCGATTCTGGGTGTTACGCCGCCAAGTTTTTACGGCGTTTCAGTCGGCGAGCAATTCGATGTTGCTATTCCGATCTGTGCCGAGCCGATTATCGGCGGGGAATTCAGCCGGATTACCGGGCCACGAGAGCGCGAGAGCTGGTGGCTTTCTGTGTTCGGCAGACTCAAGCCGGGCGCGACGCTTTCGAGCGCCACGGCGCAGCTCAGCACCATCATGCCGGCCGCTCTGCAGGAGACGATTCCACCGCAGTACGACGCCAACGGCGTGAAACACTATCTGGCGTATAAACTCGAAGCGCGCCCAGCGGCGAATGGCTTTTCGGCGATGCGCGACGATGCTTCTGATCCGCTGTGGCTGTTGCTGGGGCTTTCGGGACTCGTGCTGCTGATTGCGTGCGCGAATCTGGCGAATCTGATGCTGGCGCGCGCCAGTTCGCGCGAACGCGAAATCGCGGTGCGGCTGGCTCTGGGAGCGACGAAAGGACGATTGATCCGGCAAATGCTTTCGGAGAGCGCGTTGCTGGCGATTGCGGGAGCGGTGTGCGGAGGATTTTTGGCCGCGGCGCTGAGCCGTTTTCTGATTTCTTTCATTAGCACGCCGAATAATCCGATTTTTCTCGACATGCCGACGGACTGGCGCGTGCTCGGATTTGCCGCGGGGCTTGCGATTCTAACGACGCTCTTATTCGGATTGGCGCCGGCAATACGCGCGGGGAGCGCGTCGCCGGGAGCTGTGTTGAAGACGGGCGGGCGCGGAATGACGGCGGGGCGGGAGCGATTTCGGTTGCAGCGGATTTTGGTGGCGTCGCAAGTGGCTCTTTCACTTGTGCTGCTGGCAGGGGCGCTGCTGTTTGCACGGAGCCTGCGGAATTTGATGACGCGCGATCCGGGGTTCCAGGAAAACGGCATGCTCGTCGCCAACGTGGATTTCACGCGGTTGAAGTTGCCGACGGCGCAGCAGGAGCCGTTTACGCGGGATTTGCTCGAACGCATCCGGGCCATTCCGGGAGTAGCGGCTGCGGGCACGTCGAATCGCTCTCCTGTCAGCGGAAACAGCTCGAATGACGAAATTTTGAGCTTGACGGGAGGAGCAAGCGAGGGCGATGCGTGGGAGGATTACGTCAGCCCGGGATATTTCCAGACCATCGAGAATCCTCTGCTGGCGGGCCGCGATTTCAATTCCAATGACACGGCCACATCGCCGCGCGTGGCCATCGTGAATCAATCGTTCGTGAAAAAGTTCTTGAGCGGTGCGGCGAATGCGATGGGCAAGCGGTTTCGTGTGTGGGCTCCGCCGGGTGAGGCGCCACGATATTACGTCGTGGTCGGCGAGGTGAAGGACTCGGTTTATAACGACATGCATGAGCCGATGTTGCCGGTTATGTATTTTCCGCGCACGCAGCTCGTACCGCCGTTCATTTATCCGGGCGCGACGTTTCTGGTTCGGTCGCAGATCGGCATGGCGAGCCTGCTTAGTTCGGTGAAAAACACGTTCGCGGGAGTGAATCCGGAAATCGACATGAGGTTTAAAGTGTTACGCACACAAATTCGCGAATCGCTGGTGCAGGATGAATTGATGGCGACGCTGTGCGGATTTTTCGGCGCGCTGGCGATTTTGTTGGCGGCGATTGGACTGTATGGCGTGATTTCATATACGGTGGCGCAGCGGACGAATGAAATCGGCGTGCGGATGGCGTTGGGCGCGCAGCGCGGGAACGTGGTGCGGCTGATTTTGGGCGAGGTGGCGATACTGATTGCGATTGGCGTGGTGATTGGGGTCGGGCTGACACTGGCGGGAAGCAAGGCGGCGAGTTCGCTGCTTTTTGGATTGAAGGCGCGCGATCCGATCACGCTGGCGCTTGCGGTGGTTATTTTGGCGGCGATTGGATTTGCGGCAAGTTTTTTGCCGGCGCGACGTGCGTCGAGACTGGACCCGATGAATGCGCTGCGATACGAGTGAAAGGGACTGGTCAGCGATTGGTGACTGCCGAAACTCGACAAACAGAAAGAGCAAAACAGATCCCTGCCTCCGGCAGGCAAGCTCGCCGCATGGCCTGCGGCAGGTAAACTCCTCGGGATGACAGGAAGCTACACGAACTTGCGGGCGGGAGTGTGGAGACGTAGGATGACGGAAATTTTGTGCGGGAGCGCGTGATGGGGACACTACTGCAGGACATTCGATACGGGATTCGGATGATGGGGAAGTCGCCGGGGTTTGCGGCAGTGGCGATACTGACGCTGGCGCTGGGGATTGGCGCGAACACGGCGATCTTCAGCATGATCGATGCGATCCTGATGCGTTCTTTGCCTGTGCAGGATGCGCAGAGCCTGGTGGTCTTGAAATGGAGCGCGAACAAACCGCCGGACATTCACAGCAGCACCAGTTATGGCGATTGCACGCAGCAGCGCCAGCGCCACGGCCCGTCGTCCAGTTGCTCATTTTCGGAGCCATTTTTTCACGATGTGGCTTCGCAGGTAAGCGCCTTTTCGAACGTCGCGGCATTTGCCAACACTGGGCAGCTTGACTTGAGCGGAAACGGGACCGCGAGCGTGCTGAGAGGCATGAGCGTCTCCGGGGAATTCTTTCCTCTTCTCGGCGTTCATTCTGCAGCAGGGCGGCTGATTGAACCGAGTGACGATTCGGCATCGGCGCAGCCCGTGGTTGTGTTGAATTACGGCTACTGGAAAACGCAATTCGGCGGGTCACTATCAGCAATTGGCAAAACGGTCCGGCTGAACAACGTGCCTTTCACGGTCATTGGCGTGGCGGATGCGCGATTTGAAAGCCTGAGCCCGGGACGCGTTTGCGATGTATGGGTTCCGCTATCCGTTTTGACGCAGCTGAATCCGCATCCGTGGGAGAAGGCGCGGGCGACGGACGTTTACGATTGGTGGTTGGTGATTATTGGGCGGTTGAAGCCTGGCGTGGGCAGATTGCAGGCGCAGGCGGAAGCGAGCACGCTGTTCCGCAATGAAATGCTGCACGGAGCGAAGCCGCTGTCGAAAACCGAGGATGATCCCAAGGTTGCGGCGCTCCCGGCGCAATCGGGACTGACAGGATCGACGACACAGATTTCCACCGAGTTGTACGTGCTGATGATGGCGGTGGGGATTGTACTGTTAATCGCCTGCGCAAACGTGGCGGGATTATTGCTTTCGCGCGCCACGGCACGACAAAAGGAAATGGCGGTGCGACTTGCGTTGGGAGCGGGGCGCGGGCGAATCGTGCGTCAACTGCTGACCGAGAGCATTCTGCTGTCCACGATTGGCGGGATGTTGGGAATTTTGTTTGCCGTGTGGGGGACGAAGGCAATTGTTTCGCTGATGGCGAGCAATTCGGACCGGCCATTTGGATTTTCTCCGGGGATTGACGGGCGAGTGCTGGCGTTTACGTTCGCCGCATCAGTGGGGACGGGAATTATTTTCGGGCTTGCGCCGGCGTTTCGGGGGACGCGGGTGGATTTGACGCCGGCACTGAAGGAAGGAGCGGGGAGCTCCGCCGCACAGGGACGCGCGGGCGGCAAGTGGTTGACGTTGGGCAATGGGCTGGTGGTCGCGCAGGTGGCGCTCGCGGTAGTGGTGCTGGTGGGCGCGGGGCTTTTGGTGCGCACGCTACAAAACCTGCGAAATGTGGACGCCGGATTCGACACACGCAGTCTGTTGACGTTCAACCTCGACCCCGCGCTCATCGGATACAAAACGCCGCAAATCGATGGGTTCAACCGGAATTTGCAAGAGCGCATCGCGGCGATGCCGGGAGTAGAGTCGGTCAGCTATTCCAACATGACTCTGCTGAGCGGGAGCCTGTGGAGCACGGGTTTCCACCTGGCGGGGACTCCAAAAGATCAGGAGTCGGAGGCGAATTATCTTCCGGTGGGCGCGGGTTTTTTTTCGACGATGCACATGCGGCTGCTGGCGGGACGGAATTTCAATTCCGCGGATTTCGCAGGGGCGGAAATCGCTGAAGAAAAGGACCAGGAGCGGGCGGCAGCGGCGACTGCAAAGGAAGCTGGGATAGCGAATCCCAGCGCGGCCGCCGCCTCCGGAAACGCAGCGGCGAAAGCGACGGACAGCGCAGCAAATGAGGCGCCCGTGCCGGTGATCGTCAACAAGACATTCGTGCAGAAGTATTTTTCAAAGGTGAATCCGCTGGGACAACATTTTGGCGAGCGGGAAGCCGATCCGGCAAAGGGAGACTGGGCCAACCCGGGATGGATGATTGTGGGCGTGGTGAGCGACGCGAAGTATCAAGACTTGCGCAGCGCGATTGAGCCGACGATGTATGTGCCGGCGAGCGGCGGCAGGACCGCTTTCCAGGTGCGCACGTCCGCGAATCCCACGGCGATGACCGCCTCGATACGCAGCGCGGTGAGCCAGATGGACAGCAACTTGCCGGTCTTTGACGTGCACACGGAGACGCAGCTTATCGATCAATTGCTTTTTCAGGAGCGGCTGATTGCGCGACTATCGGGATTTTTTGGCGTGTTGGCGCTGGTGCTGGCTTGCATTGGATTGTACGGCTTGCTTTCGTACGAAGTGGCGCGGCGGACGCGGGAGATTGGGATTCGCATGGCGCTGGGCGCGCAGCAGCGGGACGTGGTGCGGATGGTGGTGTGGCAAGGGATCGTGCTGGCGATGGTGGGAGCGGCAGTGGGGATCGGAGTGGCGCTGGGGGTGACGCGCTACTTGAAGTCAATGTTGTATGAGGTGCATGCGAACGACCCCGCGACGATTGTTGGCGTGGCGGTGCTGCTGACGTTGGTGGCATTGGCGGCGTGTTATGTGCCGGCGCGGCGGGCGACGCGGGTGGATCCGATGGTCGCGCTGAGGTATGAATGAGGTTAGAGCGTAGGACGACCCCTTGGATGGCCTCGGTCGGGCAAGCGCGGCCCTTACGATGCCGCGTCGTTACGAAATGCACGACAGCGTTTCCGCAGTGCGCGCCTCTTTTCGGTTCTCAACTTGCCCTCCGGCGTGTGACCGCATAACATAGCGGCGGCTATCGCGAGGGGCATGCCATGAATAAACTCCTGCAAGACATACGCTACGGACTGCGCATGCTGGCGAAGTCACCGGGGTTTGCGGCGGTGGCGATATTGACGCTGGCGCTGGGAATTGGCGCGAACACGGCGATTTTCAGCTTGATTGATGCGGTGATGCTGCGCTCGCTGCCAGTGAATAATCCGTCGCAGTTGATGCTGCTGAAGTGGACGGCGCGTCACCAACCCGACGTTCACGAGTACATGTCCTCGGGCGACTGCGGTGACAACCTCGTGTTCGGGCAAAATGCGGCGCAAAGTCCGTCGGGCTGCTCGTTTTCGGAGCCGTTGTTCCGGCGCATAGCGGAAACAAACGCGTTTTCGGGAGTCGCGGCGTTCGCCAACTCCGGGCGGCTGGATTTGACTGGCAACGGAGCGGCGACGGTCATCAATGGGCAAGTGGTTTCCGGAGATTTTTTCCATACGCTGGGTGTGAAGGCGGCAGCGGGCCGCGTGTTCGAAGCGAGCGACGATTCGCGGTCAGCGGCGCCGGTGGCGGTGTTGAATTATGGCTACTGGCAGAGCGCGTTTGGCGGATCGCGCAACGTCATAGGCCGCACGATTGAACTGAACAGCGTTGCATTTACGATTGTCGGCGTGGCCGAAGCGCGATTCACGGGAGTTACTCCGGGCAGTGATTACGACGTGTGGTTGCCGCTTTCCAACGAGGAGAAGATCGATCCTCGAGCGCAGATCCGCGACCGGCTAGGGATGGCCAAGCGTCAAGACGATGTTGCTTCGTGGTGGCTGACGATCATTGGACGCCTCAAGCCAAACACGCCCGTCGCGCAGGCGCAGGCGATTGTCAGCAGCGTGTTTCGCAACGAGATGCTCCACGGGACTGTGCCGATGTTCCACGGCGGCGGCCCGGGAGGCGGGCCTGTTCCGCGACCAGGAGGACCAGCGGGCGGCGGAATGGTTCGTCAGCAGATCGTTATGGGCGGAGGGCCGGGGCCGGCGTCCACGCCCGGGGGCGGTAACGCACCGATCGGAATGGCCCCGCCTCAAATGGCACCCGGGAAGGGGCCGATTGAGTTTCACGGGCCTGCATCCGGGCCGGGATCTGGCGCTCAAATGCCGCAGTCCGCGGGCAAGAAGCCGCTGATGATGCCAGGGCAAGCAACAGCTCCGGCGGGCGGGAAGCAGGGCGGCGAAACGGAAAATGGCCAGAAGACGTTGTCCGTAGCGTCGGACAATCCGGAAATTACTCTGGCGTCGGCGCAGGACGGGCTGACGGGATCGCGGACGCGGTATTCCAATCCGCTCTACGTGTTGATGCTGGCGGTGGGAATTATTTTGCTGATCGCGTGCGCGAATGTGGCGGGGCTGATGCTGGCGCGAGCGGCGGCGCGGCAAAAAGAAGTCGCTGTCAGGTTGGCGCTGGGAGCTGGGCGGGCGCGAATCGTGCGGCAATTGCTGACGGAAAGCGTGATGCTCTCGGTGCTGGGAGGCGCGCTGGGAATTCTTTTTGCGTACTGGGGCGCGCATGCGATTATTTCGTTCGTGTCGAACAATCAAACGCGGCCGCTGGGATTTGCGACGGGCGTGGATATGCGCGTGCTGGGATTTACGGGGGCGGTTTCGCTGCTGACGGGAATTATTTTCGGGCTTGCGCCGGCGTTCCGGAGCGCGCGAATTGACTTGACGCCAACGCTGAAGGAGGGCGAGGGAAGTTCGGCAAGCGGCGGGCACGCAGGAAAATGGTTCAGCGTGGGCAATGCGCTGGTGGTGGCGCAGGTGGCGCTGGCGATTGTGGTGCTGGTTGGGGCCGGATTGCTGGTGCGGACGCTCGAAAATCTGCGGAGCGTTGACTTGGGTTTTGACGCGCACAATATTGTGCTCTTCGGAATTGATCCGACGCTGGCGGGCTATAAGAGCACGCAGATTGATAGTTTCTACCGCGATTTGCGGAGCCGGTTGGCGGAAACGCCTGGCGTGAGGGCGGTGAGTTACTCGCAGATGCCACTGTTGAGCGGCGGCATGATGATCACCAGTTTTCACTGGCCGGGCACGCCACAGGATGAGGAATCCGACGCGGATGTTCTTAACGTTGGCGCGGACTTTTTTGCGACGATGCACATTCCCCTTATCGTGGGGCGTAATTTCAACATTTCAGATTATGAGCTGGCGGCGTCCAATCACGGACCTTCGCCGACCGCAGCGCCGAGTTCCGTGATCGTGAACCAAACATTCGTTGAAAAATATCTGGGCAAGGAAAATCCGATTGGAAAGCGATTCGGTGAATCATCCGGCGACGAGAACGGCCCCAAGAATGCGGGCTATGAAATCATTGGCGTGGTGCGCGACACAAAATATAACAGCCTGCGGCGCGAGGTGCACCCGATGATGTACGCCCCGCAGGCCGGGGGAGGGGCGTCGTTCGAGCTGCGCACGGCGGCCGGTCCACAGGCTTTGCTTCCGGCGATACGCAAGGTAGTGGCGCAAGTTAACGCGAATTTGCCGCTGTTTAACGTAAGCACGGAATCGGAGCAGATTGACAGGCTGCTGTTCCAGGAACGGCTGGTGGCACGAGTGTCGAGTTTTTTTGGATTGTTGGCGCTGGTGCTGGCGTGCATTGGATTGTACGGCTTGCTTTCGTACGAAGTGGCACGGCGGACGCGGGAGATTGGGATTCGCATGGCGTTGGGCGCGCAGCAGCGAGACGTGGTGCGGATGGTGGTGTGGCAAGGGATCGTGCTGGCGATGGTGGGAGCGGCAGTGGGGATCGGAGTGGCGCTGGGGGTGACGCGCTACTTGAAGTCGATGCTCTATGAGGTGCATGCGAACGACCCCGCGACGATTGTTGGCGTGGCGGTGCTGCTGACGTTGGTCGCATTGGCGGCGTGTTATGTGCCGGCGCGGCGTGCGACGCGGGTGGATCCGATGGTCGCGCTGAGGTATGAGTGAGGTAGTGGCTAGCGGCGAGTGACCCCTGAAAAGCAGAAGGACGAAACTCGCAGGGCTGCACGTGAAAAGACGAAACACGTAACTCGAAAAGCTGCACGCGAAAAGCAAAAGACGAAAAGCGAAAAGCGAAAAGCGAAAAGCGAAAAGCGAAGCTCGACACTTCGTTCCTCCCTTCCTGCGCGGGGCAAGCAGGGCAAGAAAGCGACAAATTGAATGTCGGAACGCGAAACGCTTGGGAGGATTGTCGGCGGACTATGATTGTACTTGAGACAGAGCGACTGATTTTGCGGCACATGAGGCTGGAGGATTTGGAAGCGTTGTTTGCGACGCTGGGCGATCCGGTGACGATGAAATATTATCCGCACGCTTTTCTGCGTGAAGATGTGACGCGCTGGATTGAGCGGTCCGTAAAAAGCTACGAAGAAAACGGATACGGATTGTACGCGATGGTGCTGAGGGAAACCGGCACGGTGATTGGCGACTGTGGACACGCGCGGCAAGAAGTCGAGGGGCGGGCGGAAATCGAGATCGGGTACCACGTGCAACGCGAGCATTGGCGAAAGGGCTACGCGACGGAGGCGGCGCGCGGGGCGCTTGCGTACGGCTTCGAGACGCTGCACGCGAAACGACTGATTTCCCTGATCCGGCCGGAGAATATTCCGTCGCGGCGAGTGGCGGAAAAGATGGGAATGGGGATAGAGAAGGAAGTTCTGCGGCAGGGGATTAGGCATTTTGTTTATTCGATCGCGAGGTGAGCAAAGCCGCGTGTTTGGCGAGGTGAGTCCGATTCGGGATGATTGCGGCAAAAAGTGGCGCCCGGCGTGGACTCGGAAAGTTGTGACGTGCGAGCGAGCGTGCGCAAAGGCAAACAATTCGCCTGCATTCAGCAGGCGAGCGGGGGGAAAGCGTCCAGTAAAATCCCTCGGCGTGACAGAAACGGGGATGGTTTTATCGGCGATTAAGGAGTGGCACATGGAGGGAAAAACCGCACCCTTAAGAATCGAAGGGTGCGGCACCCGAAGGAAAGCAAAAAGTAGAAACGGAAAGTAGAAACGGAAAGTAGAAACGGAAAGCAGGTCCCTCGTCGCATGGCCCGCCTGCGGCGGGTAAACTCCTCGGGATGACAACGGTTTTGGCGGGGTGTTTACGAAAATGGCGAAAGCAATACGGGCTATTGCTCGGTTTGCGCGGGGGAATTGTTGATTAGGTTTGCGCCGCCATAAAAAACGGCCCACTGGCCGGGATATGTTTGGGGCATGACGTCAACGACGCCGAGGGCTTCGCGAGCTTCCACGGGCGCGATGCGCAAGCGTTTATCGCCAGCGGGTTCGCGCGCGGAGTGCACGCGAATGAGAAGAAGTAAGTCGCCATCCACAGGTTTGCCACCGCGAAGTTGGAACCAGTACCGCCAATAACGCATTTGATCGCGCATCTCATCGAAAAAAGGGCCGGGCCGGCCGCTGAGTAACCGGATTTGCGCGCTTGGAATGAGCGCGCCATTGGGCGCCGGGACATGTACGCGAACCAGATACTTCGTGGGCAAGGGAGCGGGAGGGGAGACGTCGATCTGAAGATTGCCGGGGATTGCTTCCGGTTGCACGGGAAGCTCCCAGTTTGGCGCGGACCAATCGAGACCGGGGCCATCTTGAAATGCAACGTGCAGAAGAGTGGCGCGCGCTTGCGCGGGACATACGCCGCTGGTGAGGCCGCTGGTGGCGCCAATGGAAAAAGTGGCGTGAGAGGCGACAGAAGTCTTCCACTGAGCGATGGAATACTGGGAGGGCAAATTCTCAGCGAACCACATGGGCGAAATGAGGGGATTCGCGGTGGCGGCGAAGGTGGTGGAGAAGATGCGCTTGCCTTGCGAGTCGAGATACTCGAGGACGATGGCGATTTCCTGAACTGGCTGAGGGAAACCGTTGTTCAGGGTGAGTAGGCCGACGGAATTGTCGCGGGCTATGTAGGAATTGGTGACGACGCGAAGGGGCAGAAATTCCTTGGGCATTTCGACGGTGACGTTTTTGACCTGGCACAGCGGCGGGCCCGCGGGGAGATCCTTCTCGATTTTGGGGCTCTGCGAGTGAGCGGATGAGGAGGCCAGGGCAAAAAAGAGTGTCGTCAGAATAGCGCGCCCCGCACGGCGCGGCTTGTGTTTGTTGCGCGACATAATAATTACGATAACACACCGCGTGGGGAGTGAAACGGCTGCGGCTACAACGGCAAAGCGGGCGTCCAGGCGTGTTCGCGGGAGCTGGGCGTGCATGGTGCGGAAATGCAGGAGCGAGTGCTGGGCAGGAACGTGGTACTCGGAGTCCATTGATGCGCCCTGATGGCGCGCGTATACTCCGGGTCACGTAATACGTCGTGGACTAGGCGCCCGGAGGGAACATGCGGTGGAGAATTATTGTGTGCGCATTTTTGTGCGCTGGGATTACTGCGTCAGGGGCATTCGCGCAAGAGCAAGGACAACAGACGGGCACCGCGCAACAGGCGGCACCGAGTTTATCGCCTCAGCGAATCCGAATCGGCGCAAATGCTGCTGTCGCGAATTTGATTCACAGAGTGGATCCCGTGTATCCACAGATTGCGACGGTAGCGCATGTGCAAGGGGTGGTAGTTCTCCACGTGATTATCGGGACGGATGGGAAAGTCAGGGAGGTTCAATATGTTTCGGGACCGCCGCTTTTGAGAAAAGCCGCGATGGATGCGGTGAAGCAATGGCGGTATAAACCGACGTTGCTGAACGGGCAGCCAGTCGAAGTGGATACGACTGTTACCGTGGTTTTTGCATTAGGAGTCGGTGGACCGGCGGCAAAGGTTAAAGTCGACGACTCCATTTCTTCTTCAAACGTTTATATAAACCGTACGGCTGAGTTCACGTTAATCATGCCTGATGGATGGACTACGAACGACGCGCTTGCCGATATTCCCTACGGGGTTGGGGGTCTCGGCGCGCGGGATGCCTCGGCGGATATCGTGATTGAACGTGTCCCCACCAAGGAAAAGCCGATGGCCTTCGAGAGATCCGTTGATGCCCACGGCGCAAGTAACTTTGCCGGTTATCAGAAGATCAGTGAATCGGGAATGATTGTGGAAGGCAAGACCTGCCCAGTGCTGGTTTTCCGCGCAAATGATTCCCGAATTCCCAGCGACGCGGCAGGCCAACCAGGGATTAGGCGTACTCTCGTTTTCGTGCCGTCGGGAAAAAACCTTATCGTACTGATGTTCATCGCTCTAGAATCACGCGGTGACAGCGAATATGCGGTGTTTGAGAAAATAGCAGAATCGTTTCATTCGACGGAGGGTGGGAAGCGGCCGAAGTAGTGAATGACTCACAGTGCGGAAAAAGGAGAGGCGGGATGCGCAAGCTGAGCGCCGAAATTGCCGTGTTTGGCGTGTTTGCGTGCGGCTGTTTGTTGCTGTCGCCGAGGGCGAGCGGGCAAGGGGCGGAGCCGACGCTGAGTTGGACGCGGCATGGTGAAGTGGTGTTTGAGGCGGACGTGCGGCCGGGAGGCGCGGCGAAGAATTCGCGTCCGATGCTGGTGGAAAGCATGGAGATTTCGGGAGTGAGGAAAAAAGAGGGGTGGGGCGAATTCGCAGCGGCGTTTTTTGACGCGACTTCGCGGGCGTGGCTGCGCACGATTCCGGCCGCGGCGGGCGCGTCGAAAGGAAAAGTGGTCGTCGAATTCGCGGTCCGTGGTGATGGGACGCTCGAAGCCGCGCCGGTGGTTGAGAAATCGTCGGGCGATGCGTCGATTGATGCGGCGACGCGAGAGGCGATTGCGAAGTCGGCGCCATTTAGGCGGCTGCCGGCGAAGCATGACAGGGCTGCGGCGCGGTTGCGGGTGACGTTCGAGTACGAGAATCCGCACGTGCCGGCAAGTGGGGGCCCACGTTGAAGCGCTCGGGCGATGTTACAGCTTCAGCGATTGTTTTATTTTTTGGCAGCGGGCTGATGCTGCTGATGACGGCGGTAATGATTGTGGGCGCTGCGGTGACTCCACCGCCGCCCGAACAGCGCGCCGTGCAATTCATCGTTCCAATTGTTTATGCGCTTATAGCTGGCTGGGGAATTGTCACGGGAGTTGGCGTTCTGCAATTGCGCCATTGGGCGTGGGTTTCGATCATCGTGATGAGCGGCGTCACGATCTTTTTCAGTGTCTTCGGTGCAGTGGGATTATTATTTGTGCCGTCCTTGCTGAGAGACCAGCCGGACTTGCCAGTCGCAAGTGTGAAGATTGTTGCGTATATCGGCTTGGTGATCCTGCTCATACCATTCGCGATCGCGATTTGGTGGCTCGTGCTGTTTACGCGCGACCGTGTGCGGCTTCAATTCACCAAGCACTCCGCAACGTCGGAAATCGCAAATCCAGACGACTTGCCGCGACCCTTGATGAATGCGCCGTCTCCGCCGCAGATACCGACAAGCATCCGCGTTATTGCCATCATCAGCATCGCGGGTGCTGCGCTCGTGCTTCTCAGTCTGCAACTTGTCGTTGGCAGGCATCTGCCAATGCTCATTTTCGGCATGTTCGCGTCGGGTTGGCTGGTTCTTGCTTACGGAGCCGCGCTGGTGACGGCGCAAAGTGTATTGCCCATCTATACGTTGCGAAAGCGGGCGTGGGCCTTGGAGGGCATGATTTGGTACGCGGTCATTAATCTCGCGAACGCATTCCTATTCCTAGCATCTCCCGAGCGGAATCGGTATTTCGCTGTCGCAGCGCAAAGGGATGTTGTGCCGCCGGGAGTCAGTGCGGAAGCCCTGAATCATCTTGGGAAGACGACTACTTATGCCAGCTTCGGCTTTGCGATTTGTGTGGGTGTCATTTGTTTGTATTTCCTTCTCACGCGGCGAAAGGCGTATCGGCTGGCGTGCGAGGCGCGCCGAACCGCAGGGTGAGCCGCGCGATCATTGATGGCGCAGAGTCGATGATTATTCAGCATGCTGGCAGCGGCGCGTTTCGGTTAAACTTCCTCTCATGAAGCGGCGGCTGACACGGATCCTCGTGATTGTGGCGGCGCTGGTGTTGGGGTTTGCTTCAATCTGGCGGCCGAAGGCAACCGCAATTGGAACCATCCTGCTGCTGTACGTCACGTTCGAATACCTTCTGGCGACGCGGGACAATCTGGATCTCTCGCAGGAACATTTCAATCTGATCGAGCGGCAGATGCAGAGACAGGAACGCGTCTACCTGCATTTTGACCTGATCAATACCGAAGCGGAGCTGGTGCTGCGAGTTTCGAATCTTGGGCTCTCCAATTTTTTGTTGCAAAGAGTGCAAGTGCGGCGGTCCGACGCGGTTAATTTCGACTATGACATTCACAGAATTGTTCAATCGGGGAAGACGGAAAACATTGAGATGTCCAGCCATCTTTATGAGGGTATGACGTTTGGCGGAGATTTTGAATTCACGCTGACGTACCTGGGGCTGGATGGCTCGGGCAAGACGGCGCCGAAATGCTACAACGTATTTCTGGCAAAGGATGACACTCCGGTGGACGTAAGAGAATGGCTCGACGACATAATCAACTGGGGGGCGCACTGCCCGAAGTGCGATGTGCCGGCGCTGCTGAATTTGCACGGGCTGACGACGTTCGACGATGCGGCCGCAAGGAAAGTTAGGATGGCGGAAGAGCTCGGCGCGTCGTGTCCGAATCACAAGTCCGAGTTTATTCTGAGCGATCAGGCGATCAGGGACCGGCAGCGCGCGCGCGACGATCAACGGAGGATGTAGCGCGAATCGTGAAAGTCGTCAGTGCTATCGCGAGAGCGGGAATGCCGCCTTGGACGACTTTTTGTTACATACACAAGTACTTGACAAAATTCTGACATGCGCGTAAAAGATTTTACTGTAAGCTCGATTTGTGTGACTCGCGAAAGAGCGGCGGGCCGCCAAAAACGGACTTGATGGTTACCGCGCCGGCGCAATGCCGGCGTTTTTGTTTTAGGCCTCAATTCTAATTTAAATCACAAATGATGAGGGAGGTCTTCGTGCCGAATTACAACGCACAGAATCCGCCGAATAGCGTCTATCCGGGCGACGTGGCGTTTGCGTTCAATGCGGAAGCGCCCGCAGCCGGTCAGGCGAGCCAGCAGTTCGCGCTGCCGAGTTACGCGGGATTTCCGGAGAACGGGCGGACGGTTCGCTGGCAGACAATTTATGGAACGGCGCCGACGAGCGTGTCCGTGGTGCTGCAGACGGCGATGGTCGATGCGGACACGCAATACACGACCGTTGACACTTCGACGGCGACGACAGGGGAAGCTCGGACGGTTGCAGGAGTTCGCGGGAAATTTATTCGCGCGAAGGTAAGCGCGATAACTGGCGGGTCTGGCGTGACCGTGCAAGTGCTGGCGTAGGTTTCCGCGAAGGCAACGGCATGCCTCGACGAAAACGCCAGGCGCGTGGGACGAAGAGACGCAAGGTTCAAACGCGGAAGCGCGAGGCGACTGGGAAGAAGAGCGCTGTGGCGGAGGCGGAGCCGGGTGCGTTGGCGCAGGCGAGGCCGCGGATTCGTCTTCGCACGGCGTTGCGGGCGGCGGGGCTCGATGAGTGGAGAATTGCGTGGATACTCAGCAAGAAAGTCGAGTCGCTAAGCGAGTCGAAGGTGGCGGGCGATAACAGGCTGTTGCTCGATTACATGAAGGAAGCGATAAGGCATTTGGATCCGGCGGCGGCAGCCGCGGCAGTGGCGCAGGAAAGCGCGATGGTCGAGATGACGCATAGCGTGGAGCGGCCGGATCGGGGGAGTTGCATAACGCCCGCCGGCGCAGGGGCGGCCAGTCTTTAGAAGACCGGTACAGGCCTCAGTTAGAATACTCAAAACAAAAGCAGGTTCCTCGTCGCCGTTGCTCCTCGGAATGACAGGGAAAAGAGTTGCGGCGTGGTCAATGACCCTTGGTTTAAAGCGTGGGTGGAGCGAATCGGAGCCGAGTTGGTCTCGGGGGGCGTCGAGAACGGCGGCGGTGGGGCGCGGTTGCGTCCGGGTGGATTGCCGTATCAGGCGTTCCCGAAGCAGCAGGAGTTTCATGACTGCAACGCGAAGTATCGATTGTTCGGCGGAGCGGCGGGTCCGGGGAAATCGAAGGCGCTGCTGATGGAAGCGATACACCGGGCGAATGAATTTCCGAACGTCAATACGCTGCTGCTGCGAAGGACTTTTCCGGAGCTCGAAGGATCGTTGCTGCTTTATTTCCGGCGCGACGTGCCGCGAGAATTGTACCGGTCGTTCAACGAAGCGAAGCATACGGTGACGTGGCACAACGGTTCGACGACGCGTTTCGGATATTCGCAGTCGGAGAACGACATTTATCAATACCAGTCGGGCGAGTATTTATTCATCGGAATCGATGAGCTGACGCATTTCACTTTGCGGCAATGGCAATTTCTGACGAGCCGCAACCGGTGTCCCGTGGCCGGCAGTGTTCCCAGGATGGCCGGGGCGACGAATCCCGGAAACATCGGGCACGCTTGGGTGAAGGCGCTTTTCATTGATAAGCAGCCGGCGGCGGGAATGGACCCGCGGGAATACGATGCGACGGATTATGCATTTATCGCCGCGCGTGTTTCGGACAACCCGATTTATGCGAATGATGCTTCGTACTTGAAAACGCTCGAGAAGTTGCCGGATGCTTTCCGGCGCGCGTTTCTGGATGGCGATTGGAGTGTCTTTGCGGGGCAGTATTTTACGAATTTCGATCCATCGAGAAGCGTGATAAGGGCTGAGTCGATTGCGGCGGAGGCCTGGTGGCCGCGGTGGATTTCGATTGATTGGGGATTTGAGCATCCGGCGGCGGTGTATTGGCACGCGAGCGCGCCAGGGAGACGAGAGAGAGAGTTTGCGGGAGAAAATGATTGTTCGGAGGGCCGACAACGCCGGCCCGATGGTTCTCACACGCATGGCCACGGCTATACGCCGCCTGCAGATGCAGGTTCGCCTGCGCAAAATGCTGAGATGCCTCGGGCCGGTGTCGCGGGCTCTGCGAATGAAGACGGGGATTGGCGGCGAAGAACGCGCGTGGTGACGTATCGGGAATTTGTAGAGCAGCATGTGGCGCCGCGCGCGTTGGCGAATGAAATTATTGCGCGTTCGCGAGATCGGGACGGGAAGGCAGAGCGCATTGACGCTATTTATCTGTCACCGGACGCGTTTGCACATCGAACGGACGAATCGTCAATTGCAGAGCAGATTGGGGACATATTGGTGGCGGCGGGGATGCCGCGTCCCGTGGCGGCGGATAACGATCGCGTCGGCGGATGGATGCTGATGTACCAGATGATTGAGGAAGGGGAGTGGCAAATCGCGGATTCGTGCACAGAGTTGATTCGCACGCTGCCGGAGCTGGTGCGCGATACAGTGAACGTTGAGGATATTGCGAAGCGCGAGGGAGATGATGCGGCGGACGCGGCGCGCTATGGGTTGAAGACGCGTGCGTCGGCGCAATTGCCGAAGCCTCCGCGCGAGCAGGAATTATTTGCGCGGGTGACGTCGGAGGATCCAACGATTCGAGCCATTCAGACGCGCAAAGCAGAGCATGATTTGCGCAATGCGGGCGAGCGCGTGGTGCTGCGTCCGCGGGCGGCGCGGAATGCGCGGGGACGATGGACATGGTAGCGAGCGGCGAAGGCGTTCGCGCGATGGTGCGATGGGTTTGGGCGCGGATGCGCGTTCGCACGCGGTACACGCAAGTGTTGGAAGCGGAGGTCGCGCGATTGCGAGCGGAAAATCGAGGGCTGGTGAATTCGATATTGGGAGTGGCGGGGATTGCGCCGATGCGGATGGCGTCGCGTGCCGAGACGATTGCGGGAGCGAACCATCGTCAGTTCGCAGCGCGAGACGCCGTCAGGACGCCTGATGGCGCGGACGCCGACTGTCCAAAGGTGGGGCCTACGCGGCTCGGAGAGGCCTCACGTCAGCCGGACAGAAAGCGTCCGGCGGGACGTGAGCTACAGGTTGCGGGCGAGGTTGCGGTGCCGTTGCGCAAGCGTTCGTGGCAGCAAATTGAGCGATTGCGCGAAATTGAAGATGCACGCGCCGCGCGACGCGAACGGGAAACAGATACGGAGACGTTTCCGACGCCACGCAATATCGTTCCGCGAGAGTAGCGGGGGAAGAGCGCGCTAAATCGAGATGCCTGATGGCGCGGACGCCGACTGTCCGAAGGTGGGACTTACGCGGATCGGAGAAGCCTCACGTCAGTTGCGGCAAAAAGAGCCGCAACGGGACGTGAGCTACAGCGGTCGGACATGAAGCGTCCGGTCGGATCCTTCAAATCCCAGGACAAGCTTGAGATACAGGCGAGGTCGCAGACGACCGGCATGATTTTGTCGCGCGGGGGCGAGGCGGCACGACGGACGCGACCGTCGATGCGCGAAGTCGCAACTACAAGCAATCACGCAAATCAATCTTGACGCAAAAGCGCGGGGCTTAAGAGAACTTTCAGGCACACACAAACTCTATGACACGCAAACAAAGGACTGACGAGGAAGCGAAAGACAAGATTGACGCGGCGGCGGACCCGGGGATTGTGCCGGTGGAGCAGGGAAACGCTACGGACCGGTTAGCGACACGTTCGACAGCGGCGGCTGCGGAATCATACGGACCGAATAACGAGCAATTGCCAGAGCGGCTACAGAATGCGGTGCGGCGGCTGGTGGTGGAACTGGCGAGCGAATCGGAAAGTTCGCGGCGGGCGGAGATTCGTCGCATCAAGCAAGCGCACCAATTCTGGCGCGGATTGCAATATTTGTGGTGGAGCGAGCGCGACCAGAACTGGCATTTGCCGTTTGAGCAGAAGGTGACGGATGAGAGTTCGGTTGAGGATATGCCGCGCTACGAGTTTGTCACGAATATTTATCAGGCGTTCGGGCTGTCGATTATTTCGGTTTTGAGCCAGGACATTCCGCGAGTGCGATTTTTCCCGCAGTCGGCGGAAAGCGAGGCGGATGTCTCGTCGGCGAAGTCAGCAAGCGAAGTGGCGAAACTGATTGAGCGGAACAATCGCATCGGGAATTTGATTGTCGAGGAAGCGTTTCACCTATGGACTGGCGGGAAGGTGGGCGCGTACGTCCGGTACGTGGTGGATGGGCAGCGATTTGGGTTCCATCCGGAGACGGAGTTGGACGAGAGACAAGTCAAAATAGGTGGCGGGTGGATTTGCGGAGAGTGTGGGGCGGAGACCGCAGCGCAGAAAGATGACACCGGCGAAGACGAGAATAGAAAGGCCTCACGTCAGCCGGACATAAATCGTCCGGCGGGACGTGAGCTACAGATGGGATGTGCGGCATGCGGGGCGTTGCTGACGGAAGAGAATTACGTTCCTGAGGAAGTGATTACGGTGCCGGCGGGCGTGCGAACGACGCGCGTGGCGAATGGACAGGAAGTCTTGACGGTTGTGGGAGCGCTGGAACTGAAGACTCCGCCGTGGGCGAGCGAGATTCACGAGTATCCGTTTCTGCAATGGAATATGGAAGTGCATCAGGCGCGTTTGCGCGCGGCGTATCCACATGCGGCAAAGAAAATTGGGGCGCCCATCGCCGCGGGAGAATCCGCGCAGTACGAGCGACTGGCGAGGCTGGAGCAGTCGCAAGGCGGCGCGATAACGGCCGGAGGCGACTTCAATCCGAATCTGATTACATTCCAACGGACGTGGCTGCGGCCGTGGGCGTTTTACCAGCTTGAGGATGAAGCGCTTCGTGATGAGCTGCTGGCGATTTTTCCGGACGGCTGCTACGCGGCATTTGCGGGCGACGTTTATTGCGAGTCGCGCAATGAAAACATGGACGACCACTGGCGCGTGATGCACGCGATGCCGGGCGATGGATCGAGCGGACGTCCCGCGCTGGGGGACGCGCTGATCAGCGTGCAGGAAAGGTTCAACACGCTTTCGAATTTGCAGATTGAGACTTACGAGTACGGAATCCCACCGATTTACGCGGACAGCGAGGTGCTCGACTTTGACGCGCTGCAATCGCAGACGGCCGAGCCGGGCGCTCATTATCCAGCGAAGGCGAAGGCCGGACAGCCGCTCGCGGCAGGATTTTTTCAGCCGCAGGCCGCGCGAGTGCCTCCTGATCTGGCGGGACATGCGGCGGACTTAATGGGGCCAGTGGCGCAATTCTTAACGGGGGCGTTTCCGGCGCTTTTTGGCGGCGCGATGACGAATACGAGCACGGCGTCGGGATATGCGATGGCGCGCGACCAGGCGATGGGGCGGATTGGGTTAGTGTGGAGGCGAATGAAGTTTTTTCACGCGGACTTGATGCTCGCGGCGGTCGATTGCTTCCGCAAGAACCGGCCGGGTGATGTGGAAGTTACGCTGTTGGGGGCCGGCGCGGCATTCGAATCGAAATGGATTCGGCTGGTGGACTTGAAAGGGGAATTGTTTTCGTATCCGGAGACAGACGAGCAGTATCCGACGCAGTGGGCGGACCAGCGGGCGGTGCTGATG
>DASZCH010000197.1:0-60113 GCA_035943235.1 Candidatus Acidiferrales bacterium
CCTGTTCACGGTTTCTGTTTCAGGCGACTCGCAACCGAAGCACATCACTACGAATAAAGGCGACGATTGGGGTCCTGCGTACTCGCCGGACGGAAAATGGATTGCCTACCGCTCGCAAATGACTGCCGGCTACGAGAGCGATCGCTGGCAATTGATGCTCTATAACCGCGCAAGCAGCACGCACGCGGATATCACGAAGAATTTCGACCGCAATATAGAATCGTATGCGTGGGCTCCGGATAGCCGCACAATTTATTTTCAGGCGGAAGATCAGGCCGAGATGCCGATTTATGCGATTACAGCGGCGACCGGGAATTCGCCGAGGAAAGTCATTGCCGATGGCTTTAATGGAGAATTTTCGCTGAGCCCGGACGGCAAGCAGTTGGTCTTTTCGCGTTCGAGTCTCGCATATCCCGCGGAGATTTTTTCGGCCAACTGGGATGGGTCGGGTGTTCAACAAATCACGCACCAAAATGCCGCGCTGCTTGCGCCGCTCGACCTGCCCGCCGCCGAGCCGTTTTGGTTTGCAGGGGCAAATGGTACGAAAGTCGAAGGCCTGTTGCTCAAGCCACCGCATTTTGACGCCGCGAAAAAATATCCGATGCTGCTTCTGGTTCATGGCGGGCCGCAAGGTGCATGGGATGATGATTGGGGTTACCGCTGGAATCCGCAGGTGATGGCCGCGCCGGGCTACGTGGTGGTGATGATCAATCCGACCGGCTCGACGGGCTACGGCCAGAAATTCACGGATGAAATACAATCAGACTGGGGCGGCAAACCCTACGTTGATTTGATGAACGGCGTGGATTATGCCATCGCGCATTTTCCGTTTATCGACAGCACGCGGCTCGCCGAGGCCGGCGGCTCGTACGGTGGCTACATGACGGACTGGATCGCGACGCACACGGCACGCTTTCGCTGCGTGATCAGTCATGCGGGGCCGTACGACCTGGTGAGCATGTACGGCGCGACGGAAGAACTGTGGTTCGTCGAGCATGATTTGCGCGGGACGCCGTGGAGCAACCCTGAGGCTTACGCGAAATGGTCGCCGTCAACTTATGCCGCGGCGCTCGGCAAATTCCACACGCCGATGCTGGTGATCGACGGCGAACTCGATTTTCGCGTTCCGTACACGCAGGATCTGGAACTTTTTACGGCGTTACAGCGTCAGGGCGTGCCTTCGAAACTTGTCATTTTCCCCAACGAAGGCCACTGGGTGCTGAAACCTCAGAATAGCAAGCTGTGGTATCACGAATTTGTGGATTGGCTGGCGATGTATCTCAAGTAGCCTCAACTCCGTCAATCGTGACGCGCGCGATTCTGTTTCACCCTTTGCAGCATCAAAATAAGCTCGATGTCGAACACGACGCTTCCGCCGGGGCCTCAGGGCATTGCACTCTTTCGCCCGTTATATCAATTCACGCACCAGCCACTCGATTTCATCATAAGCACGCAGCGAAGGTACGGCGACGCGGCGCGTTTTCGATTTTTGAAGTTTCCTGTCTATTTTTTCAACCGGCCCAGCCTGATTGAAGAAATCCTCATCATGCAAGGCGCGAAGTTCATCAAGAGCGCCGACCTGCGCGAAGGCAGCCGTGTGCTTGGCAACGGCCTGCTGACAAGCGAAGGCGATTTCTGGCGCCGGCAAAGGAAACTGACACAGCCCGCATTTCACCGGGAGCGCGTGATGGCGTATGCGCCAGTGATGACGGGTTATGCCGAGCAAATGCTGGATGGATGGAAGGACGGTGAAACGCGCGAAATCCGCGCAGAGATGATGCAGCTCACGCTGAAGATTGCGGCCAGGACGCTTTTCGGCGCCGAGCTTGAAGCGGACACGGTTCGCATCATCGGAGATTCCCTGGCGGCGGCCGTCCGCCAATTTGACGCGCGCGTCAAAACGGGATTTCTTCTTCCCAGCCATTGGCCGACGCCGGGAAATATTCGTTCGCGAAATGCCGTGAATCGCCTCGACGAAGTGCTGCACCGCATCATCGATCAGGGCCGCACTGCCCATTCAGAAACGGAAGATCTGCTTTCGATGCTGCTTTCGGCTCGTGATGATGCGGGCGCAGGAATGGATAGCAAGCAACTTCGCGACGAAGTGATGACGCTGCTGCTCGCCGGTCACGAAACGACGGCGACCGCGCTCGCATGGACCTTCTATCTGCTTGCGCAGAATCCGACCGCGGAATCGCGATTGCTGGCCGAATTACAGGCAAGTATATCCGGCCGCGCGCCAGCGTTCGAAGACTTACCGAAGTTGCGATTCACCGAGGCGATTGTCCGCGAGTCTCTGCGCCTTTACCCTCCGGCGTGGGCGATGGGCCGCCAGGCAATTGAAGATTGCACGATCTGCGGTTACCACGTTCCGCGCAACACAACGATCTACATGAGCCAGTGGGTGGTGCAGCGCGATGCGCGCTACTTCGACGAACCAGATGAATTTCGTCCCGAGCGTTGGATGGATTCGTTGCAGAAAACGCTCCCGAAGTTCGCTTACTTCCCGTTTGGCGGAGGACCAAGAGTGTGCATCGGAGCGTCGTTTGCGATGATGGAGGCGACGCTGTTGCTGGCCGCCATCGCGTCGCGCTTCCGCATAACATTGGTCCCGGGACAGATGATTAGGCTGTGGCCGTCGATCACTCTGCGGCCGCGGGACGGGATCCAGGTGGTCTTGTCGAAACGCTGAATGGGCGAGCGGCAATCAGCGGTGCAAGAAAAAAGGGGGCGATAACTTGTCGCCCCCTGAAGTGGAACTATGCGGGCTTAATTGACTTTGACTGCTTCCGTTTTGCCCTCGAACTGAATTTCCTGGATTTGCCTTCCATTGAAGAGTACCGCCGTGTACTCGGGCTTTTTATTCAACGTGACTTCTTTGGCGGGAACCGTGGCGATCACTTTTCCGTCACGCTTGACCATTACTTCATGCATGTCCGTATCCGCAGTCAGCACGTAATTCCCGGGCTGCAGCGACGTGTTTCCAATCGTTGCCGGCTGAGAAATGGTGAGAGGCGCGGATTGGGCGTGGGCCCAAACAGGACACGCAATTGCCGCGACGGCCAGTGCTGCAAGACATGGACTCAAACGTATACGCATATAATTCACCTCCCGGTTTAAGAGTGCGATGTGCTTCATGGGGCACCTGACGCGACTGCGGGCCGCTGAAGCGAGCGCACAAACTCGCGTGCGCCTATAGAGTGGATGCGCGACAAAAATTCAAGGTTGTCAAAAACTCGTCGTCTTTGCAGGAATTCTTTGATATTGATGTAGAGTGTTTCCTGCAAATGATTTCATGGGAAGGACGAAAGGCACGTCTCTCGCACAATTTTTACCCTTCTCAGCATACAAAGAGGCGATTCCCTTGAGAGATGCTTTTCCTCTTTTGGCTCTTCAGGCTGTTTTCGGTGGGAATTCCACTGCCTGTCCCTAACCGCCTCCGGGCTAGTAATTGTTATTTCTCTGGAATTGCCTGTTGCGGACACTTCCCCGGCAAACCCCAGCTCTGCGGTCGACCGAGCATGTGCCAGGCGAATATGCGCCAATAAGTATGAGCTTTCACGCGAAAATGTTTGCTCAGAAAAAACGTGAACACGCAGATGATTGTGTTTGCCGCGGCGTTAACGAAGATTTTGGCCGGCAAGAGCAATGAGACGACCCAATAGGCCGGTCGCGAACGCGTCTTTCTGAAAAATGTTAATTTCGAGCGCTGAAATTCGATTCGCGCCTGGCTGCGAAAGCGGTTGGCGGTTTGCGCCTGTACATGCAATGCCTGCGCGCCGGGCAAATAGTAGATTTCGAAACCTAGTTGCCGGGCACGGTGGCACCACTCGGTCTCCTCCAGGAAGAAGAAGTAGTCTTCATCCATAAGCCCCAACTTTGGCAAAATCGAGCGGCGCACCACCAAGCACGCCCCGATGACGCTTTCGACGGCGACTGGAATCTGGGACGCCGTTTTGCCTCGAAAGCGGAGGGGAGAGAGCCATTGCAGCAATGCTCGCGGCAATAGTTCTCCCGTGAGTGTGGGGAACGGAGCAATTGCGTTTTGCAGGCGTCCGTCTGGAAAGAGAAGTTGTCCGCCGGCGATGGCGAGAGATGGAATTCTGTCGAAGGCTTCGGCGAACGCGCGCAGAGCGCCGGGCTGCAGTTGGGCGTCATTGTTGAGCAGAAGGACAAAGTCTCCCGTTGTCTTCGACAGCCCCTGATTGACCGCGCGGGCAAAACCGGCATTGCAGGCATTGCGAATCATCGTAGTACCGGAAATTTCTTTCGCCAGATTGGCCAAAGAATTGTCATGGCTGCCGTTGTCTACCACGATGATCTGCGCCGCAGCCACGCCTTCGCGAAAAATCGAGCGAACGCAATCAACCAGCGCGGCGCCGCCGTCGTAATTGACGATTACAGCAGAAAAGCGCGCGCCGGAATTGTCAGCGTTCACGGAAGTTCTCCGCTCCACTTCGGCCGGAAATCGAACTGCAGGATTCTCATAGACGAGCCAGTGTAAGCTAGCCTGGCAAAGCCGCGAAGCACAACCTTGGTCTTCGATATTCACAATTGGACGAATCGGCCACATTTTGCTAACCGAAGACGCCTTCCATTGACATACTCATCGGTAAGATGTAATTCTCATTATCCTTTCCCTCTGGAGGGCCTGCATGCGCGTTTGGAGACCGTCAATCCCTGTCGCTGGATTCGCGCTGCTGTGCCTTGGCTTCTCCGCGAACGCCGCGACGCTTTCGATCACCAGCCAGCCGAGCGGAGCAACTGTGGAGATCAATGGCTTGATTGTCGGTAACACGCCATACACTGCGCAATACCCGGGCGGCTACTTTCACAAGACTCATACGGTATTCGGCTCGCGGCTCGAACATCCCATCATCGTGCGGATATCCATGGACCGGTATGCCAGCCAGCAAATTACCATTACTGAAGGCCCTTTCACGTGGCATTCATTCAATGGGCACTCGGAGGGAAACTACTGGCTGATTAAAACAGACCGCGTTGAAGTGATTCTCGAGCCGCTGGCGAAAATCTTTACAGGCGAACCTGAAATCCGCAACGCGAAAGCAGACTCGAGCGAAACGTCTGTTGAACTGCCGATCGAAGAGATTGCCAGGCGCGCGAATCCGGCTATCGTGCGCGTGGAAGGGAATCTGAAACGCGGCACCGGATTTTTTATCACGGACACCGGACTGATCGCCACGAATAAACATGTGGTCAGCGACCAGTCGAGTCTATTCGTTTTGACTCGCAGCAAGGAACGCCTGGCGGCAAGAGTCGTTTACGTCGATTCCGATAAGGACCTTGCCATTATCAAGGTTGACGGACAAGGATTCGCGCACCTGCCGCTCGCCACGATCGACTCGGTGCATCGAGGAGAAACCGTGGTGGCAATCGGAGACCCGGGCAGAGGATTTGCGGAGACGCTGACAAGGGGTGTGGTGAGCGGAGTAGGGACTGAGCGTGCCTTCGGAAACGGAACTTGGATTCAGACCGACGCGACAATCAATCCCGGCAATAGCGGCGGGCCGCTGCTGGACACATATGGGCGCGTGATCGGAATCACGACGCTCTCTCGCATTCGAAATGACGCCGATGAAAGTGTCTCAGGGATGAACTTCGCGCTGAGCGCGGAGAACCTGATCCGCGTGCTGAAGCAGTTTTATCCGGACGCGGGCGTCCCGTCAAAGACCGCGGCGCAGGCGCGCGAATTCGGCTCCGTGAATGTTTCCTCCGACCCGGCTGGCGCGGACATTTACCTGGACGGGCAATTTGTGGGCAACACGCCCTCGCTGCTTCATCTTGCCGCTGGCCCACACAAGATTAAAATTCAATCGGGGAAAACGAAATCGTGGGAACGAGATTTGACTGTTTTGAAAGACAGTGAAGTCACCGTGCACGCGGAGCTGGAACCGCAGAACTGAG
Source organism: Candidatus Acidiferrales bacterium (assembly GCA_035943235.1). Lineage (GTDB taxonomy): Bacteria > Acidobacteriota > Terriglobia > Acidiferrales > UBA7541 > DAHUXN01. The sequence continues at coordinate 5,926 of DASZCH010000197.1, forward strand.
CGGCTGATTCCCGCCTTGCAGCATCATAGCGCGCCGCGCCGCACCGCGTAACGCTGTGCCGTCATTCAGAATCACACGGACGGGCATGGCCTGGAGCATCTCTTTCATCCGGCCTTTATCAGTAAAAGCCGCGAGGAATGCCGCGGTCTGAAGCTTCGGCAGAATTTTTGGCGCGATTCCTCCGCCGATGTAAACGCCTCCCAGCGCCAGTACCTTCAATGCTATGTTCCCCGCTTCCGAGCCGAGCAGCACGATGAAGAGGTCGAGCGCCGTCTCGCACAGAGCGGATTTTCCGGCGAGCGCTGTCCGTGAAATCACAGCGGCGGGATCGCCTTCCTTTATTTCCGCTCCCAACCATGCCGGCTCCTGGCCGCGGCCCGTATCACGCAGAAATTCGTAAAGAGTGACCAGTCCGGGGCCGCACACGAAACGCTCCCAACTCACGTGCCCATATTTCGCGCGATAATGCTTCAGCAATTCGTCCTGAAGCTCATCCCGCGGAGCGAAGCTGGAATGCCCGCCCTCGCTCGCGAGCGGTGAGTAATGGCCGCCTTCCCAGTGAAGCGCAGCCTCGCCCAAGCCCGTGCCGGGCGAAATCACGGCGCAATTTCCCTTCGCGCCCGGCGCGCCAGGCTGCAGCACCGCAAAATCATCTGCTGTGAGCGTCGCGATGCCGTAGGCGTTTGCCTCCAGATCGTTGAGCAGCGTGATGGAAGGAACGCCGATGCGTTTCGCCACCAGTCTGGAATCCACCACCCACGGCAAGTTGGTCGCGCGGCACACGCCGTCGCGCACGGGACCCGCGACCCCAATCGCCACGGAATCCAGTTGGAATTTCTGCGACTTCAGAAACTCCTCGACAATGTCTTCCAGGCTCGCGTGGTTCTGGCTCGAATAAACATGTTCGAAAACATTGTGGAGCTTTCCGGCGCGCTCTTCAAAAAACGCCAGACGCGTATTTGTCCCACCGACGTCGCCGGCAAGAATCACTGGCCAGCCTCCCTCCATTGCCGGCCGTCGCGTTCGAGCAGGTCATTCGCTTCCCACGGTCCCCACGAGCCCGCAGGATAATTCGGGAAATTGCGCGGAGGCAAAGCCTGCCAGACATCGAGGATGGGCTGCACGACGCTCCAGCTCGCTTCGACCATGTCAGCGCGCTGGAACAGTGTGGCGTCGCCAATCATGCATTCGTAGAGCAGACGCTCATAACCGGTGCGAGGCTTCGAGCCAAAATAATCCGCGTATCGAAAATCCATATTCACCGTGCCGAGTTTTACAATCGGCCCTGGAATTTTCGCGCCAAATTGCAAAGAGATTCCCTCTTTTGGCTGGATGTGAACGATGAATTGATTCGGCGCGAGCCGCTCGACGGCCGTTTTCCGGAACAGCATGAATGGAACGCTCTTGAACTGGATAACGATTTCGCTCGCGCGAATCTTCAGCCGCTTTCCCGTGCGCAGATAAAACGGAACGCCGGCCCAGCGCCAGTTATCGATCAGGAGTTTCAAGGCCACGAAAGTTTCCGTCGCGGACAAGGGACTGACGCGCGGCTCTGAACGGTATCCGGGGAGACGCACGTTCCCGTCCGTTCCTTCGCCATATTGCCCGCGTACGGTGCGCATCAGGACATCCTGCTCGCTGAGTGGTTGCATCGCGCGCAGCACTTTCGTCTGCTCGTCGCGCACCGCATCCGCGTCGAAGGAGACAGGCGGCTCCATCGTCACCAGGCTGATGAGCTGGAAAAGGTGGTTCGGCACCATGTCGCGAAGTGCGCCGGAATGATCGTAGTAGCCGCCGCGATTCTCCACGCCCATCGTTTCCGCCACGGTGATTTGCACGTGATCGATATAGCGGCGGTTCCAGACGGGTTCAAAAATTCCATTTCCGAATCGGAACGCCAAAATATTTTGTACCGTTTCTTTGCCGAGGTAATGATCGATGCGGTAAATCTGATTTTCCTGAAGCACTTCCTCAATTTCGCGATTCAACGCGTGCGCCGACGCCAGTCCGTCGCCGAACGGTTTTTCATAAATGACGCGCCGCCAGCGACTCTCCGTCTGCTGCGTCAGACCGGCCGCACCAAGCTGTCGCGTGACTTCGCCGAAAAACTCCGGCGCCGTGGCGAGATAATAAAAATAGTTTCCCCTGGTCGAGTGTTCCTTATCCACCTTGGCCAGAAGTTCGGCCAGCGACCTGTACGCGGCGGGATCCTGAAAATTCCCCACGTGATAGTAAAGACGCTCTGTCAGCCAATCCACGAGCGCCGGATCGATGTCACTTGTCGCGAACTCGTGGAGTTCCTGGGCAATTTTCTTCTGAAAGTCAGGCGTCGACATTTCGCCGCGTCCGATTCCGACAATTGCGAAATCCTTCGGCAGCAACTCATCTTTCGCCAAATTGTATAGCGCGGGAAAAAGCTTTCGCTTGGTAAGATCGCCGGCGATGCCGAAGATCACCATCACGCACGGGCCGGCAGGACGGCCCGCTTCACCACCGGCCTTTCTATTACCCGGAGCGATCACAGTTGTTTCTTTGCTGTTAGACATGCGTCAGAATCCTCAGTTTCCATTTTTAGGAATAATGGCACGCGCCAACTATTATTTCCCGGCGGCGCGTTCCACATGCCCGCCGAATTGATAGCGCATCGCCGAAAGCAGCTTCGCGGCGAACTCATCTTCTCCGCGCGAGCTGAAGCGCTCATAGAGAGCCGCGCTCAGAACGGGCGAGGGCGAGGCTTCGTCAATTGCGGCCTGAATCGTCCAGCGTCCTTCGCCTGAATCCGAAACGCGGCCGGAAAATTTGGCCAAATCCGGCTGCTCGAAAAGAGCGATCGCGGTCAAGTCCAGCAACCAAGAGGCAATCACGCTGCCGCGGCGCCAGACTTCCGCAACGTCCGCGAGATTGAAATCGTATTGATAGTGCTCCGGATTGCGCAGCGGCGTCGTCTCCGCATCGGCGGCCGCCGTTTTCTTTCCCACGTTTGCGTGCTTCAAAATGTTCAGGCCCTCGGCATACGCCGCCATCAGGCCATATTCGATTCCGTTGTGCACCATCTTCACGAAATGACCGCCGCCCGACGGGCCGCAGTGGAGATATCCTTCCTCAGAAGTGCCAGCCGATTTTTCGCGGCCGGGTGTGCGTAATAAATTTCCGCGTCCGGGAGCCAAAGTTTTAAAGATCGGATCGAGGTGTTTGACCACGTCGTCGGGACCGCCGATCATCATGCAGTATCCGCGTTCGAGTCCCCACACGCCGCCGCTGGTGCCTACATCAACGTAGCGCACGCCTTTTGGCTCAAGCTCCTTCGCGCGCCGAATGTCGTCGATGTAATACGAATTCCCTCCATCGATCAGAATGTCGCCGCGCTGGAGCCGCGAGCTCAACGCATGCACCGTTTCATCCACGACTGCCGCCGGCACCATCATCCAAATCGCCCGAGGCGTATTCAGTTTTTTTACAAAATCATCGAGCGAAGCGGCGCCCGTCGCGCCTTCGCCCGCGAGCTGCTTCACGTTGTCCTGGTTCATGTCGAACGCAACGCACTGGTGACCGCCACGCATCAGACGCCGCACCATGTTCGCGCCCATTCGTCCCAGGCCCACCATCCCAATTTGCATCAAATCGCTCCTTTAACCACATCTGGCGGCACAATTTGGCCAGTTTATTCCGTGTTATCGCGAGAACGCGTTCGCATTTCGAACTGCTTAAGCGAGCGCCTGACGCACGGCTGCGTCGAGAGTTGCGAGGCCAGCTCGCACGTCCGCGCCAAGATGAATCCGCAACGCCCGCCGGTTGCGCTCCGCCAGCACCGCAAAGTCTCCGCGCGCCTGCGCTGCTTTTACAATCCCGAAGGTATACTTCTGCCCCGGCACCGAGAGATCCGCGGCATCGTCACACGTGATTTGCAGAAACACGCCGCTATTCGGCCCGCCTTTATAGGCTTGCCCCGTCGAATGCAGGAAGCGCGGCCCGAATCCCAGACACGTTGCGACGCGTTTTTTGTCGCGCACGGCATGACGCATGGCCTGCAAACTCTTCTCGTGCTCATCGTTCATCGGAATAAACGCGAGCGTCGCAAAATAATCTCCCGCCTTAATCCTTTCCAGATGGGCGCGCAGGTAGGCGACGAGAGACTTGCTGCTCCCGACGATTTGATTCAACGCCGCGGCATTTTTATCGTCGCTGAAAACCTTAATGCCATTTTCCTCGAAGAAAGGTTCCTCCGGCGGCAACGAGCCGGTTTCTTCATACTGCTCCGTCAATTTCCTTGTTGCGATTTTGCTGGCTTCGACGTCGGGCTGATTGAACGCGTTAATTCCGATGATTGCGCCGGCTACCGCGGTTGCAATCTCCCAGCGGAAAAATGACTGGCCCAAATCGTACGTGTCGCGCACGGAGATGCGCACTACCGGATGCCCCGCCTTTTCGAGCGCCGATACTTTCACATCCTGCTGCGCGTCCGGCGCCGATTCCAATCGCACGTAAGCGAACATGCGATCATTGCCGTAAACCCCCGGCGCCCCGATTTCCTCGCGATCCACGGGAATTAGTCCTTTTCCCTGCTTCCCTGTGGATTCCGCGAGCAATTGCTCGAGCCACGCGCCCAAATCGCGAATTCCGGGCGAAGTGATCAGAGTCACTTTATCGCGGCCATTTTTCGCCAGCACGCCGAGAATGACGCCCAGCACCGCACCGGGATTTTCGTTCGCCGGCACCGAAGAAGCACACGCGTGCACCATTTCCTCGGTGCGGTCGAGGAATTTCTTGACGTCAACGCCCATCGCCGCGCCCGGGACAAGCCCGAAGTCGGAGAGCGCCGAATACCGCCCGCCTATAGTGGGCACGCCGTTAAAAATGTGCCGAAACTTATCGGCTTCCGCGACGGTCTGCAATTTTGACCCCGGGTCGGTGACAGCGATGAATTGCTTTCCCGCTCGTTCCGCGCCGGAGGCTTGCTTCGCGCGCTCGAAAAAATACTGTTTGAAGATATTCGGCTCGAGAGTCGTTCCCGATTTGCTCGACACGATAAAGAGCGTCTTCTTGACGTCAATTTTTGATTCGATGGCCTTAATCTGCGCCGGGTCGGTGGAATCGAGCACAAGCAGTTCCGGAAAACCGGGAATCTTGCCGAAGGTTTTGCTCAAGACTTCCGGGCACAAGCTCGAGCCGCCCATGCCGAGAAGCAGGGCGTGCGTGAATCCCTCAGCCTTCACATCGTTCGCCACATCCGTCAATTGATTCGCGTGCGCAATTTGATCTTCCGTCACGGCGAGCCAACCGAGCCATTTCGCTTCGTCGCTGCCCGTCCAGAGCGTCGCATCGTGGGCCCAGAGACGGCGCATTTTGCCGCCGGACGCCCACTCGTCAATCGTCTGCTTGACGGCGTGATCGAGACCCTGACCCAGACTGTACGATTGCATCGCCAATTTGGATTTCGGCGCGGCTTTCATTGTTTGCTCGACGGCGGCAAGAAGCTTCCCGAAAGCCTCTGTGAACAATTTGACGCCATCGTCGACGAGTTGGTCCGTGACTTGCTTCATCGAAATCCCGGCCTTCGCCAAGTTTTGCATGGTTTCGCGCGCCGCGTCGACATTTTCCACAAGGCTGGCGCGGACTCGGCCATGGTCGCGAAAGTCGTCGAGCGTGGCGGGCGGAATCGTATTGACCGTGTCCTGGCCGATCAACTCCTCGACGTACATCACGTCGCGATAATTCGGATTCTTGGTGCTCGTGCTGGCCCAGAGGACTCGCTGCGTATGCGCGCCCTTCGCGACGAGCGCGTTCCAGCGCGGGCCCTGGAAAATTCTCTGGTAACGTTCATAAGCCAGTTTCGCGTTCGCAATGGCTACTTTGCCCAGCAGACTCTGGAGCACTGCGCGCCTGTCGGCATTCGTTTCCGCTTTTAGCTGAGCATCAAGCTGTTTATCGACCAAGGTATCGATGCGGCTCACAAAAAAACTAGCGACGCTGCCCATTTTGCTCAAATCGCCGCCATTCTTGGCATAGGACTCAAGCGCGGCAAGATACGCGAGCGCAACTTGTTCGTACGTCTCTTGCGAAAAGAGCAGAGTGATATTGATGTTGATGCCTTCACTGAGCAATTGCTGAATCGCAGGCAGGCCCTCGGAAGTCCCCGGGATTTTGATCATCACGTTTTCGCGCTTCACCATCTTCCACAGCCGCCGCGCTTCGTCGATTGATCCTTTTGTGTCGCGTCCCAAAAGCGGGGACACTTCCAAGCTTACGTAACCGTCGCTCCGTTTCGTCTTTTCATAAACGGGCCGCAAAATATCCGCAGCGTCCTGGATATCGCGAATCGCGAGCAACTCGTAGCGTGCTTTCGCGTCAAGGTCCGTCCTGGACTCGAGCGACTTCAGAAAGTCGGTGTAATCCGTGCTGCCCGTGATGGCTTTTTCGAAGATTGAAGGATTCGACGTCATTCCCCGGAGGTCATCTTCATCGATGAGTCGCTGAAGTTCGCCGCTGGTCAGCAAATTTCGCCGGATATAGTCGAGCCAAACTGCTTGTCCAAACTTCGTAAGTTCCTTTAGCGGATTCGCCGTTTTCGCGGCGTTCGCGTTTCCTACTGTTTGTGTCGCCATTTCGTCTACTCCTCCCGGGTTTTCGCCGGCAAATTGTATTTCATTTCGATTGCCTTAATTTTTTCTACCCTGCGTTCGAGGCGTTCCTGGCCTTTTTCGCGGCCTTTGTAGCGCGCGCCCAGGAAGGTCGTCACCAATTCCTGCGCCAGCATGGGCCCAATCACGCGCGCGCCCAGGACAAGCACGTTCATGTTGTCGTGCTCGACTCCCTGATGCGCGGAATAGGAATCGTGGCACATGCATGCGCGTATGCCGGGGATTTTATTCGCCGCGATGCAGGCGCCAACGCCGCTACCGCAAATCACAACTCCTCGCTCGACGCGTCCGGCGATGAGCGCCTCGCCGACGGCCTGCGCGAAATCCGGGTAGTCGACGGGCGCTGGGCCATTCGTTCCAAAATCCGTCACATCATGTTTTGCTTCGCGCAAAAAAGCTGCGAGCTGATCTTTGAGCACATATCCCGCATGGTCCGCGCCGATCCCGATTCGCACGATTTACCTCGTCTTTCCGAGCAATTCTTTCGCTGTGGCCACCACGCGCTCCGGCATGAAACCAAATTTCTTTTGCAACTCCTTGAGAGGCGCGGAAGCACCAAATGTATGCATGCCGATCGATTGACCCTTTGGGCCGACGTAGCGCGCCCATCCCAACGTGGACGCCTGTTCGATGGAAATTCGCGCGGTCACTTCCGGGGGAAGGACGCTATCGCGATATTGCTGCGGCTGGTGGTCAAAGAGTTCCCACGACGGCATGCTGACAACACGCGAGCGAATTCCTTCCGTCTTCAGCCGTTCGTACGCCTCGACTGCCAACGATACTTCACTGCCCGTGGCGAGAAGGAGAATCTCCGGCTTGCCGCCGTCCGCTTCAGCAAGAGTGTACGCGCCCTTCGCCAAACCGGCTGCTGATGCATATTTTGTTCTATCCAGTGTGGGAAGCGCTTGCCGGCTGAGAACGAGCGCCGCCGGTTCATGGTGGAGTTGTAGAATCACCTTCCACGCTTCCGTCACTTCATTGGCGTCGGCTGGACGCAATGTGATCAGTCCGGGAATGGCGCGCAGTGCGACGAGCTGCTCGATCGGCTGGTGCGTCGGCCCGTCCTCGCCCACTCCGATCGAATCGTGCGTGAACACATAAATTACCGGCACTTCCATGATCGCACTGAGGCGGATCGGTTCACGCATGTAATCGCTGAAAATCAGAAATGTGGAGCCGAACGGCCGTATCTTTGAAAGCGAAAGCCCATTGAGCACTGCGCCCATGGCGTGTTCGCGTATGCCGAAATGGAAATTGCGTGCGTTGTAATTTTCCGCTTCAAAGTCGCCCGCGCCGTCAAACGTGAGGCGCGTCTTCGTCGACGGCGCCAAGTCCGCCGAGCCGCCAATCAGCCACGGTACGTTCTGCGCCACGACGTTCAAGACCTTCGCTGACGAATCGCGGCTCGCCACACCTTTCACGTCCGGAGGAAATATGGGCAGGTTCTTGTCCCAGCCTTCCGGCAATTCGCGATGCTGCATTTGCAATACACGGGCCGCAAGCTCGGGGAATTTCGTCTTGTATACCTCAAACAGGCTCATCCAGCCCGCGCGCAATTCTTTTCCGCGCTTGCCGATGCCAGTGGCGAAACTTTCCCGCACACCATTCGGCACCAGGAATTTGGCGTCCTCCGGCCAGCCATAATTCTTCTTCGTGAGGCGGATTTCCTGTTCGCCCAATGGTTCGCCGTGCGCGGCGCTGGTGTCCTGTTTATTCGGAGCACCGTATGCAATATGACTGTCGACGATAATCAACGTCGGGCGGTCGTTTGTGCGCAGAAACGTGGTGTAGGCGCGGCTCAGCATTTCCATGTCGTTCGCGTCAACCACGCGCGTAACGTTCCAGCCGTAGCCGACGAAACGGGTCGCCACATCTTCATCAAACGCCAGTTCGGTGTTTCCCTCGATGGTGATGTGATTGTTGTCGTAAATCCAGCACAGGTTCGAGAGCTTCAAGTGTCCAGCAAGCGAAGCGGCTTCGCCGGAGATTCCTTCCATCATGTCGCCGTCGCCGCAAATTGCGTACACTTTGAAATCGAACATCTCGAATTCCGGGCGGTTGAAATATCGCGCCAGCCAATCCCTCGCAATCGCCATTCCCACGCTGTTCGCCACGCCCTGCCCGAGCGGTCCGGTGGTCGTTTCGACGCCGGAAGTCCAGCGATATTCCGGGTGGCCGGGACATTTGCTATCGAGTTGGCGAAAACGCTTGATGTCTTCGAGCTTTACGGACAATTCGCCGAGTTGTTCGTACTTCGGATTCACCGCTTTCACGCCGGCAAGATGCAACAGAGAATAGAGCAACATGGACGCGTGGCCATTCGATAGCACAAAGCGGTCGCGGTTGGGCCAAATCGGGTCGTCCGGATCGAAGCGCAGAAATCGCTGCCATAGTGTGTAAGCAACGGGCGCGAGGGCCATTGGCGTGCCTGGATGCCCCGAATTCGCTTGCTGCACCGCGTCCATCGAAAGCGTACGAATGGTGTTGATGCAGAGCTGATCGATATCCGCTTGAGCAGCCGTCATTTGAGCATGAGCATCCATATTTATTGTCTCGCACCCCCAATTCAGTAGATGCAATCGGGGCGAATTCGCATCCAGATTACTTGCCAGCGACCAGCTACATCGCATCTAATCAAAACGCGCATCTTCGATTTTATATCTTTGCAAGCGTTCTGGCGAATGAACCCTTGGGTGCCGACCGAAAAACTTGCCATTGCGCGGTGCCGGGGCAACGCACACTGTAAGATCGAAGTCTAAAATCGGATGTCCAACATCCTCCATGGCTGACCTGTTCCTCAAGAGCGGTTTCCCGCGGCTTTATGAACACGTGCTGCGCCTGCCGGTGATCCGTGGGATCCGGCGACAAGAGCAGGAAACTCTGCAGCAAGCATTTGCCACAACCTTGGAGAAATCCGATCGAGTTCTCGAAGTCGGCGCCGGCACGGGCTTCTATACTTTCGATATTGCACGCCGGGTGCAAAGCGTCACGGCGCTCGAACGGTCTTCAGGGATGGCGCGAATCCTGCGCGAGCGCATTGTGACAGCGCCTGCACGCAACGTTACAATCGTTGAAGCTGATTTTTTTTCTTACGCACCCGCCGACGGATTCGACGTTGTCATCGCCGTCGGGGTTCTCGATTGCGTCACTGATGCGAGGACGTTCCTGGCGCGCTGCATCTCGCTGGCCACAAAGTATGTGATCGTCACCATTCCCCGCTCGAGCTTCTGGGCCGGCATCCATTCATTTTTCGGAGGCATGATGGGCGTGCATATCAGCGTTTACACACCGGAACAAATCGCGAGCTACCTGGAGGGCTACTGCTACACGTTCACGGAGACAGGTCTGCGCACATCCTGGACACACGGCCTTACGCTGGTTGCCGTGGTCAAAGCGTTGAGCAAATGATTCATTTCACTGAAGTGGTTCGCGGGAACGGCGCTATGCGCGGCGACGAAGAACTTGCTCCTACGACCACTTTCAGTTCATCAATTTCTTGAGCAGCGCTTTCCCTTCGACTTCCGTCAACGTGCGTTTCCGCATCAGCGTGATGATTAGCTCGCTTAGGACGAACCCTGGCTCTGGGTTAACGTCTGGCGGGGCAGCCGCCCCGCTCTTGGGCACAGCCATCGGCGCAGAGATTGGCTTGATCTCAGGCACGATTTCGCCGCTCAGTTTTCCAAGCCAACTCTCGAGCACCCACAATTGCTCTGGTTCGATTGACGTGAACGCCAAACCCATTCCCATACCGATCATGGCATAGACTACCTTGGCCGGCGCCTCGAAGGACTTCTGTTCCGCAGTGAGCCTCAGCGTCACGGATGTTCCAACCGGGAACGGGCTGATTGTATCCACAAAACAACCACCGCGTCCCAAATCGGTACTCCGCGAAGTGGTATGCGTCCCTGATTGTATGTCGGTAACGTACGCCGTCGCCGTAAACGGATAGCGGACGCTCTTACGGCGCTCTTGTTCAGAGGCTTCGGTGGAATCGATGCTCTTCTTGAACTGTTCAGGCATCCGCAGGTGGACCCCTTGTCCACGCTGCTATGAGCAATTGTATAGCCAGTGGGCGCACTGCGACGGGTAGGAGAGAATCAACTTAACAATGGAAGAGGAGTGGAAACTGTCACAGGGAGGACCAAACATTCACCGTGATCCGGAATTCGCCATCTTCCTGGCGGCGCCAAGTCGCCATGTACTTTCCCGCGTCCTGGCGGGTAGCGCCATCGCGGCGTGCCTGCACTGTGTAAGCGCCGACTTCAACGGCCATATTTCCTGAATACTCGATCTGATCTTGCTCAAACTTGCCATCCGAATAGCCCGCATCGAACATCGATTTGAGAAATTCGCGAATTGCGGAGGCACCTCGTATGGCAACTCCGTTGGGCGGCAAAACCACCGCATCGTCTGCGTAAAAAAAGAGTGACGCCTCCAGATCGCGCGCGTTGAAGGCCCTGGTCCACAAGCCTCTAAGGTGCTTTACCTGCTCGTCGATTTCCTTTCCTGATGATGCTGAGTAATCTGAATGTGACAGCATGCGTGCGCCTCTCTCGACGGGTGCGCTTCTCCCCGAAAACGGATTTAGGAAAGAAGGTGGATTGACGTTCAGTAGCATGTGCATGCAACCTCTCTGAAATTTACCTTCGGTGCTTCCGTACCGGTCCGAGCCTCTGGCGGCTTCGGTTCGTGATCCGGAGAGACACTTGCGCCGTCCCCTAACGAGCGCGGATCATGACCACCGGCACGGAAGCACTAACTCCGTCTAAGCCGTTGTTAGACGGAAACGCAATCATTTTCTGCTCGGTGCGCTCTGTGCCTGAATGTCAGAAACCTGAATTGTATTCGTCGTCGGATCGAGTGTCCCTGTCACCTTCACGTCTTTCCCGACGAACTCTTTCGCTTTGTCCTGATTATCAAGCTGATATGTGGCTCCAGACGTTTTGTCCTGCAAAATGTATTTGCTCTTGGACTTAACGATCGTACCTTCGAATTTCTGCATGGCTTGCTGCGGCGTCTGTTGCTGAACGTCGGCGATCCTGACAAACGCGGGAGATTGCGCGGATGCAGACTGACTGTTAAGTGAACATGCCGCCAACATCAAAGCCACAGCGCCGGAAATTCGTAGAAACAAACGGTACTTCATTTCGGCACCTCCAAACTCGCGCATCACGCTCTGCTATTCGGCTTCGCCACAAGTGTTCTAGTGCAAGAGCCGTGCCAAAACGCGAGTGTTTCTGCATCTGCATTTTTTTGTGCAGTTAGCAGAACGACACAAAATGCGTACTTGTGCATTTATGACCAAACAGGACTTTTTTACACGTCATGAATTCACGCCAAAACGCAAATTGGTCTACAGGAGTTACGGTATGAAGTTGAGTAGCGCAATTTCCCAATTTGCAAGTGGGATTTTTGAAAACCGAGCGGGCTATATATAAAAAATACTTTGTCCGGCGGATTCGGATTGCGATGTTGTTGAATCAGCGCTGCGCACGGCGGCGATCGAGATAAACCAAGGGGGAGTAAAGATCTCGGCGCAGAAATTGCGGCACTGGCTGATCGGCTCACTTGATTCGGACCAAAGATGCAACCCGTTCAGGGTCCGGCGAGATGAATCAGCCAGCACTATGCCCTCAGGCTACGGGTCGGCCGCGCACGAAATGCAGAACGAGCAGTATCAAGGCGATGATAAGCACCAGATGAATAAACGCAGTGGTGACGTGAAATGCGAAAAAACCGAGCAGCCACAGAATGATTAAAATTACAGCAAGGGCAGCGAGCATGTCGTCTCCTCTTGTCAGTGCGCTATTGGCCGAATCCGTTTCACGCGGTGCGCTGCACGTGCCGGAAAATGCGGGAAAGGGCGAACTCAGGCCCCCTCAAAGCCGGCTCATTGCCGTAATCACACGGCCTAACCGTCTTTCGCTCCGCCTATTCGATGCCGGCGAGCGATATGCGGTGACTGTCCAGAAGCGCAAAAACAATTTGTCGCGAAGCAACGCAAGGAATCGCAATCTGGGGACGTCAGCGGTACGAAAACCCGTAACAACCGCATCCCTGCGGCGGAAAAGCACGCTTTAGGTGTTCAGAACCGCGATCACTCGCTGGATGGCTTCGGCAAAAATGCTCTCCGGCGTGATCAGGCTTACGATCAGGTAACCCTCCCGGGGAAAATCGTAAAAGTGGCCGGGATGAGCGTAGACGCCGCTGCTCTCGAGCAGTTCGACAGCGAGAGCTTCGTCCGGACGCGTCGCGGGCACTCGAAGAATCGCGTACCATCCGCCGTCAATTTTCAAACGGCTGCAAGATTCTTGTCCGGCAATCTGGCGGTCCAGTTCGGCGAGATTGCTGCGGACGCGGGTCAGCAGTTGTTGCTGAAAAGCATGGCGCTGCTCCAAAAAGGACGGAAGGGCCACTTGCACCGGAGTGTTTGGAGAAAGATAAGTGTCCGCGATGACTTCCAGGCGCTCGGAAGCTTGTGATTTCCACGGATCCGGCCCGCTCGTGATCAGCCACGCGGCTTTCATCTGCGGCAAGCCCGCGATCTTTGACAGGCCGCTCATTGTGAAGGTGAGTGCGCCGCGATTTGCCGCAAAGCTTATAGGCCGTTCTGGCATGAGCGAAAAATCGAAAAAAACCTCATCCGCGATGACGGCCATGTCGCGGGCGGAGCAGATTTCATTCAATCGCTTTATCTGGGACGAGTTCAGATAGTTTCCCGTTGGATTGTTCGGATGAACCACGATAATTCCACGGGTGCGCGACGTGATCGCTTGCCGCATGGCCTGAAAATCGATTTCCCAGCCGTGGTCATAGAAGAGAGGATAGCGGACCAGTTTCACGTCTTGAATGTCGGCAAGAAAATCAAAGAGCGGATAGCTGGGAGCCGGAATCAATAGTTCGTCGCCAGGGTTACAGAGGAGGCGGAAGACGAACGAATATGCCTCGCTGGTGCTGGTGGCGAGGAGAATGTCTTCAACAGGCACCTCTCCGCCGCGAGGGCCGTAGTATTCGGCGACGGCATGGCGCGCCGTTGCCAGGCCACGCGGTTCAGGCTGATAAACGGTGACGGCTGGATTCGAAAGCGCCCGAAGGATCGCCGCAGTGTCGTAGCGAAAGCCACAATCCGTGGGGTTCGAGGCGGTGAGGTCCAATAACTGTTTGCCCTTTGCGCGATGCTGCGCCAAAGCCTCGGCCAAGCGGTTGGGAGCGAGATTCCAGTTGGTGCGATCAGCAAACATGACAAGAGGCCCCGGCGGACGAGTCTACCTTAGCAGCGCCCCGTGCGGTCATGCATGGGGCAAATCGAAAGTTTTTGCCAAGAACAACGCGGCGTTGACTCGCCCGGCGGCAAGGCCTAAGATGGCGTCGGAGATGTCCCCCTCCACATGATTGGCCGGACGCTGGGCCATTATCGCATCATCGAGAAAATCGGCGCGGGCGGAATGGGCGAAGTCTATCGCGCACGCGACGAGCAGCTCGATCGCGACGTGGCGCTCAAACTTTTGCCGTCCGGCATGTTGAAAGACGAGAAAGCGCGCCGGCGCTTTCGCAATGAAGCGCTGCTCCTCGCGAAGCTCAATCATCCCAACGTAGCGACAATCCACGAATTTGATACCGACAGCGGCGCGGATTTCCTGGTGATGGAGTGCGTCACCGGCACGCCGCTTGCGCTGCGCCTCGAAGGTGGACCACTGCCCGAGAAAGAATTGCTCGTTATCGCAATACAAGTGGCGCAGGCGTTAGAGGAGGCGCACGAACGCGGAATCGTGCATCGCGACCTTAAACCGGGGAACATTATTATCACGCCGAAGGGCCGCGCGAAGGTTCTCGACTTCGGAATCGCAAAACTTCTGCGTCCCGCCGGAGATACTGATCCAACGCAAAGTATCACGGGCGCGCATGGCGGGGCCGGTACGTTGCCATATATGTCCCCCGAACAATTAAAGGGAGAAACAGTGGGCGCGAGCAGCGATATTTTTTCGCTTGGCGTGGTGCTCTATGAAATGGCCACGGGCCGGCGCCCCTGCGAGGAGACGTTGCCCTCGCGGCTCATCGATGCAATCGTGCGCCAAAGCCCCATTCCTCCACGTACAGTTAACGCAAGAATTTCCCCGGAACTTGAGCGAATCACCATGAAATGCCTGGAAAAGGAACCCGATAATCGCTACCAATCCGCGAAAGAGCTGGAAGTTGATTTGCGGCGACTGCAAACAGTCAGCTCAGCGCCCGTGACCGCTGCGCCCGCAGTCAAGCCAAGCTCGTCGGGTAAGAAAACGACGAAGTTCGTTGGAACCGGAATTGTAATCGCACTCGTGATTGCGCTCGTGCTGGGAATTGGTTGGTGGCGAGGGCGAGTGTCGCCAGTCTCCAGCTCGCCATCGATTCAATCGCTGGCTGTGTTGCCACTCGAAAATCTCTCTGGCGATCCGCAGCAGGAATATTTCACCCAAGGAATGACCGAGGAATTGACCACGCAACTGGCGCAGATCAGCGCGCTGAGGGTGATTTCGCGAACCTCGGTGACAAGCTATAAGAACTCGCGCCTGTCGTTGCCGGAAATCGGAAAGCAATTGCACGTGGACGCAATTGTGGAAGGCTCGGTGATGCGGTCTGCGGACCGCGTGCGCATCACAGCACGGTTGATCCAAGCATCGAATGGCAAACTTCTCTGGACGCAAGCATATGACCGGGACGTAAAAGATGTGCTCGACCTGCAGGATGAAGTGGCGCGAACCATCGCGAGCGAAGTGAAAGTGACCTTGACTCCGGATGAGCAGGCGCGCCTTGCCAACGCCCGGCCTGTAAATCCATTGGCGCATGAAGCCTATCTCGAAGGAAATGCACTGAACAAAGGCACTCCGGCACAGCAACGGATTGCCAAAGAATCATTTGAGAAGGCAATCGAGATTGACCCGAATTATGCGCCGGCATATGCCGGCCTGGCTGACTATTACTGGTCAAATTCCCAGCTCGATTCAAGTGTGGCCATGCCGAAAGCCAAGCAATATGCGCAACAGGCGCTGAAGCTTGACCCAAATCTGGCTCACGCCCACACGGCGCTCGGGGCGATTCGATTTTATGCGGATTGGGATTGGGCCGGCGCGGAACAGGAGTTGAAGGACGCTCTGGAGTTGAGCCCGAGCGATGCGGAAGCTCATCGCACGTATTCGTATTTTCTGGCCGCGATGGGGCGTCCGGACCAAGCCATCGCAGAAATTCAACGCGCGCAGGAGATCGATCCGCTGAATATCTGGACTCAAATCACCGCGGGTTGGGTGTTTTACTACTCCCGCCAATACAACAAAGCGATTGAGCAATGTCAAAAGGCTCTGGAATTGGATCCAAATTCGGCAGGAGGCTATGACTGCCTGGGAACAAGCTACCTTGCGGCCGGCCAATATCAAAAGGCCATTGAAGCGGCCCAAAAGGCTAGTAGCTTTTCAAATGACGATCCCACACGCGTTGTGGGGTTGGGCCGGGCCTACGCTCTCGCTGGAAGAAAGGCTGACGCACGCCGAGTTATCGACCAACTCAAAGAACTCTCCGGTCGCACTTATGTGTCACCCTATTTCTTCGCCACGATTTATGCGGCACTGGGACAAAAAGACGAGGCTTTTGGCTGGCTCGAAAAGGCCTTTCATCAGCATGATCGCTATCTGGCCTGGCTGAAGGCGGATGGCGCGATCGACCCGCTGCGAGGCGACCCTCGCTTGCAGAGGCTGCTACAACGCATTAACCTCGAAAATTAACACACCGATACGACAACTGCGCACAATGCCGAACGTTTCGCAACGCTAGGTCTGCCACGCCACGACCGCAGCCGTACTTTGCAGCGAGTGACTGATAATCAAGAGCCAGGACGAGTCATCATCGCTTGACGCGTGATTCACGAAAACCACCTTGATCAATTTACGTTTGAAAAAATGGGCCCTATCAATGAACCGTTTGGCGGCCGTGGTGCTGGCGTGAAACTTTCTGTATTCTTCGTTGGACAGCGCCAGAACCACTACTTCCGGCCGGCGACCGCCCAAATCTGTCTTCCATGCGCTTGCCGAAAGTTTGCGCCAATGGGGTCTTGCAACTTTTAGACGAGCCGGCTTTCTATTACGCCGCGACGTTTGTGGGGTACGTTTCATAGGCTGGTCCTTTCCTTACGGGCGGGTTTGTGCACGCCTTGGAGCGGTTTTTACACCCAGCACCCTTAGAAGTCAATAATGTCGCGCCGCAGTGGGTGGCGCCCGATGGCTTGATGATTTGTGCCGTCGGTCACTGTGCCGGAGAAGTCAATTTTCCCGCAGCCTGAATGACCAGGTCAACTTTTTTGTCAACGCGAAGCAGAAATGTGCTGGGATCCTTCAGTCCCCACTCCACATACGGAATGGCGAAATGCACGGTAGCCGTTAGGTGATCTCCTGTTACTCGAACATCCGCGGGGATCGTGATGTTGTGCTGACTCCCATCGAGTTTAACGGATCCGTGAACTTGCACCTGCGATTCGCCGGAAAGCGAAACGTGGCCTTGAACTCGGCTGGGAACAAAAACTATTTCCGGGTAATTTTGGCTCTCAAGGACGGATTTGTGCATCTTCCGATCGCGGCTGTTGTTCCCTGTCTCGCCACTGGTGGCGTCGACAACAATTTCGCCGCTTACCTCTCCGGTAGCAGGATTGAATTGAATCGAGCCGCTCTTCAGCTTGAAAGATCCTTCCACCGTATGGAATGTGGCGCCAAGCGTGAAAGTAATCTGGGTTCGCGCCGGATCGAGACTCAGTGTGACGTTTTGCGCCTGAACGGGGGCCGAGAAGGCGGCGACACAAATAATTCCAAGGGCACGACAAACGGGATTCAACGATCTGTCCTGTCAGCCCGATTGGGAAACAGCGGAATCGGGCGCTACCTGATTCGGCTTCCCTGTTTTTCGAGCGCTCAGAATTTTCCAGCTCATCGACCGAATGGTTTGTAGAGCCGTGAAAGATGAAACCGGTGCGCCCGTGTGAATTGCGACGAGCGTTGAAAACAAAGACGGCTGAGCGGCGAAAACCGAGAGCACTCTGTGACGCAAATGGCTATGCCTGCTCAAGGCAACCAGCAAACGCGACATTATCACCGTCCGTTTCCTGCTCCGCCGATGCTCCCCTTCGTAAGCCGTCAAATCATTCCGCTCAAGAGCGTCCGCAAGAGCGAGCGCTTGCCGAAAAGCGAGACTCAATCCTTCACCCGCGATGGCGTCCACGGTACCTGACGCATCACCGATCAATGCCACTGGAACGTCCAGCTTCCGCGTTACTGCCGCCAAGGTAAGCGATGACGAAACTCCCCCTATTTCGGTTGTGAGGGGCAGGGCATTTCGCAAGCGCCTCGCTATCGAAGGAAAAATCGGAAGCATATCGGCAAGACGGGATCTGGGATTCGCGGTAAGGACTGCCACGCAAAGTTCCTGCCCGCCGGTCGGAGTCACATAGATTTGGCAATGCTTGCCCCAGTGAACTTCAACATAATCGGACCAAGGCGTTATCTGAAAATGGCTTCTAAATCCGTAGCGTAGACCTTTTTTTCGGACGGCAGCAGATTGCACCCACTGTCGAACGCGCGAGTTCTGCCCGTCGGCGCCAATGATCCATCGAGCGCATATCGCGCGTCCTTCCAGCGAAATTTCACTGTGCTGTGCGCAGTGATCATTCCGATTCAATCCGGCTACACTCTTTCCCCAATGCATCTCCACGCCCAGAGCCTCAGCCCTCCCGGCAAGAAGGGTGTGGAGAGTGGTCCGTCGAACTCCCCGGCCGTTTCCGTTGAGAAATTCAGATTGTGCCGCCAGATTTCCTTCGACGAATCGAATGCCTCGGACTGGGAAACACTGTTCCGCGGGGATTGTGATTCCAAGTTCGCGGAGGGCGGCAATGCCGTCAGGCATGACACCTTCGCCGCATGCCTTGTCTACCGGAGGAGTGGCGCGATCCGCAAGGGTGACGCGAAAGCCTTTTTGGCGCGCGGCAATCGCAGCGGCAAGTCCAGCCGGACCGCCGCCGACAATGAAAACGTCTGTCTCGATGGGGAGATTTTCAGTTGAAGATCGGCCGGAGCCTGCACAAGCTGCGCGGTTCTTCATCGCCATGTTTGATGCAAGTCCGTTGCCAACGGATGCGCGCAGCGATGCCTGCCCGCTTGGGTATGGAGCGCCCTTTTACCAGCGCAGCAGAATCAATTCGGAGCAAAAACCGGGACCCATGGCTCCCAAAATGCTATACGTTCCCGGTGCGGGATGATGATTTGCAATTACATCCTCGAGAACCAGCAGGACAGAAACCGAAGATATATTGCCGACTTTGTTCAAGCAATCCCATGAAACCGCAAGGGCTTCGTCCGGGACGTCAAGTGCGGTAGCGACCGCTTCCAACACTTTCGGACCACCGGTGTGGAAAATCCAGCTTCCCACATCTTTTCGGGTCAGGCCGTTGTTTCCGAGGAAAGCGTCCACGTCTCTGCCAAGATTCTTTTTCACAACGTCCGGAACACCAGGCGACAAAACGATCTGAAACCCCTTTTCCGAGATGTCCCAGCCCATGGTGTCCTCGGTGCCCGGATAAAATACGGATTGAGTGGCCAGAATCTCAGGTCCATCGGCGGTTCGTTCATCGCCCGTGACAATCACGGCCGCGGCGCCGTCGCCGAAAAGGCCGGCGGAAATTAGATTGGCCATGGAGACATCGTCACGCTGAATCGTCAGCGAGCACAATTCCACGGCGAGCAGTGCAGCCACTTGACCTGGATAGGCGCGAACGTAATCCGCGGCGCGGGAAATGCCCGCCGCGCCCGCCACGCATCCCAGGCCGAAAATCGGAATTCTTTTGATGTTGGGGCACAAATCCATGCGATTAATCAGCCGCGCATCGAGCGAAGGGCTCGCGATGCCCGTGACGGAAACCACGAACAGCGCGTTGATTTCGCGGGGCGACAGATTCGTCCGGTCGGCGGCGCATTGAATCGCTTGCTCACCCAAGTCGACGGCGGTCTCTATCCAAGCGGTGTTCGCTTCACCCCACGTCGAAAGCGTTTCGTACCGCTCCAAAGGTAAAGACATGTAGCGGCCGCGAACATCCACCCGTGAGTGCAGACGATCCAACACGTCAGGATTGGGCAGCCGCTCGCCCCAATAATGTTTAAGCGCCGCTACCAGCACTTCTTGGCTGAAATAGTGTTTTGGAAATGCGCCTGCAACGCCCGCGATTTTCATTCGGCACCGAGTATCCTCTCTGCTGAAACTCTAAAGCACAAGTCAACAAATGCGCACGGAACGCCCTGCTCGCGCTTTTCCCGTTTCGGAAGCACGCGGCACAATGTACCAGCGAGCAATTCAAATCGTCGAATGGAGTCGCGCAAGTCCCTCTACGGGTAGATGATTATCAGGAAATCGCTGAATTTACCAGCGCAATGGAAATGAAATACACAATTTTGGATGCGCCACATCCTAGTCCCGTTGTGCGTGTGGTTTTGACCAGTTTGTCTTAAATGAGCCATGTTCCTTCATCCAAATGGCCAATTGGCTGGCTAACCCATCACGCTAACATGTTCGGGCGCGATCTTATATAGTACGCGCACTTCGCCGGGCTGCCGGAACGGATAGACGGGATTGCCCAGATATTTCTGCGAGAGCTTGTTGATATGCTCGTCGGCGCCCTTCTGCGTGATGTCAACAACGCGGCCGCGCACTTCCAGATAGCGGTATGGATTTTCGGGATCCTGAATGGCAACTGACACGCGAGGATCACGGCGAATATTCTTGTCCTTCACACGTCCAAGCGCCGAATTGAATAAGATGTACGTGCCGTCAAAGTCCACCCACACGGGCGTGACTTGCGGGCTGCCGTCAGGCATAACCGTCGCCAGGTTGGCAAATGCCGGCTTCTTGAATAAGTCCGCATATTTCTCGGGAACGTTTTTCGACATAAACCTCTCCTCGGAACCCTGATACTGTATCAGAAAGTTGGACGGCTTATGCACCGCTGTTTTTCTCTCCTGCCGAATGTCCTGGCTCTCGATTCCGGTGAGTAATGCCCGGCAAAATGCGCGATATTCCGGCGAGTCCATCCATTGCGGGGAAAATTCCTTGTGTTACGCAAGACGAAGAGAGTACAAACGAACGCAAGAATAGACAGGGGTGTTTCTCGTTATTCGACCGAATGGGAGTTCCCATGTCGCCAGATTCAGCGGAGCCTCCGAAAACCGGCTTGAGATTACACACTTCCGAGCGCGAAGATGAGGTGGTCGTGCAGTGCGCGGGCAAGTTGACGGTCGAGCATGCCCAGAAGTTGAAGGACCATGTGAAGAGCATGCTCCCGCACAAGAAGCGCATCATTCTCGACCTTCACGAAATCACTCAGATGGACAGTACGGGACTCGGAACGCTTGTGGGCTTGTACGTTTCGGCCAAAAGGGGAAACTGCGATCTCGTTCTGGTCAATTACAGCAAGCCAGTCAAGGACCTGCTGGGGCTTACACATCTCTTAACCGTGTTCGAAGCCTCCGGCCGCTATGGCGCAAAGTTGCCGTAAAGCGCGCCGTAAACGATTTCCGTGTAACTCCCCGACGCGAGGCGTTAACCACCCAGAACGAGTTCTAATCGAGGCTATGGCATCAGCCCCGGCTCCAGCAGGGGCTTGGGACGGCAACTGACTCTACTGTTGGGCTGAATGCTACTCGCAAAGCGCTTGTTTCAACTTCTTGATGCCAATCTTGACATCTTCGCCTCTAGACGAAACCCCAATTCCGTTCGAGTCGAAATCATAAAATTCGCTCTCAGTTGATATCTTTATTCTGATCCTCCCGGACTGAGGCCTCTGGTTCGATTTCTGAATCAAACTCAAGACCTGATCGCCCTGTTTTCCATTCCTAACGGTAACGATTTTAAAGGCCCGTTGCTCAATATTTTCCGCGGTCACAGGTGTGTATGTTTCGATTTGCGGCGGAATCCAAAACACCGCCGCTTTCTTAGACACTTCCCCTCCAGCACCTCGGTAGCCAATCATCGCCGCCATAAGAACCATCGCATATAGCGATCGCATGTAATCCTCCGTCAATACTCGGTTCGATCCGGCAGCCCGAAATCACGCCGAATTGGATTTTCATTCCTTATGACGTTGTTCATGTTATTCGGTCCATCATCAAGCGTCCCGATGGCGTGACCCAGTTCATGCCCGAGAACTACAGAAACCGGCGTTCGGCTTGTGAGCGTGGGAATTTTCGAATCCTAGCTGTCGAAAAAAAATGGCGCGCCCGGAGAGATTCGAACTCCCGACCCCTAGCTCCGGAGGCTAGTGCTCTATCCAGCTGAGCTACGGGCGCGTAGAACGCATACGAAATGGAGAAGGCAGCGAAAACCCTTTGAGTCCCTAACGATTCTATCAAGCGGGAGACAAGCAGCCAAAACAAAAGGTAATGGGTTAGTTTGGATTTGACTCTTTGTCACGATTAAGGAAAATTCGAACTGACCCACCACCAAGCAGAAGAACCATCAGGCGCGCGTCGTTAGAAAAAGCCGATGGCGATAGCAGCATCTTGCAGCCCGCGGAGGGCCAACTTGCTTGCCAGCCACCAACAAACCCCGCCCCTCTTTGCGATTCATGAATCAATCGCGCGCCAAGTCACGAATCTTCTTGGCGAGTTTCTCGATTTCCTCCGTCTTCTCGACGAAACCGACCGAAAGAACCACCACCGTGTCTGTCTTCCCTGCTTGTTCCTTCAAATCCTGTGCCAGCGAAAACAGTTGGTCGACGTCCTTCCTGATTTCCTTTTGATTCGCCTTCAGTTGGAGTTTCGACGGTGGCCTTGGCACCGGCGGAAGCGGAGACTGCGGTGGAACGTCTTGCGGAAACGGTTGGGATGGGGGATGGGGAGGTCTCGCCGGAACCTGTGCTCCCAGGATTGCCGCGCCAGTAAAGACCGCGGGCGGGATACACATCTTCAAAAAAAAGCGCCTTTGTCCTTGCATGACACCACCTCCTCCGCGCGCACGAATCCTCTAACGGCCTTTATGAACCAGGATGGTATAATCTCGCTTTCCCATTATATATGACTCCGTATTTTGACTATTGTTTCGATGCAGTGAATCAGCGCGTCATCGCGCAATCGGCAGTAGCGTGCGACCTTCCCGGCGCGCTTCGCCGATGTATTCTTGCCGAATTGAACGTGGTAGGGGTACACCGGCCGGAGCACATCGCGTCACGTCTTCGAATTTCCGTGCCGAATCGAATGGAATCTCCGCGCACTAACGAGAACACTCAAGGAGGATAGCTATGGGACAGGTTACGCATGAGCAGGTGAATCTAATGTTGCACCTTTACGAGATGCGTCGCGAGCCGGTGATGCGCGAGGCACGCGCGTGGTTCATTGCGAATTTCCATCCGCAAACTCCCGAGGACGTGATGAAGATTTGTCCACCGGGCACCAAGGAAAACGGTTATTTGCGCATGGTATCGAGCTATTGGGAGATGGTCGCGAATATTGTGAGCCGCGGCCTGATCGACGAGGAATTTTTCTTTGAGAGCACCGGCGAACAATGGGTCGTATGGGAATGCATCCGTCCCATCGCGACCGGATGGCGCGCGCTTTTCAAGAATCCTCATGCATGGTCGAAGCTCGAAGAGCATTGCACGCGCTATGAGGCGTGGCGCGAGAAGCGCGCTCCCGGCTCGAACGCGGCGACACGGCAAATGCTCGCGCAAGCGTGGGCGAAAAAGGAGCCGGCAAAACCCGCCTCCGCATAATCACGAAAATTACGGAGCGATAACAGCGAAAGATTCGTGCTGTTCGTGGAATTTCCGATTTAGGCTGGAGGCGCGGGCGAGAATCGAACTCGCGTATAAAGGTTTTGCAGACCTCTCCCTTACCACTTGGGTACCGCGCCCGAGGAACGTGTTAAGTATAGCGAAATTGGCGCAAGGTCAGCCAGCGAATTGGATGCGAGTGCGCATCGCCCACGGCGATACCTCGCGAATGCTCACTCAGCGCCCTCAATGAATGTTCAACACATACGGCATCTGAGCGCGCACCGGTTCGGCCTGCACCATGGCCCGCAGCCGCTGCACGAGGGATTGAACCGAACTGTACTCATTTCCAGGCGCTACCACTTGTCCCTGCGTGCGTTCGATCAGCAAATCAAAAAGTGTTTTTGGTTTCGGTAACCGGACAATCTCCACGGGGCTATTCGCCGGAATGTGCGCCAACTCCTTTGCGACGGTAATGGCGCGGTCGGCGCCGCCCAGGTCATCGACGAGCCCCAGGCCCTTGGCTTGGTCTCCGCTCCACACTCGCCCCTTGGCGATTTTCTGCACCGTGGCCAGCGGCAATCTGCGTCCCTCCGCTACTCCGTGCGTGAAACTCGCATAAATATCCTGCAGCATTTTTTGGACGACCTGCTGCTGCGCCGGAGTGAAATCCTGCTGCGATGAATACAGGGTTGCATTGTCGCTGGTCGCCACGTAGTCCGTGCTCAAGCCCAGAAGCTGATATAACCCGGAAATATTCATCTTCCCGCTGAGCACGCCGATGGATGCCGTGATCGTGTCCGGATCGGCGATAATTTTATTCGCGGACATGGAAATCCAGTAGCCGCCCGACGCGGCCACGTCCGACATGGAAACAACCACAGGCTTCACCTTGCGCGCCAGTTCCACTTCCCGTCGAATCACTTCGCTCGCCACCGACGAGCCCCCAGGCGAATCCACGCGAAGAACAATCGCGCGGATGCTCGAATCGGTGCGTGCTTGTCGTATCTCCGCAGCAACCGAATCACCGCCCATGACGACACTACCGGCCGGGGTTACCTGTGAAGCGCCTGATACAATTTCTCCCGATGCGTAGATAATCGCAACCTTCGGTCCGCTCCCGTCGCTTAATCCCTGACGATATTGTCCAAATCCCACAGGATTCCAGTGGCCGGTCTTTTGGCGAAAAAAACTCTGCACCTCGTCCCAGTAGGCGAGCCGATCGACCAGCTTGTTTTGGAGCGCGTCGTGCGGCAAAAAAGGTCCCTTTCGCACCAAGTCCGCGAAATGCGCGCGCTCCATCCGGCGTGCCGACGAAACTTCGGTTAGATATTGGTCGTAAAGGCTGTTGAGAAGAGATTCCACCTCTTCCCGATGCGCCGGAGTGAATTTTTTCTCCGTCAACTGGTTGGTAGCGGTTTTGAATTCCGCGATGTGATAAAAATCCGGAACGATCTTCAATTTATCGAGCGTGCCACGCAGGAACGTCGCTTCGGCCATCATTCCGCGTACATCGAGGGGATTTGACGGCCCAAGCCAGACCTGATTGCAGCCCGTGGCAACGTAATATTCCGCGTTTTGTTCTCCGTCGTATCCCAGGTAGCAGACATTCGGTTTCCCGCTCGCCTGGAATGCGAGAAGATGGGAATGAATCTCTTCGAGCTTGGCCCAACCTGTTTCGAGAGGGCCAATTCTTACAACGAGCCCCTTAATTCGCGGGTCCGTGCGCGCGGAATCAATGGCGTCGGTGACCTCATGAAGAACGAGCGCCGGTGAACCAAAGAAGACGCTCGTGAAATCCTCCGCGCGTTGTTCTTCGACGGCTCCATTCAAATCGAGAATCAGGACGGAATCCGCCGAAATCGTCACGCCCGGCGAGAGTGTCCAATGTGGAACAGTCCAGAAGAATAGTACCGCTGCCGCGATAACCAGCAGGATCACCAGTGTTCGCCTCTGACCCCACGTCATTTCGTTCTCCTCGTCGCTCCGTTTTTCATTTCAGTGCCATCGTCAAAGTATCATCTGGGAAACAAAAGTTCCATCCGCCAAGGACTGTCCCTGGGTACAGGCGCCTCTTGAATCAGTACAGTTGTATGGATAGGGCAACGCAGTGGACAAACAGGGACGCAAAATAGGCGCCATTGTTACCATTCAGAGTGGTCCTGCAGTAGCTGCCAAATAGAACGTCGTTTGCGGAGGATAAGCTCGTGGCAAAGCCCCTGATATCCCGGATGATGGCGGTCAACAAAGAGCTACTGTTGATCTTTTCGATTATCGCGTTTGCCGCTGTAATCAATTTCTTCGTGGCGGGAGAGCGTCTGGTTCTGACGTTTTATAATCTGCCCACGCTCTTCGCGGCCTATTACTTCGGCCGGACGCGCGCGGTGCAAACGGCTGTCGCATCAATACTCATCGTTTCATGGCTCAACATTATGAACCCCGTGGCTCTTGCCTCTGGCTTAGGCGTCAGTATGCGCCATCTGATCGGTTGGTCGGACGTGGCGATATGGGGCGGCTTCCTGGTCGTCACCGCCTATGCGATGGGCAGTCTTTATGAGGTCAAGGAACAAGGCATGACCGAGTTGCGCGAAACTTACTTCGGCGTGCTGCAGATCCTGTGCCAGGTCATCTCCAACGACAAATACACACAGAATCATTCCTTCCGCGTTTCTGTCTATGCCGCGCGGCTTGCGGCTGAGATGGGCATGCCGGACGAACAGATTGAGGACGTGCGCGCTGCCGCTCTTCTTCACGACATTGGAAAGCTCGAGGTTAGCCGCAACATCCTTTATAAATCGGCGCGTCTCTCGGAAGACGAACTCGTCGAAGTGCAGGCTCATTTGCCCCGCGGCGTGGAGGCTCTTCGTCCCGTCGCCGTCGGTGGCACTTTGCGCCGCGTCCTGCCCATCATTCTTGCTCATCACGATAAGTTCGATGGCTCAGGCTATCATCCGACCAAGGGCGAGGATATTCCCATTGAAGCGCGCATCATCACGGTAGCCGACGTTTACGACGCGCTTGTGAGCGATCGGCCTTATCGCAAAGCGATGTCGCCATTCGAAGCGCGCGACATTATCTTGAAGGGCGCGGGCAGCGATTTCGATCCAAAATGCGTCGCCGCGTTCGAATCCGCCTTCCGTGGCGGCAGGATGGAAGTACCCGAAGTTTTGGTCTAGAAGCAATCAGCCCATCTAAACCTTTCTAAATGGCCTGCGTCAAGGTACGGCTTCAGTCGTTTCGAAAAGGCGCAGTCTTTGCAAGGGCTCTAGTCCCCGAGGTCGGTGGTGCATAGCAGCGAGCGATTTATGAGACGCCCCGCAATTCCCTAAAGTTGCGCCTCGCGCAAGAACCGCGCCGCCTCTTCCGGCGGCGTGGGATTGATGTAGAAGCCAGTCCCCCACTCGAAGCCCGCCACGCGCGTCAACTTCGGCATCATTTCCACGTGCCAGTGATAATGATCGTTGATTTCCTCGCCAATCGGCGACGTGTGGATCACGTAATTATAGGCGGGCCGGTTCAGCACGGCGTCGAGCCGCGCCAGAAATTCGTGAAACAGTTTTGCCAGACTCGTATACACCGGACTCGCCTGGTTTTCGAATGACGAACTGTGTTGCAGCGGCAGAATCCATGTCTCAAAGGGAAATCGCGGAGCGTAGGGAGCCAGGGCGATAAACTGCTCATTGCTCAAAATCACGCGGGTGTTGGTTTCCACTTCCTGTCGGATCATGTCGCAAAAAATGCACCGTTCTTTCACGTCATAGTATCGGCGGGAATTATCCACTTCCTCGCGGACGCGTTTCGGCACAATCGGCAGAGCGATCAATTGTGAATGCGTGTGCTCAAGCGACGCTCCCGCTGCTTCTCCGTGATTTTTGAAAAGTAAGATGTATCGAAAACGTTTGTCGTTTTTCAGATCCAAAACGCGGTCACGGTACGCCCACAGCACCTCTTCGAGAGCTTTTTCCGGGAGCATGGCAAGAGTGCTTTGATGATCGGGCGTCTCGATGATCACTTCGTGCGCGCCGATTCCATTCATGCGATCAAACAAGCCTTCGCCTTGGCGGTCGAGATTCCCTTCAATTCCCAACGCCGGAAACTTATTCGGCACCACGCGCACCGTCCAACCCGGAGTGTCCTTTCCTCTCCCATTCCTTCCGTAGGCCAGAATCTCCGGCGGCGTTTTCGTTTCATTGCCCGGACAAAAAGGGCAAGATGCACTTCCCTTCATCTCCACGCTTTCGCGGACGAAATCTGACGGCCGCTTCCCGCGATCGCTCGAGATGATCACCCAACGGCCTGTTATCGGATCCTTTCGTAGATCGGGCAACCTTTACTCCTTCTGAATGAAATTTCAGTTCTTTGCTGCAAACGCATTCTTGTGCAGCCGGACCTCCGGCGAGCGCCCGGTCCGGCTATCAATGGCCACGAGATCAAAACGCCAGGACACGTCGCGAACTCGCCGCTCGGCTATAAACCGTTTCGCCATGCGCTCCAAATGCCTCCGCTTTTCGGCGGTTATGGCTTCTTCCGGCTGGCCCGGATGCTCTTCCGTTCCACGGCGTGTCTTCACTTCCACAAAGGCCAGGACCGAGCCATCGTAGCCGACCAAATCAATTTCGCCCTTGTCGTCTGGAATCCGATAATTCCGCGCCACGAAAACGTATCCGTGCCTTCGCAAATACCAATACGCATATGTTTCGCCGTGAATTCCAGTCCGGCGCGCCGTCTCTTTCGACGACTCTTCATCGCGCGCTTCGGCCAGCCCATGACGAGCCGCGAAACGCACACAACCAAAAATCGCCCGCGAGAGAAGAACCACGCTTCACAACCTCTGCTCGAATTACATCACGTTTCCGCGAATCTGATGCCGCGAAAGAAAAGTCAAGTACCGGTGACCGCCCGCTGTGTCTTGCCGAAAATCTCAGACCGGTCCACCAAGTCGGCGATGGAACCGACGAACTGTTCGCCCCAGCCAAGGTCCAGATGAAAAGCAATCGCGTATGCTTGTTTCTTGGTCAGCTCGGAGGGAGTAGTTTCGCAGGCATTCATGCGACTGATTCGATCGGCATCTACTTCTGCAAGAAACTTCTTGTATTCCCTGAGTTGTGCAACGGCTTTTCTCCCGGCAGCCGTGGGCCCTTGCAGCGAGTGATAGAAAATGGTGTTGACCGCCACGAAACCAGCTGTGAGGAGCGCTGCAACGGGAGTGGACCGCAGCGCCAGGAACGCCACACCACCCACTCCACCCACGAAGAGCGTAAAAGTCATGCTGTCGGCGCTTGACCATGGCCGCCTCGGCGCCGTGCTGCCGGGGAGCCGACTGGCAATTTTTTGAAGTGTACCGGGGAGGGTGCGAACGGCAGTGATGAAGGAGCCGAAAGCCAGAATGATCACTGCCAATGTGATTCGGTCAGCGTTTGGAAAGAAATTGCCCCGGACAAGCGCAAGAAATATTCCCCCGACGGAAAGAATCCATGCCGGAACAGATAAAAACGTGTGTTCGGAGAAGTAGGTGGTGTCCTTGAGGGCGCAGTGGAACGCAGCCAATGCCTCGCGGAGTTGAGGGGTGGGCTCGTCGAAGTCGAAGCAGTCATAACCTTTGAACAGCGTGCGTGCGAGAGCGTCCTCTTCGGGCTCGAGGTCCAGCGAAACATCGGGTCCTAACTGAGTAACCGAATACAAATCACCATTCTGTTCAACTTTCAAATAAGCCTTGGCAGCCATGTTCACAATAGCGCTGGCCATGGCGCGGGCGAGTGCACCGCGTTCGAGCAGCCAGGCTGCGACGGCTGGGGAGGCGCAAGTTGGAGGCTCGTAGCGGGCAACGACGACTGGCTGAGGTTCGAAGAGCCGGAGCACGAGCGCGACAAGAAGGAAATAGAGGACAACGAATGCCAGAGCCAAGCCTGCCAGCTCGTACCCCATCGCGAAGTAATTGAACTCCGGCATAAACAGGGCGGCGCTACTTCAATACCTCAAGCTTAAACTCCATCACTTTTCCGCGAACAACATAACACAAATAGAATTCCCAGAAACGCCGGAAACGCGTCGAGTGGTTGACCAGAAATTCGAATCCCAGATATCGCCAGAGCTGAAGCAACCTGACGCGCAGCTGTCGTTGCCGCAACCGTACCCGCGAATACCAGTGATCGTGCCCGTGGATTCCCTCGGGATAGAAATAGCGAAACGAAAAGCTATTGAGATGCCACTTGTGGGTTGGATCACAAAAAGAACTGAAGTCGGTGTAATGCGGGGTGATCAGCACGATGATCCCGCCAGCGCGCGTGACGCGATGGAATTCCTCAACCGTCTTAATAATATTGTCGACGTGCTCAATCAAATGCGTCGCGCGCACTTCGTCAAACGCATTATCGCGAAACGGTAGCGAGCCTTCGTCCAAATGGCAAAGGACGTCGGCCGCAGTGTCCGGATTCATGTCGATACCGATCGAACCCGGATATTTCTGCTGTCCGCAGCCGACATCCAAGATACGAGGCAATCATCCTCCAGCTAAACGCCCTCTGCTAACCCTAACGCGAGCGCTGCACTTCCTCAATGCACTGCCCAAGCGTTCGAACAGCATATTCCGCCTGTTCTTCGTCGATGACAAGCGGCGGTGCCAGCCGTATTGAATTTTCACCCGCACCCAGGATCAGCAGTCCTTTGTAAAACGCCCGGTCCACGATTTTGTTTCGCAAGTCAGGCGCCTTTTCTCTTGTGTTTTGATCGCGCACGATTTCGATTCCAATCATCAGGCCTTTGCCGCGAACGTCTCCGACAATGGGATAACGTTCACTCCAGTCAGCCAACAGGCTCATGATGAATTCGCCGATTTGCTCCGCGTTCGCCATGTATTTACGCTCGACGAGGTCAATCGTCGCGAGCGACGCAGCCACGCAGATCGGATTGCCTCCAAATGTCGAAGCGTGCGCGCCCGGCGGCCAGTTCATAATGCTCGCACGCGCAATCGTCGCGCACAGCGGCATGCCCGACGCGATTCCCTTCGCGACGCAAACAATATCCGGATCGATTCCTGAGTGGTCGGACGCCCACCACTTCCCCGTGCGCCCCATGCCGCACTGCACTTCGTCGGCGACCAGGAGAATTCCGTGCTTCCGGCAAATTCGTTGCAACTCCCGGAGAAATGCCACCGGTGCAGGTACGTATCCGCCTTCGCCCTGGATTGGTTCGACGAAAATCGCTGCCACGTCCGCGGGATCCGTCAGCCGGTGGAAAACCTGGTCTTCGAGAAACTCCAGACACTGCTCCGTCGAGGATTCCTCGCTCTGCCCTGCATCGCGATACGGATTGGGATACGGAATATGCGCGACGCCTCCCAGCAGTGGCCCGAATCCTTTGCGCTGGACGGATTTGCTCGCGGTCAAAGACAGTGAGCCCATCGTGCGCCCGTGGAAGCATCCATAGAATGCAATGAATTTGTCACGCTTGGTGTGATAGCGAGCGAGTTTCATCGCCGCTTCAATCGCTTCGGTGCCCGAATTGCCGAAGTAAACGCGCTTGGCATCCTTCCCGGGCGCGATGGACGCCAACTTCTCCGCCAACTCCACCATATTTTCGTAGTAAAAATCCGTACCGGACATGTGAATCAGTTGCGCGGCTTGTTTCTGGATCGCGGCGACAACTTTTGGATGGCAATGGCCTGTCGCGACCACTGCAATCCCCGCGGCGAAATCGAGAAAACGATTGCCGTCGACGTCCTCGATCACCGCTCCGCGTCCCCGTTGTGCCACTAGCGGATAGCTGCGCGTGTATGACGACGACACAAATTTCGTATCTTTACCAACCAACTTCTTTGCCTTCGGTCCCGGCAGTCGCGTTGTCAAGCGAGGCAGTTTCCAACCCGTAGCTTTCTTCATTTCTTCCTCCTGATTTTGGAATTTTTGCGCCGCTCGCGAAATTTATCAGCGACGCCGTGCAAATGGAGGAAGGATTGTTAGTCAACGCCAAACAGGCTGGGTCTCTGGCGGGAGGGCACACTGTGCCACGAGGTCGGATTTTCGATTTGCAGTTTCACTTTTTTTTCCAACGTATCCCGCCTTCGCGGGTATCTTCCAGAAGAATACCACGTTCGGCCAGTTCCTGGCGGATCTCATCAGCGCGTTTGAAGTTTCGCTCCTTGCGCGCCTGCTGACGCTCAGCAACCAGCGCATCGATTTCTGCCGCGCTCATCCTCGCGTCCCCCGATTCGAATCCCAGGACGCGCAATTTCGCCGCGTCGTTATCTTCAATCACGGCGAAAATCGCATCGAATTTCTCCATCGCTGCCAGCACGCGCGGCGCATCCTGCTGATGAAATTCTCCGTGATCGATGGCCGTATTCACGTCCCGCACCAGATCAAATATGGCCGCCAGCGCGATCGCCGTATTTAAATCGTCCGCAAGCCCTGCCTCAAAATCCGCCTCAGCTTTTTGCGCCCGTGCCGCCATCTGCGGATTCACGCCCCCTGGAAACTTCCCTTCCGTAATCCGCGCCACGAAGTTCCTCAGCCGTTCCACCGAGCTGGCCGCTTGCTGAATGCTCTCACTCGTAAAGTTAAGCTGCCTGCGGTAAGGCACCGAGGCCAGCATGTAACGAATCGTTGACGGCTTGTGGCCCTTCTTCAGCAAATCGCGTAGCGTATAGAAATTGCCGAGCGATTTCGACATCTTCTCGCCATCAATAATTAAATGCTCCGCGTGCAGCCAGTATTTGACAAACGGATGCTCCGTCGCGGCCTGGCTCTGCGCAATCTCGTTTTCATGATGCGGAAACGCTAAATCAATTCCGCCGGTGTGAATGTCCAGCGTTTCGCCCAGATATTTCATCGCCATCGCCGAACATTCAATGTGCCAGCCCGGACGTCCCGGCCCAATTCGCGTGTCCCAGAAATGCTCGCCCGGCTTCGGCGATTTCCACAGCGCGAAATCGCGCGCGTCGGCTTTCTCGTAGCGATCCACCTCCACGCGCGCGCCCGCTTGAATTCCGCTCAAGTCCACCTTCGAGAGCTTGCCGTAATCCGGAAACTTCGCGATTCGGTAGTAAATCGAGCCGTCGCTCCGATAGGTCATTCCTTTCGCGTCCAGCCTCTCGATCAGCGCGACCATGTCGTCGATGTGATCCGTCGCGCGAATCAGGTGCTCCGGCGTTTCCAGGCTCAGCGCGGCCATGTCCTCCTTGAACGCCTGAATGTATTTCGCCGTGTAGTCGAAAATGCTGATGCCCTTCTCCGCCGCATTCTGAATAATCCGGTCATCAACGTCCGTCAAATTCATCACATGGTTCATGCGGAAGCCGCGCGAGCGCAAAAATCGCCGCAAAATATCTTGAAAAACGAACGTGCGGTAATTCCCGATGTGCGCGTAGTCATACACAGTCGGCCCACACGTGTACATGCGCACTTCGCCAGGATGCAGCGTGGTGAAGACTTCTTTGCGATTGCTCAGCGTGTTTTCGAGCAGTATTTCGCCCATGTTCTTAGCGCGTGTGATCCTTAATTGGAGTGCGATTCGCTTACGGGATGCCGGCTGTATCCGGTGCAAGCAAAACTCCCCGCGCGAGCAGGCCATTTTAGCTGAGGCTCATGTGACTCGCAAACAACTACCGCATTCTGTTGCGGGAATCGGGCTATTCCGGTTTCAAGCTGATATGGCGCGTCACCACCGTGGCGTCGCCATTCTGAATCTGTGTCGCGGTTTCTGGCCGAGCGCTGCTCAGGAATGTTCCCTGCTTCGGCAATCCATAACTCTCGTCAAGCAGCAGCGCGGAAACGGGATTTCCGTTGCGAAGCGTGAACTTCATTTCAATTCCTTCGGGCGGCGCATCGTCGCAACCATAGATCCGCCAGCCATGCGTGTATCGGAGAAAACGGGTCCCCATCGCCGGCATTGCATGTCCTGCAATCGACACCGATTCCGGCGCAGCGTCAGGAGCGAAACCCAGCAAAATCACGGGCGCGCCCCGGGGCGAATTTAGCTGCACGTCGTAGCTTGTGTTTCCCCCCGAAGACGTAACGTGCAGAATAGACATCGTTGGCGCCGGCACGTTTAACGCAGGCGCATCCGCCGCAAGAGGCTTTTGCGTGCTCCACGGATATACGGCGGTTTGCGCTCTGCCGAACGACGCGGCGCTGCGCAGGCTGGGCGGCAAGCGGCCAGAACCCGGATAAGCGAGCCACCGCGATTTTCCGGTATCAGCGTTTAGGTGATACTGAAGGTTCAACGTTTCCGGCGAAGCCGATGAGAAGGGCGGGACTATCAACGCGGCAACTGTTCCGGCAATTACCGTGGCGAAGGCAACCGCGGAGAACTTCCATCGATTCCCACGCGAAATGCTTGCTGCCAAAGGAGCGAGCGGCATCGCAATCAGCGCGACGCAAACTGCAATTCCCACCAAGAATACATCTCCAAGCGCGACGTACAAGAACCACACGGACTCCGCGCCAACGATCGCGGTGACAACCGCGGGGACCACTGTGGCAATTGCGCTTGCGCTGCGGCTCTCGCGCCCCGCAAACAAAACGGCCGACCCACAGATTCCGGCCGCAAGCGCGGGAACCACGAAAAAGAAACTCACCCCCGGAACGATGATTCCCAGCACCAGTGCCGCAATTCCCCACCAAATCCACACGCCGCACCAGAGCCCCCACAATCCGGCGGAGCGTCCCAGCAACGCCGCCACGATGGCCACGGCGGCAAATCCAAGCGCCCAAAACGCGACTAACAACGGAAACGGATGCGCCACCCAGTTCGCCGGAGTCGCCCCGGCCACGCGAAGAAGAAATTGCAGAAGAACGCCGAGAATCGCCGAAACAATCAAAATCAGCGGCCAGCTCGCGACACCCAAAGCAATTCCTTTCATTCGTATTTCGCCGCGCCGCAGCAGGACGGCAATCTCCAGAAGCAGGAGCGCCAGCGCAAATACTGCAAATCCAACCGTCCATCGCGCCGGCCACCAAATCATTTTCCAACCGAGTATGTCCGCGTACACGGCTTCCGAAATCGCGCCGGGCTGCAAATCGGAATTCGCCAGCGCGCGAACCCCGTCCAGGCCGTTCCCGCCTTCGTTCTGAATGCTGGCCGCGCTAGCATTCGCCACGTTGTCAAGCGGCGTGTGATAGTGCGCCACCTCACCGATGAACGCGAAATTCAATCCCTGATAACCTGCGCGCTTGAATATCGTGAAATCCGTGTCGTTGGGCAGGCTCTTGTAAACCGTGTAGAAAAGCGAATTCGCATTGGGAAAGCGTACCGAGCTCGCATACATTCGCATCACCCATTCGTTGGCGCTTCCTGTTTCGAACATCGCGCTCGGCCCTGAAGTGCCGCGATTGTCCATGTTCACCGCGGCGCGCACGTCTTTGGCCCACGGGTCGTCTTGAACAAACGCAACCGCACCATACAGGCCCGCCTCTTCGCCTTCGTCGAGCAGAAAAATCACCGAATGCCGAAGTTGCGGAGACGTCTTGAGTGCGCGTGCGATTTCGAGCACCGACACCGTTCCCGCGCCATCGTCCGATGCTCCCGGACCTGCGGGAACCGAATCATAGTGCGCCGCGACGAGCACCGCTGTCGCGGGATCTCTGCCCTCAAGCCGCGCCAGCACATTCTTTACATGCGCACACCTTCCTTCGTCGCAGACGAAGCCGTCCTGCACGCGCGGCTGATAACCCAGTTTCGTCAATTGAGCAACAATGCCTTCCCGCACCTTCGCATCCGCGGCGCTGCCCACAGGATGGGCCACGCCGTTGCCAACGAGCTGCTGTAGCACGTTCTTCGCACGCATTCCCGAGAATTCGTCTGCGGGCGCATCGGCGAGCTTCGCGGCGGGCGGATAGGCACGCAGCGCCACCAGGCAAATCGCCAGCGCGTACAGCGCCAGAGCGAACACGAATACGCGTCCATGAAACTTGTCATCTGACAAATTCATGAGATTCTCCCTAAACCAGCGAACGCGCGCCATCCTAGTTCCGGCAAATAGGCAAGTCAACGCATGTTTGGGGTTCGCAGCCATTTCCCGGTTGACGAACCTCTTCAGTCCCAATAAATTGTCACCTTCGCTCAGGAGCCAACAATGACCGTGCGTCCAGCAGTCGGAATTCTCGCCATGTTGCTTTTCGCCGTGCCAAACGTGCTTGGCGCTCCACGCGCGGCGGCCGATTCCTCTGGCAAACGCCTGACGCCCGAGCAGGCGCTCAATCTGCGCCGCATCTCCGATCTGCGCTTCTCGCCCGGCGGCGCGCGCCTCGCCTTCACGGTCAACGAACCGCCAAAGGGCACCGAAAATCCGCGCCACATCTGGATTATGGATATCGCGACGCATCAAGTCCGGCAGTACACCTTCTCCGGCAAATCCGATGATTCGCCGCGCTGGTCGCCCGACGGAAAATTCCTTGCCTTCCTCTCCAATCGCGACGAATTTCGCCAAATTTATCTGATGCCCTCCGATGGCGGCGACGCGTACGCCATCACTGAAGGCAAGCGCAACATCGGCTCATTCGAATGGTCACCCGACGGCAAGCAAATCGCCTTCGTCGCGCCGGATGAACCGACTGCCGCAGAACAAAAAAAAGAAAAGGATAAAGACGACGCCCTCGTCGTCGATCATGACGACAAGCACAGCCGCATCTGGCTTTTCGATATGGCCACGAAGAAGGCTCGTGCCGTCACGGCCGCAAATTGGGAAGTCCGCGAAGCGCAATGGACACCCGCAGGCGACCGCCTGATCGTCTCCGCAACCGATCATCCTGAATCCGACGAAGACACAAACCGGATTTTCTCTGTCAATGTTACGGACGGCAATTTTTCTCTACTCTTCGCACCCAAGGGTCCGTTTGGCGATATTCACGTCTCTCCCGACGGCAAGCAATTCGCCTACGTCGGCGCGCGTGTCGATGGCCCTGAGCCTCACGACATCTATATCCGCTCGATCGATGCACCGGCGTCACAGCCGAGCCGCAACCTCACGAATAGCAGCGTTGATCGCCCGATGAACGGCATCGAATGGCGCCGCAATGGCAGCTTGGCGGCTGTGTCGGAAGTAGGATTCAACACGAAGTTGTATTTCGTGGACGCGGATGGTTCCGCGAAAATTCTCGATAACGCCGGGCCAAATCCGCACGCCTTCGCCGTCGCCCCTTCGGGACAAATCGCATTCGTCGGCGAATCCGCCACCACGCCTCCTGAAATTTATCTCGCGTCCGCCAATGGTTCGGCAGACCGCGTTACGCATCTGAATTCGAGCTGGGATTCGGTAATCCTCGCGAAGCCCAGCTTCTTTCATTACCGCAGCTTCGACGGGCTTGAAATCGAAGGAGAGCTTCTGAAGCCTCTCGATTATTCCGGCAGCGGCGCTGTGCCTACTGTCATTCTGGTTCACGGCGGTCCTACGGGCGCGTGGTCTGACAATATCGATTCCTGGGGTCAGCTCCTTGCCGCGCATGGCTTCGCCGTCGCTTATTTCAACATCCGTGGCTCAACCGGCTACGGCGAGAAATTCGTCGAGATGAACCGCGCCGATTGGGGCGGCGCCGATTTCAAGGACGTCATGGCCGGCGTTGACTACATCATTAAGCAGGGCATCGCCGATCCCAATCATCTCGGAATTGGGGGCTGGTCGTATGGAGGCTACATGGCCGAGTGGGCCATCACGCAAACGGACCGCTTCAAGGCCGCCGTCTCCGGCGCAGGCATGGTCGACCTGGTTGCCGAATTCAGCACCGAGCGCGGCCCTTCATATGACAAATGGTTCTGGGGCCTTCCCTATGAAAAATCGGAAGGATTTATCAACCATTCGCCTTTCATGTTTCTCAAGCGCGCGCACACGCCGATTTTGATTCTCCAGGGCCAGGTCGACACTACCGATCCTCTCGGCCAAAGCACAGGTCTCTATCGTGGTTTGAAGTTTTACGGTGCACCCGCCGAGCTCGTCGAGTATCCGCGCGAAAATCACGGCTTCCACGAAGAAAAGCACGAACTCGACCGCCTCAACCGCATCGTTGCGTGGTACCAGAAGTATTTGAAATAGGCCATTTTCAGGCACATTCCCTGGTCAAATGCTTTACACACCTTCGGCCTCATGCTATCTTCTTCCACATCACCGCCGATCTGACGCGCCAGACGGCTGGGCCCGCACACTGCGACCCGCCACGATTTTTGTCTCTAAATCCTCTGCTGGATGTTACAAAATTCAGGCTGCTTCCCTGCATCCAACGGAAGGGCCAGGCTATTTCCAAGGAGCAGCGTGCTCAAACTGCGTAAAGTCGAATTGTTGGGCTTCAAGTCCTTCTGCGAAAAGACGCAAATCGTCTTCAGCGGCAGCGGCGTTACCTGCATCATCGGCCCGAACGGCTGCGGTAAATCAAATGTCGTCGACGCCATCTCGTGGGTCCTTGGCGAGCAAAGCCACAAAATGCTTCGCGCCGAGCGCATGTCCGATTGCATTTTCAACGGCACCGTAAAACGCCCGCCCATGGGAATCTCCGAAGTGTCCTTGACGCTCGTTGATCCCGAGCTTGCCGATGCCGTCGCCAAAGTTTTCGGCGCCCAACCGGAAAATGGCCCAGAGAATTCCTCGGGAAATGCCCCGGAAAATCCGGTCGCCGTTCCCGAATCCGCTTCGACCGAACTGGAAGCAGTCTCTGCCGAATCGTCCGAGCACGTTGCCGCAGAAGACGAGTCCAAACCCGAAAAGCACTGGAAGAAACGCGCGCAAGAAAAGCCTGCCGTCAACGTTAAGCCCGGCGAAGTCGTCGTCGGCCGCCGTCTCTATCGCTCCGGACAAAGCGAATACTTAATCAATGGCCGGGTCGCCCGTCTGCGCGACGTCCAGGAACTCTTCATGGGCATGGGCCTCGGCCCTGATTCCTACGCCATCATCGAGCAGGGCCGCATCGGTCAAATCCTGAATTCACGGCCGATGGATCGCCGCGCGCTCATCGAAGAAGCCGCCGGAATCACGGTCTATAAAACGAAGCGCCGCCTCGCCGAAACCAAACTCGAAGCCTCGAAAGTGAATCTCTCGCGCGTTAACGACATTCTGGTCGAAGTCGAAAAACAGCTCGCTTCCCTAAAACGACAGGCTTCCAAGGCTAGACGCTACGCCGAATTGCGCGAAGAAATGCGGGGCCTGATGCGCACGGTTCTCGCGAGCAAGGCGCGTCACCTGGAATCGGAAGCCGAGCGCCTGGAAAAGATTCTCGGCGAAATGCTCACCGTCGAAAACAGCGAAAGCACTGCGATGCACGAGCTCGAATCCGAGCAGGAACGCCTCAACGCTCGCAATTACGAACTCGAAAACGAACTGCGCCAGCTTCAAAATCTTCTCAATCAATCCGCGCTCGAACTCGACCGCGCCGAGAATCGCATTTCCTTTAACCGCGAACAGACCGCTCAGATCGATTCGCGCGTCAATCAGCTCGCTGCGGAAATCGCCCAGTCGGAAGCACAAGCCGTGCAGGTCGAAAGCCGTCTGGCCAGCCATCGCGAGGGCGTCACTTCCTTGCGCGGCGAATCCGCGCAACTCGATTCGCACCTCCAGGATTTTGCGCGCCAAATTGAATCCGGCATTGCCGAGCAGGCCGCCATCGAGCAGCACATTGCCGCTCTGCGCGACGCTGTTTCGCGCAGCGGCGAAGATTCGGTACGCGCACAGGTCGAATCCCTGCAGGCCGAAGATCAGGCCGCGCGCATCGCTATCGAACAGGCTCAACGCCAGGACGTGCTCGCGCGTCTCGAAGCCGAGCGCTCATCCCAGTCCGAGAAACTTCAGAGCGCCGAGGCTCGCCATTGCGAAGCTGAAGCAAACGCGCTCGAGCTCGCCGAACAAGTTCGCAACGCTCAAGAGTCCCTTGCGGCAATTCGCCGCGCGCATCAGGAAACCGCCCAGCGCAACGACAAATTCCGTGAGGAGCTTTCCGCCGGCCGCGCCCGACGCGGCTCGCTCGAACAAATTCTCAATGACCGCGCGTATACCGCGGAGGCGGTGCAGAAACTTTTCGCGGTAAACGGCGAAGCGGATTCGCGTGGCTTCCGCGCCGTCGGAGTCCTCGCTGATTACGCCGAGGTGGAGGAGCAATACGAAGGCGCAATCGAGCAGTTCCTTCGCGATGAACTTGAATATGTCGTCGTCGAGACCTTCGACCACGCCCGCGCCGGAGTCAGCCTGTTGCGCGAAGAAATGGGCGGCCGCGCCACTTTCTTCGTCGATTCCTTGCGCCAGATGAAATACGAACCTCGGCCCGAATCCGCGTCTCTTACTTCGTCCGGAATCGTCTCGCGCCTCGATCGTCTCGTCGAATTTCGTGACCCACTTGGTCCCGCGGCAAAGCAATTCCTCTCTAAACTCGAAGGCGCCTACTTGATCGAAACCGTCGCCGAAGCTGAAAAACTCGCGCGCGAAAATCCGCAGCAATACTTCGTCACGCTCGACGGTACCTGTTACCACGGCCGCATGGTCACCGGTGGGCGGCCCGGCGAAGCTGGCCCGCTCGCACTGAAACGCGAACTGCGAATGCACGAAGCCGAAGTGCTCCGCCTCGAACGTCTCGCCTCCGAAACGCAGGCCGAGTTGGCACGCACAGAAGAAGATCAGCACCGGATCGAAAGCGAATTGGAGCAGAGACTCACCGGACACGTCGAGGCTGAGAAAACGCGCGTTGGCGCATTTCACCAATTCGAGCAGGCACGCGAAGCTCTTGCGCGCGTTGAACAGCAAGCCGCCGAAGCGCAGTGCGAAGTCGCCCGCCTCCAGTCAGAAGCCGAGCAGACACGCGCACGCGCCGCCGAAGCTCGCCTCCTCAGCGAGCAAACCCTTGTCTCTCGCGCAACGGCCGAGCAGGAAGCCGCTGCGGCCACGGAACGCCTCGCCGCGCTGCGCGAAAGCGTCGTCACGCAACAAGCCGAACTCTCCGCGCGGCGCGAGGAATTAGCCGCGATGGCAGAGCGCCTAGCGAACGCGGAAACGCTCGAGTCGCGTCTTGCCGAGGAATCGAGCCAAGCCCTCGAACGCCTGACGACACTAATTGGCCAGCGCGACACGCTCTTAATCGAGAAAACCGAACGAGAGTCGAGCAATTCGCAACTCGAACAGCAAGTCGAACACTATCGCGGCGAGAAATCGCAATTCGAACAACGGCAGGTCGCGCTCGAACAACAATGGAGTTCACAGCGCGAACGCGCCGCCACTCTGGACGAAGACCTTCGCGCGCGCCGTGTTTCGGTCGAAGAAATGCGCGCAAATCGCACCCAGCGCGAAATCGAAAAAGCCCGCAACGATTCCGACCGCGAACATCTGCGGCAGACCTGCGTTTCCGAAGCCGGCGCTCAGCCGGAAGAATTGATTGCGCAACAAGAGCAGTTTCTGACTGGCGAAGAATTGATCTCTACCGAAGCGAGCTACACGGGCATGAAGGAACGCCTTGAATCCATGGGCCCGGTCAACATGATGGCGCTCGAAGAATATCAGGACTGCGATCAGCGCAATACTTTCCTCACGCGCGAGCGCGATGATCTCGTCCAGTCCATTCAGAATACGCAGCAAGCCATCACCGAGCTCGATACTGTCTCGCGGCAAAAATTCGAAGAGGCTTTCACGGTCATCAATCGCAATTTTGGCGAGGCCTTCCGCACTCTCTTCGGGGGCGGCAGCGGCGAAATGCGCCTCACCGAACCGGACAGTTCCGGCGATTGCGGCATCGATATAGTCGCGCAGCCTCCGGGCAAGCGTCTGCAAAATATTATGCTGCTCTCAGGCGGCGAGAAGGCCATGACGGCGCTCGCGCTCCTGATCGCTGTGTTCCGCTTTCAGCCGAGTCCGTTCTGCATTCTCGACGAAGTCGACGCGCCTCTCGACGAAGCCAACGTCGGCCGCTTCAACCGCATGCTTCTCGACATGGGCGAGCAAACGCAATTCATCATCGTCACGCACAATCGCAAGACAATGGAGATGGGCTCGATGCTCTACGGCGTCACGATGCAGGAACCCGGCGTTTCAAAACTCGTTTCCGTCCGCTGGGATGAGCACGCGCAATCCACGGCGGCATAATTTTTTTCTGGTAATTCGCTGCGTGTTGTGAAAAAGTTTTCCTCAGGTCGTCCGCTTACCTGATTGACATCTCGTTTCTCTGCGCTAAAATTACGTCCTCTTGATTAAGACTTAAGGACGGAAAACCTTGGCGACCCCGGTGGCTTATCCAACAATTTCACAAACGGATTTTTCGGGATTGAAACTTCTCGCGCGTGGTAAGGTCCGCGACATTTACGAGCTCGGTGATCGCCTCTTGATCGTCGCGACCGATCGCCTCTCGGCCTTCGATGTTATTCTGCCCACGCCCATTCCCGATAA
Source organism: Candidatus Acidiferrales bacterium (assembly GCA_035943235.1). GTDB lineage: Bacteria > Acidobacteriota > Terriglobia > Acidiferrales > UBA7541 > DAHUXN01. The sequence goes on from DASZCH010000197.1 coordinate 47,669, forward strand.
AGGCCGCGTCTTGACGCAACTTTCTCTTTTCTGGTTCGACAAACTTTCCGGCGTCATCCCGAATCACGTCATCAGCGCCAGCGATTTTTCCGGCGAACTCACGCCTTATCAAAACGCGCTGAACGGCCGCGCCATGATTGTTCGCCGAACAGATCCGATTCCCATTGAATGCGTGGCTCGCGGCTACATTTCGGGCTCCGGCTGGAAAGACTATCGCGCGACGGGAAAAGTTTGCGGCATTCCGCTTCCTGCCGGGCTGAAGGAATCCGATCGCCTGCCGGAACCGATTTTTACGCCGGCGACAAAAGCCACATCCGGCCACGATGAAAATATTTCCTTCGAGGCGGCAGCCGATCAAATCGGCCGGCCGCTGGCGGCGCGCCTGCGCGACATCACTCTCGAAGTTTATCGCCGCGCTTCCGAATATGCCGCAGCGCGCGGCATCATCATTGCCGACACGAAACTCGAATTCGGCCTGATTGGCGACGAGCTCATCTGGATTGACGAAGCCCTGACTCCCGATTCTTCGCGCTTCTGGCCCGCGGATTCTTACGAGCCCGGAAAAGCCCAGCCATCTTTTGACAAGCAGTTTGTCCGCGACTATCTCGAGCGTATCGGCTGGTCCAAGCAGCCACCTGCTCCGGCGCTGCCGCCCGATGTTGTCAACGGAACGCGCGCGAAATATCGCGAAGCGTACCAACGATTGACCGGACATCCACTCGACTAGAGTTTCTGCATTTCAGGCCCGCAGCCCGGCCCCCAGCGCCGCACTTCGGAGGATGCAATTGTGAAAGATCAGTTGGAAGCCCTCATCGGGCAGATGGTGGAACGGGGCATCCTGCTCGAAGAAGCGCTTGCGGAATTCGAGCGCCGTTTCATCAAGCGTGTGATGGATCACGTGGAAGGCAATCAGTGCCGCGCCGCGCGCACTCTGGGAATCCATCGCAACACGCTCGGCCGCAAGCTCGAAGAATACAAGCTTGAACGTAACGGCCGCCGCCATTCTTAACTTCGCGCGTCCGAAATAATCTGCACAAAATAAAAAAAGGCCGCCCCGGAATCCTACGGGGCGGCCTTTTCTTGCCTCTGAAGACTTATCGCGTGCCTGGACGGCGCGGCCGCCGTTTCGGTGCGCCTTTCTCCGGCGGAATCACCGACGCATCCACTTTGCACTTATCAAAGTGGACCAAAAACGGCTGCGTGTCGTAACTCACCAGCGTACCGGTGAACTTAATCGCGTCGCCCTTCTGCAAACGAGCCGCTTCGGGCTGCACGGGAGGCGGAGTCGCGGCCGCCTGTGTTCCTCCGGTACTCGTTGCCGGCGCTGCGCCGCCTGCGGGTGACGCGGTAAATACTGTCACATCCAGATTCGCCGTCGTGCCCGCTTGAATTTGCTCGCCCGTCTCCGCAGTGAACACTTTGAAATCGATCGAATCCGTTCCCGGCGTCATATCGATGATCTTCCCCACAACGTTCGGAATTTCCTGCCCGCAGACCGCGAGCCAGGTCATTTTTCCCTTGTCGCCGCCCGCTTGCAGGTCAGTCAAGATCGAAAGCAGGTTGCTCGATTGCAACACCTTGTTCAAATCCGCCGCGCTCGGCAAACTATAAGTCGCCGGCCGCGTTGGCGTGGTTCCGGCAAGCTGAATCAGCTCGCTCATCTGCTGGTCCAGCAGCGTGCCGCAAGCCGGCTGTTCGTAGTTAAACATCTGCGCGCGCAGATAAGTGCGCATCTGCGCCTCGCCGGGCCCTTTCAGCGCAATCGAACGCGCCAGCGCCCAGAATCCGTTCATGTAAAGATCATTGAGTCCAGGGTCCGTTGTCGCGGCAGGGGTTGCGGCTGTGGCTGCTGCGTCCGTAGTGGGAGGAGTGGTCCCGTTCGGCGATGGCGCGGGCGTCTTGGGCGCCTGCTGCGATGCCAATTGCAGGTATGCGACGCCCAACCGGAAGTATGTCGCCGCATCGTCGGGCTTGTCGGCCAGCACGGCATTGAACGAATCAATCGCAGCTTTGTAATCCTTCAACTGAAAGGACGCCGAACCCGCCGTGTAATTGAACAAAATCTGGGGCGGTTTTTTCTGCTGCGCGAACTGTTCGTCCGTCATGTTCGCCGGCTTCGGAAGTTCCCCCAGCACTTTCAATCCATCCAACGCCGTCTGCCGGGCTTTGGTCATCTCATCTTGCGCGTTGGGATCCTTTTCGTTGAACGACTGGTTGAAAGCGACCGCACGGATGTACAGCGCCTGCAATCTGTCGCCCGTCACTTTTTCCTTGGTCACGCCGGGAATCACCGTGAGTTTCTCATCCGGCACGGCCAGGAATTTATCGATGTACTCAATCGTCTTCGGATAATTTTTCAACTGGTTGTAGGCGTTGTAATCCGTCTGGTATACCAGCGGCAGCAGCACCGAGTTTGGGAACTTCGAGGCAAAATCGTCGCACGACTGGATTTTGGCCTGGGGGTCAGTCTGGCTCGAACAAGCCTGGAAAGCGTTGTACTCAGCAAGTGTGTACGGTGTTTTGGCGGCCGGCGGCTGTTGCTGATCTTGGGCGGACGCCAGCGGGGCGGCCAGACTCATTACGGCGGCCACAAACATCACAATCCCGTTCGCGGCGAATCTCTTTCGCATCATCTTCGTCCTGCCTCCTCGATCAGATTCGCAACCATCCGCAGGCATCTTTGAGATTGCTCTGGCTGAGATTGCGGGCGTGCAGAAAACTCTCGGATTATAGGGAAACCTCTGCGGTCGCGCAAGGCCATTCCCGCCGGTTCCCTGCAGTTCTCTTTTGTCCCGCCATCCAGGTAACGTTGCTGCTCTGGTGATAAGATGATGAATGCCAGCCAAACGTCGCCCAGTCGTGGCTGCCGATTCGAGTCTGGCGTCAGGGTACGGCTTTCGTCGTGCCGAGAAGAACGCAAGCACAAGGGCTTCGGCCGTTGGTCCGTCGTTGCTAACCTACGCACCGCACAAGGAGCCGTCCCGTGTCCACCGAAAATCCGAGTCCTTTACGTCCCGACGCCTCTGGTCCGAACCTCGCAGGACAATCCGCTCTCATCACGGGTGCCAGCCGAGGCATCGGTTTCGCCATCGCACGCCGACTCGGGCAAATGGGCGCGCGCGTCAGCATTTGCGGACGGGACAAGAAAGCACTCGAAGACGCGGCCACGCGTCTCCGGAGCGATTCCATCGACGCCTTCGCCTTTCCCGCCGACGTCTCTCGCGCCGAGCAAGTCGCCTCGCTCGTCGACGCCACGCTAAAAAAATTCTCAGCCATCGACGTTCTCGTCAACAATGCCGGCGTCGGCCGCTTCGGCCCCGTTCATCAACTCACCGAAATGGACTGGGACACAGTGTTAGACACCAATCTCAAGGGGGTGTTCCTCGTCAGCCGCGCCGTCATCCCGGGAATGCTCGCGCGCAACCGCGGCCACATTATTAGCATCAGTTCGCTGGCCGGTAAAAATTCCATGGCCGGCGGCGGAGCCTATTGCGCCTCCAAATGGGGCTTGCTCGGCCTCACTTACTGCATGGCAGAGGATCTCCGCGCCCACGGCATTCGCGTCGCGTCCATTTGCCCCGGCTCCGTCGCCACGGATTTCTTTCACAGCTCCACAAAAGACACGAAAAAAATGCTCCAGCCCGATGACGTCGCCCACGCCGTCGCCATGCTTCTCACCCAAGCCCCCCAAAGCTTCATCAGCGAAGTCCTCCTCCGGCCCACCCAAAAGCCCTAGCCTCTTAGAGGATCGCAGCTTCAGTTCCGACACAAGATCCGCTCTCAACAATTCATTCCTTTCGCGCGCCTCATCTGCGCGAACGCTTCGTTCCGACTCGCTTTGGCGCTGGCGCCTTTTGGCTTCCCCGGCCCCTTATCGGGAAAGCCGGCAGCTTTTCGTTGTGGCTGCGTAGCTCCAAACGCTCACAGCAATCTTCGGAGGGTGGCCTCAAACTTAGATGGGTAGTCGAAACCAACCGTCCGCTTGCGTATCACTCCTTTCTTATCGACGAGGATGGTGGTTGGAATACCTCGCAACCCGAATTTGTTTTGCACGGCCATCGTTCCCATCAGCAGCGTGTAATGTACGCCCAGCTTTTGCGCGAATTTCTTCAGGTTGGCGGGCGTATCCATCGAGAGGCCAATCCCGATGACGACGAGCCCGCGCGACGCATAGCGCTGCTGGAATTTCTCATACGCGGGCATCTCGGTTTTGCATGGACCGCACCATGACGCCCAGAAATCAATCAGCAAAGTCTTTCCGCGAAACTCGCTTGAGCACACTTTGTGTCCGTCTAAGTCGTTGAGGCAGAAATCGGGCGCACGCGCGCCAACTCGCGCTGCCGAAATGGAATTCATCGTTCCCGTCGGCTGCGAACGAGCGATCCCTGTTCGCGCCGTTACGCCGACGCTGACTGCCAGCAATATGACGGCGACAACCAGGAAGATTCTTGTCTGCGACTTCACTTACATCACCTCCTGTACCTCGAATTTCAGCCGTGGCGCTTCCTTCGATTTTTTAATCTTGCCCGGGGGCTTCGTGTAAATGATCCCGCGCATGCGCACTGTCGCGCCGGACGCGGCCGCGGCCTGTATCTTGTCCGCGAATACGCCCGCCACAATTGGGTAATTAACTTTCGGAGTGATTTCGAAAGCCAATCCGCTAACCGGATCTTTGACGATGTGCCCACTCGCGGTCAGACTCATTTCCACCACAGAAACACCGCTATCGTATGTGAGCTTGAGCACGGAAGCAGGATCGAAGCCGCCCTCCGGCTTGGGCGTGATCGTTACCTTCCCATCGAGCAAATCCACTTTCACGTTAGCGACGCCATCCAGGCGCCGGAGGGTTTGCTGCACCCCGTATGCTCAATAGTTTCAAGTCATGCCTTGAACTTTCAGGTTCACCTGCTCGATGCCTGCGTGAAGTTGCGGAGCAAGAAGCAACGTCGCGAAGAGCAGCAGCCAGGTTCGTTTGTATCTCATGCTGTTTCTCCTTATTTGATTTGTTTTAGCTTTCCCAGCATAAATTGCCGCGTGACTCCGATGCTGAATCCTCGCGTGAATCGTGTCGGCGCGCCGGCGCGGTTCTGCGCGACAGGTATTTCCATGCCAAACCATAGATGCAAGCCTGGTCGCGGACTGAAATACGTGGTCACGCCGGGTGCCAGCACGTATCCACCACTCGCGAGCTGCGGTACTCCATTGATTTGATCGCGCGCGTAGCGGCGCAGAGTGAGCGTTGGCCCAATGAACCATTCTTTGTTGACGAACTTTGTCTGATAAGGCCGATAGGACAGCCAGAAGCGGGATTCGAATTCAGGACCCAGGCGAAAATTCTGCGACCCTTGCGTTCGCAGCCAATAACTTGCCGACTCATCCGCTACCAGGCGCTTCGAGTTGAAAAGACCCGTGTACGTGCCGTCCATTTCGAAGAACACATCCGTAGAACCTGTCCCCGGTTGTAGCGGGACAGGAAGCAGCGCGCCTGTTCCGTCTCGCAAATCTGTTCGTCCAGTCGTTAGCTTCGGGCCCGCGGTGAATGAAATTTGCGTTGTGCCGCGCTCCGAATCGCGCCGGAAGAAGCGATATTTTACAAGAAACGCGATATCTCCCAGTCCCGTGCCGCCAACAGCTGTTGTGGGTGTGTCGAGATGCTGGGTCACGATGGGGACTTCGGCCATTACTTCCCAATTCGTACGCATACTCCATGCGAACCGGATAATCCCTTGGTGAGTGAACGTCGCCCGTGCTGTCGGAGATTTCGGGTCGACGAACATTCCCGGTACAAGTTCGCGCGATTCGAAAATGGAACTGTAGGAAACAAATGCCCCGCCGGGAAAGAGCGTCGGAGCTGATTCCGGGCTCGGTCCCTGGGCAAGAGCTGGCAATGCGAACATGACGCCAAAAACAATCATTAGCGCAGCCGAGAAGCGAAGGTTACGCAGGAGCAAATGTGCGGATGGCAAAGTCACAATGTAAACCTCGAAGATCTTGCTTGTCGCATGGCAAGGCGACGGCGAAACCCAACTGATCAGAATAAGAAGATAACGAAGACAAGGAACAGTGACGGGAGCCACGCGGCTCCATATAGGGGGGCTAAATTCGAAGGGATTGATGCAGGGTGAAAAATTCCTCGGGAGGTGAATGCTGATTCACTTCTGCGCGGCGAATTGACATCACCGCGCGCCCGGCCGGTGTGATTGCCGGGGCCGCCGCAAACTCAACCAAAGGAACTGATCCATTCGCGCGCGCGGGTCCCTGCGAAAACACGTTCGGAATCCGAACCATCTTCTTGCAACAATCTTGGCTGCGATTTGACGGCGTGCATGGCATAGAGCGACAGCAAGCCATGGTATCTGCGCTCGCCTCAACCTGTGTCATGCAATCGGGAACCGCTGCGGTAATCAGCAGCGCGCCGAGAGCCAAAACCGCAAGCCTTGCGCGAACCATGTCAAAAGTATACGCGCTGCCACGTGAAATGGCCATTCTTCCACGGCTGCCTCGCCTTTCGCAGCGTGCAACATCGTGCTAGGGTCGTCAGAGCGAAAAATTCGATAATGCGAACGCCGCCAGCGGTGCATTCCGTAGAAGCGTCCGGAGCGCAGACCTCGCGCACCGGGCCAACCCAAACCACCCCGAAAACGCCGGTTCTTGGTCGCAAATGACATGCACAGTCGCGTTTCACTAAGCCATCCACAATCAATAACATCCACTTTCTTGGTCGCAAATGAGTTTCGTTTTCATCGCGCCTCCTCCCGCACCGGAATCGAGACGCAATCTGGCTCATCAAATATGGCGGCACGAATACGAAAAACACGAATCAGGAGGCCAAAATGATCACAATCCGCCCCCGCGACGAACGCGGGCACAACAAGATCGGCTGGCTCGACTCCCATTTCAGCTTTTCTTTCGACCAGTACTACGACCCGAATCACATGGGCTTTCGCCAACTTCGCGTCATCAATGAAGACGTCATCGCGCCGGGCCAGGGCTTCGGCATGCATCCGCACCGCGACATGGAAATCCTCACCTGGGTGCTGGAAGGCGCGATTGAACATCGCGACAGCACCGGCTCGAGCGGCGTGATTCGTCCCGGAGAACTTCAGCACATGACGGCAGGCTCCGGCGTGACGCATAGCGAATTCAACGCGTCCAAGTCCGAGCCAGTTCACCTGCTGCAAATCTGGATTTTGCCCGATCACCGGAATTTGAAACCAGCGTACGAGCAATACTCGTTCCCCGAGAATAGTTGGAATGGAAGTTTCAAGTTGCTCGCTGGTAAAGACGCTCCGGTCGCGATTCATCAGGACGCGAAGCTTTTTGCCGCGCGCATGAAAGCCGGCGAGGAAATCACGCAGGCGCTCGAACCGGGACGTCACGCCTGGGTGCAAATCGCCCGTGGGAAAGTGCGCCTGAACGGAACGCAATTGGCGGCAGGCGACGGGGCCGCAATCTCAGACGAAACCAAGCTGAAGTTTCAGGCCACGGAGCCGTCGGAAGTCTTGCTCTTCGATTTAGCCTGAAAAATGAAAAAGGGCACGCTCAAGTTCTTGACCGAAACGGAGCCACGCACATGAACGCCTGCGAGCGCATCATGCCTCTAGTGGGAAGGGTTTTGATCAGCGCGATCTTCCTTTTCAGCGGAATCACCAAACTGACGCATTTCAGCGGCATGGTTCCTTTCATGGCTTCGAAACACATGCCCATGCCGAGCGTGATGCTCGCCGGCGCGCTCATCGTGGAAATTCTCGGCGCGCTGTGCCTGATCACCGGCTTTCAGACGCGCATCGCCGCGTTAATCACATTCCTCTATCTGATTCCGACGACGCTCATGTTCCACAATTTTTGGGCCATGCAGGGCGCCATGCACATGGACAATCAGGCCCACTTCCTGAAAAATCTCGCCATCATGGGAGGATTGCTGATACTTGCGGCTTACGGCCCAGGGGAACTATCGATCGATGCGTCGCGCGCAACGATATCAAAGCCATAAAGCGGCCGCGCGAATCACAATCGCGGCAGGACGATTCCCTGCTGCGACTGGTATTTTCCTTTTTTGTCTTTGTATGAAACTTCGCACACTTCGTCCGACTCAAAAAAAATCACCTGGCACAATCCTTCGTTCGCGTAAATGCGCGCGGGGAGCGGCGTCGTGTTGCTGATCTCGAGCGTCACGAAGCCTTCCCACTCCGGCTCGAATGGCGTCACGTTCACGATGATTCCGCACCGCGCATACGTGGACTTCCCGACGCACAGCGTCAGAACGTTTCGCGGGATGCGAAAATATTCCACCGAGCGTCCCAGCGCAAACGAATTCGGCGGAATGATGCACACCGGCCCTTTGAATTCCACAAACGAGCCCGCGTCGAATTGTTTGGGGTCGACGGTCGTCGAATTCACATTCGTGAAAATACGAAAGTCGTCAGCCACGCGTATGTCGTAGCCATAAGACGAGACGCCGTAACTGATGACGCCTTCGCGCACCTGCCGGTCGGAAAACGGCTCGATCATTTTGTGCTCACGCGCCATCTTCGTGATCCAGCGATCCGGCTTCACGCTCATTCCGTCCTCCCAGTGCATTCCATTTCGAAAAGGCGCGGCATGTTATTACACCGCGCGCGGCTTGACAACCCGCAACGCGCCATCTAGCATACGCTTCGACGAGGAGACGCCCGCAATGATAAAACTTGATATCGTGAATGCCGTTGTTCAACGCACGAATATTCCGCGCACGAAGGCCGAGCAGGCGGTCGAAACGGTTTTCGAAGCGCTGAAAAACGCGCTTGGCCGCGGCGAACGCATTGAGCTTCGCCGCTTCGGCGTCTTCAACGTGAAACCGCGCAAGACAGGCATCGGCCGCAATCCCCGCACAGGCCAGCAAGTCAATATCCAGCCCGGCAAAGCCGTGCGCTTCAAGCCCGGAAAAGAACTTCAGACGCTGTAAATATTTTTTGCGTTTTTTATTCGTAGCGGAGTGCGGTCAGAGGGTCGACGCGCATGGCGCGGCGCGCCGGAATGTAACAGGCGACGAACGCGACGACGAGAAGAAAAATCGCGACGCCTGCAAAGATTGCAGGGTCGGTCGCCTTCACGCCGAAGAGAAGACTCTCCATCGAGCGCGTCAGGAAAAATGCTCCTCCGATGCCGAGCAGCAAACCCGCGAAGGCCAGCTTCGCTCCCTGACCAAGAATCAATTTCATGACGTCGCGCGGATGCGCACCGAGCGCCATGCGAATGCCGATTTCACGCGTGCGTTGTACTACAAGGAACGCGAGCACTCCGTGAGTGCCAATGGCGGCAAGTAAAATTCCCATCGCGGCGAAGATGCCGAGTAATGTGGCGTTGAACCGCGGCCGTGCTTCCAAATCGCTCACTCGCTGCGACATTGAATCGACATTCACAGGCACGGTGGGATCAAGCGAGGCGACAGCGGTGCGCATCCAGGAAGCCACGGCGGCGGGACTCAACGAAGTGCGCAAAATGACGCTCTTCTTGGGGTCGACATAGTGGGCGGAATGTTCCTGCGGAATATAATATTCCGGGTCTGCGGGTGACGCGACGCCGTCGTTTTTCACGTCCTGCGTTACTCCAATGATTGTCAACCAAGCTCCATTCGGCTGGAAACGGATTTGTTTTCCTACGGCGTCATCGTTTGCGAAAAGCCGTTGAGCGAGCACATGATTCACGATGACCGAATTGACTCCGGGCGCGCGATCGTTTTCCGCAAAAGCGCGGCCGTGCAAAATGGGGATCTGAAGCGCTGAGAAATATCCAGGCGTAACGGTGCGGTATCCCACGATGCCGCCCGTGCCTTGCGGCGTGTGAGGACGGCCGGGAACTTCGATATTGGAGTAAATGCTGGCTTCCATCACGCCGGAAGGCGGCAGTGAATCGCTCAAAGCGAAGGCGTTCACGCCGGGAAGTTGGCGAAGTCGCTGTTCAATACTTTCAAAGAAATTGAGGCGTCGCGCGGGATCCGAAAAGAGCCCCGGATTCAGCGCGATGGATGCAGTGATGACGCCGGATGTGTCCATGCCGAGCGGCACGCGCTCCAAGTTGTCGAGGCTGCGAATCAGCAAGCCCGCGCCCACCAACAACGTGAAAGAAATCGCAATTTGCGTCGAGACGAGCGCGCAGCGAAAAAAAGCTCGCGACAATCCGGCGCCGGCGCGGCCATACAGCGCGTCATGCGACGCGCGCCATTGCGCCGACGCGAAACCGAAGAAGAGGCCCGAGATCACGGAGATGGCCAGCGTGAATGCGAGCACACGCAGATCGATTGTCGCGTCGTTCAAATGCAAAATACCCTGCGGAGAAATGGCCACGAAACTTTTGATCAGCGCATAGGCGAAGCCGCAGCCCAGCGCGCCTCCGGCGAACGCCAGCATCACACTCTCCGTTAGAGTTTGACGCAGCAGGCGCGCAGGGCCAGCGCCCAATGCCGCGCGAATCGCGAACTCGCGCTGGCGAGAGGTGCAGCGCGCGAGGAGCAAATTCGCCACATTGGCGCATGCAATGAGCAAAACTGCGAGCACCGCTCCAAAAAGAACCCATGACGCCAGGCGCGCGTTTTCGATTTGACGATCGCGAAGGGAACGCACGGAGAGGCTGACCTCGCTGCGAAATCCCGGAGGAACCCATTTCAACGACGCCTGGAATGCCGGTTGGAGCGCCGCCTTCGCCTGGGCGATGGTGACGCTGGAGTTGAGTCGTGCGAAAACGCGAAGAATCGGCATGGGCCGATTGTTCGAGTAAATGAATGCCTCGGGCGGGAGTGCTTCGGGAACGAGCATATCGGCGTGAGCGAGGGTGGGCAACTCGAAATCGCGCGGCAAGACACCGAGGATGGTTGTCGACTGGCCGTCGAGCGAAATGGTTTTGCCGACGACGCGAGGGTCGCCAGCGAAACGGCTTTTCCAGAGGCTGTAAAACAACAAAGCGACTCTTGGCACATTGGCCGTGTCTTCGTTGCGTGTGAAATTCCGGCCGAGGAGAGGCTGGATACCGAAGGTGGGAAGAAAAGTTGAACTGACGTGCGCGCAAGCGAGACGCGCGGGCGGAGCTTGCGTGATGTCGCAATCCTGAACGTAGTCGTACGAGGCCGTCGAGGCAAAGGCATTTTGCGCCTTGCTCCATTCGGCATAATCGGGGCCGGTGAGGAATTCCGTCGGCTCGATGGGCGCGACGTAGCCGAACGTGACGAGCTGATCAGCATGCGGATATGGCAGGCTGCGGAAGAGAATACGGTCGACGACGCTGAAAACGGCGGTGGTCGCGCCAATGCCGAGCGCGACCGCGAGAATCACGGTCACGGTGAACGCGGGGCTACGGCCGAAGCCGCGCAGGGCGTAACGCACGTCGCGCCAGAATGCTTGCATCGCAGCACCTCCCGCAAGGAACGTTAGCAGATCCTGCTAGCCGGGCACACGTGAAACACCAAACCTGAGAATTGGACACCGGAAGCACGCGAAAGGTTACGCGGCATGGCCCCGATCGCGGCGCCCGTCTAGCTGCGAGGCCTTCGTTCGGGATGCGAAGACTTCTTCCACGGTGGCGAGCCGAGCCGCGGGCGTGTAATCTAGTCGCGTGGAGAATGGAAACGGACACGGGAACGGGAACGCGCGGGTCGAACTGCTCGACGAACGCCATCCATTTTGGATGGACGCGGCGAGGATCGCTCCGCCGCGAAAAAGAAAATTTGTTCTCGCTCTCGTTCTCTTCGTTCTTACGCTGATTTCGACGCTGGCCGTGGGGCGTGAATTCTCTGATTCCTTCGCGCAGAATCGCGCGCCCTTCTCGGGAATGGATAATACGTTTGCTCCCGCCTGGCAAGCTCTGATCCATCCGCGCTTGCTGCTCGCCGGAATTCCTTTTGCGTTCACGCTGATCGCGATTTTGCTGGCGCACGAGCTGGGACATTATTTCACGTGCCGGCATTACAAAATCGACGCGAGCTATCCGTATTTCATTCCGGCGCCGACGCTGATCGGAACGTTTGGCGCGTTCATTCGCATCCGCTCGCCGATTTTGAATCGCAAAGCTTTATTCGACGTGGGATTTTCAGGGCCTCTGGTGGGTTTCGTGCTGGCGGTACCGATACTGGCTTTCGGCGTTTACATTTCCAAAGTGGTGCCGGGAGTGCAATCCAGCGCGCCGGTGATTTTTGGGAGTCCGCTGCTGATGAGATTCTTCGTCGCCATTTTTCGTCCCGGCGTGCAGCTAAACGACATGCTGTTCAGTCCCATCGCGCTGGCGGCATGGGTGGGACTATTCGCGACGGCGCTGAATTTGCTGCCGATCGGGCAGCTCGACGGCGGACACATCATTTACAGCATTGCGAGCAATCGGCATCGCCGCGTGTCGCTCACGTTGCTCGTCGTCCTGATTGCCATGGGAATTTTGTTCTGGGGCGGTTGGATTTTCTTTGCCGTCGTGGATATTCTTT
>DASZCH010000198.1:0-24763 GCA_035943235.1 Candidatus Acidiferrales bacterium
AGGCTGAACCTTCAACGACAGCGTCTCGCGCCAGCGACGCGTCGTCATTCGCGCGCACGGCCTTTTGCCACTTTTCGAGATGGAAATACTGGTCATCCAGCGCATGCGTCAGCTCGTGAGCCATCACCGGCTTTTGTTCCACAGGATCGATCCAGTCGGCGATGAAGAATTCTTTTTTCTCCGGATCGTAGAGGCCTGCGACTTGATCGGTGAGCACGTCCAGGAGAAAAGAGTCGAGCGGAAATCCCTTGGGAATCAGGCCGAAAGCCTCCAGGGTCCGCTGGTCTGCATAGCGTTTTTCTGGCGATTCATCTTTCTTCTGCTGTTCGATAAGATACTGGCGAATCTCCGCCTTGGTGCGGATGCTTTTCTTTAGTGACGTTTTCACAGGCAGGTCCAAAATCTTGCTCATCACTTGGAGAACCTGGTCGGCCGCAACGAAAAATTCTTCGTTCGTCTGGGAATTCGATCCAGAACTGTCTCGAGCGGCTAACGCGGACGCCGCGACCGTGGCGCCTATGCTCGCGGCAACCACACAAATTAACGCAATCAATCTCTTGATTCGCATATTGCCTCGCTGGGATAGGATGAGGATGGGACGGGAAGAGTTTCCAGCTTCTTTTGAGAATGCCAGCGAATGGAAAGCGCAACGATGGTTCATTTCGGTTGGAAGCGGTTCGTATCTCGGGCCATCTACCATCGGAATGCAACGCCCTTTGCGCCGCCACGGATAAACTGGCGCTCGCGACACTTGTAAGCGAAATCGAAACGTGCGATAAAGCTCTGTTCCGATTTCATAACAAGCTGATAACTTTGCTATAATTTAATTCACCTACTGCCCTTCTCGGAGCTCCACCGAGATGTTTCCCGGAATTAGCCTACGTCAGGTTCGCGAACGCCTCGGTTTAACGTACCGGGACGTGGAACAAGCGAGCTATGAGCTGGCACAGCGTCATGGCCGGCCGGAATTTATCATCCACATCAGCCGCTTGGCGGATTTCGAGAATTCCGGTGCGGTGCCCGGTCTCCACAAGTTGTTTTCCCTTTGCAGCATCTACCACCTGGACTTACAGGAGGCATGCAAGTGGTATGACGTCCCTCTGGCCGATATTTTCGGCGCTGCCACATCGCAGATCCCGCCTCGAACGCACCTGGCTGCGCCACCACGGGTGGTGAGACTGCCGATTCACTTCGACCCCGCGTTCGATCCCCGGCGGACGAGCTACCTGACGCGCATGGTGGAAAGTTGGGGGCATTTCGAGGCAGCAATGCTGAAAAACGGCCACAACTATCATTATGGGTATATCGGGCAAGACGATCACTGGATGGAACCGCTCCTGCGCCCGGGAGCCCTGGTGCTGGTTGACCCGCAGCGACAGAAGGTCGAATTGGGAGGCTGGCGAAACGAAGCGGACAGGCCCATCTACCTCGTAGACATCCGAGGCGGCTACCGTTGTTGTTGGTGCGTGGTGGAAAAGGCTCGGCTGGTCTTGCAGCCGCATCCTCTCTCCCCGAATGCACCGGAGGCGTATCGATTCCCAGACGAGGCGGAAGTCGTGGGGCAAGTGGTTGGCGTTTCTATGCGCTTAATTCCGGATTAAGACTATTTTCAGCGATTAGACAAAGCAAGACTCTAAGATTCGAGCAGAAAAGATCGCGCAGATAAGGTGGAACACCCGACGGAATGAGTAATTTGTAGAATTCGTGCTCCTGCCAACGGACGGCGACGTCGTTGGTAGGACTGCCAAAACTCTCAAGGCATTTCCGCAGATCCATTTCCTGCCGTTCAAGCGGTGTCTCCAAGATCCTCTCAAAAAGCTCCTGGTGGCATAAGCCAAGTGCCTGGTGGACCGAAGGCTCGGAATAGAGCGCCTCCAGACCGGCGTGATGATACCGACCGGTCGCCATATCCCGCAGCGTCGCTACATGCAGCAAGCGGCAAATATCTCCGGGAATTCCCGCGAGCGTAGTCGAAGCGAAATCTTCAATTACGCGCTGGTTCTGTTGGAATTCATCGAGAACTTCCATCGTTTTACCTGCTGTTCCGTCGTCAGAACACTTTGAAAAATTCCCGCTGAGCGCGTTGGGTACATGCGAAAACTCCGCTCGGAGGTGTTCGATTATGAAAAGGATGGCCGCTTTGCTTTTCGTTTTTGCGTTACTGTTGCTGATAGTAGCCCCGACAGGTTTTGGCGTCAACACACAGTCGGTAAGCATTTCTTCTCATTCGTCCGTCTGGGCCGATGGCGGCTCACCGGTACCGCCGTTTCCCGACTTGTCACTTTCAAATTCTCCGATTCACTTCTGGGCTGACGGTGGTTCACCGGTACCGCCGTTCCCCGACTTGTCACTTTCAAATTCTCCGATCCACTTCTGGGCCGACGGTGGTTCACCGGTACCGCCGTTCCCCGACTTGTCGTCTTCCTTTTCAGCTAGCGTTTAAGCCTATGGTCGTGGCGCGACAGGGTGCCTTGTAGTAGACGTAACCGACAGTCAAATGATATAGTGCACCCTGGCGCGCATGGGTCTCTCGTTATTCACCTCCGTGCATTGGGCAGCCACTACTCTCATCGAGGTTGTGGTCCTAATGTTGGCCCTGCGCCGTGAGCTTTTTAAACGCCTTCCGGTCTTCAGTACTTACCTGTGCATATTGGTAATCAATGAGGCCGTTCTGTGGGTGTCGTATTCGTTCACGGGCATCACTTCTCATACTTCCTTTTACGTTTATTGGACGATGCAAGCCATCCAAGTATTCGCCCGCGCCGCAGTGGTATATGAGGTCTGTCGCGTTCTTCTTTCCCCGTACATGGGTATCTGGAAACTCTGCCGGCCGCTGTTAATCGCATTGGGATTGATGTTGGCGGGAAGCGCTCTGGCAACAGCACGCCGGACGGTTCATCCGATTTCTGCGACGACCCTGATGGCTGAACGAGGGCTCGAGTTAACCGTGGTCGGCATCTTGCTTTTTGGGCTCATATTTTGTCGGTATTACGACATTCAAATCGACAGGCACTTGATATGGATTTTCCTTGGACTTGGGTTTTACTCCGCGGTTCAAGTCGCCAATAATACTTTTTTTGGCAACTGGCTCACGCACACGAACTTCCCGGTTTGGGCAGCCTTACGTAACGCTTCCTTTAATATTGCCACGCTCTTTTGGCTCGTGGCCTTGTGGAAACCGCTGCCCGCCAGACAACCTGCTCCAGTTCTGCTGACGCGCGGCGAGTATGAAATCCTGGCGCCGCAAGTAACTTTGCGCCTCCGTGAATTAAACGCCAGGCTCTTGGAGATGTGGAAATGATGATGATCCTGACGACGTTAGTCTCAGTTGCAATTCTTATTGGACTCCTATGGCTCCTCTTCGGTTCGAGAGGCCCAGAAGCAACCCCCGGCGGCGACGATCTCCGGATCGAAAACCTCTTGCCCGTAAACTGCCGCCATTTTCCCCAAATCGCCCAAATGTTGAAGTCCGAGGATTTTCTGTTTATGCAGAGGCGGGCTCCGCATCGCATGGAGGGCGAGTGGCGCGCCGAACGCCGCCGCATTCTCGGGCAATACCTCAAGGGCCTTCGGCAGGACTTCGCCCGGCTAAGGCGACTTACGCGTATGATCGCAGCGCTCTCACCTGAAATCCGCAAGGGGCAGGAGTGGGAATGGATGAGGCTTGGACTTCAATTTCAAGTATCCTATCGAATAGTTGAAGTGAAAATTGCTCTCGGCGGCCTGTCGCCCGAGGGGATTGCCGGACTGACCGGATTGCTTACTCAATTTGCCGGCGAATTGGAAAGTCGGATGTCTCTTCTTGCGGGATACTCCCCCTCGCGTATGCGAATGGACGTAGGCGGTTGAACCTCCGGCACATCCGATAAGCAACGGCCCTCTCACACTGCTGTGGGGAGACACGCCCCGCGCATCTTTCTCGCTGAACGTAACTTGTACGTCCCTGCCATGACAATACTGCCCCGCCCACCTGAAGGGTCGCCCTATAATATTGAGACTAGGAGAATCCATTGCCCGGCAAGAAAATTCTTGTCTGCGACGACGAAGAAGCCATTCGAGAGGTAGTTTCAACCCTCCTCGAGGCGCAGGGATACCACTGCACGGTCGTACCTGATGGCTTCCAGGCAATGGAGCAGATCAAGGCCGATTCACACGACCTCGTCCTGAGCGACATCGTAATGCCTGAAATGGACGGCATGAGGTTGTTGCGCCAAGTTCGCTCTGAGGACGGGGACATCCCCGTCATCATGGTCACGGCGATGCACGACATTTCGATCGCACTCGAAGCGATCCGCGCCGGGGCTTACGATTACATTCTGAAACCTTTCGAAAAAGACCAGCTTTACCACAGCGTCGCGCGGGCATTGGAGCACCGGCGCCTGGTACTCGAGAACCGCTCTTACCAAAAAAACCTGGAGCATCTTGTCGCCGAGCGTACCCAGCAGCTTTCGCTGACCTTGCGCGACCTCGAGCAATCGTATGACTACACTCTGGAGGCGCTTGGCGGAGCGCTCGACGCAAAAGACGCCGAGACGGAAGGTCACTGCCAGCGGGTGACGGCGATTACAATCCTGATTGCCAAAATCATGAAAGTGGACCGTGACCGGTTGCGGCACATTGCCAGAGGCGCTTTTCTCCACGACATCGGAAAAATGGGCATTCCGGATCAGGTTTTGCGCAAACCAGGTCCTCTGTCGGACGAGGAACGTCAACTGATGAAGCGCCACTGCGACATCGGGTACACGGTATTGAAGAAAATTCCCTTTCTAAAGGACGCCGCTGAAATCGTCTTGGCGCACCAGGAGTGCTACAACGGAAGCGGCTATCCGCGCGGCTTGAAAGGCGACGAGATCCCGCTGGGCGCCCGAATATTTGCGGTGGCCGACACGCTCGATGCCATGTGTTCCGACCGTCCCTATCGCAAGGCTTTGCCGGTGACCGCGGCGCGAGACGAGATTACAAAATTCTGCGGAACGCAGTTTGATCCGCGGGTCGTGGCCGCGTTTCTTTCCAAACCGGACGAATTCTGGAGCGAAATACGCAAGAATATCGGCGATCCGTTCCGGTATTTGCAAATGGACAAGGAATAGACCGTGCCAATTCTTGCCCGCGCGCATCTGCCGAAAGCTCCAAAGCAGCGCGCATGAATTCGAGCCAGGACGGCACAAATACGGCTGATTTCTGTTATCATACGGCTCGTTTGAGGGAATCCTCATTCCAAGGAGATAGCGCATGAAGCGTATCGCTACGATGGCGGGCGCACTGTTGCTGATGCTTTCTGCATTGCCTTTCGCAGCTCAAGCTCAGGATCAGCAGCCGGCAATCGCCACCACGACCCTGAAGGTCGGGGACGCCGCTCCGGATTTCACGCTGCCGAGTGACCAGAATACGACCGTGCAACTCAGCAGTTTCCGGGGCAAGAAGACCGTGATCGTGGCCTTCTACGTTCTCGCATTCACCGGTGGTTGAACGAAGGAGCTCCAGGCCTATCAGTCTGATTTGGCCAAGATTGAAGCAAGTGATTCGGTGATATTCGGCGTCAGCATAGACAGCCCGCCGGCCAATGCAGCTTTCGCGAAGCAGATCGGCGTTACCTTCCCCCTGCTAAGCGATATGAACCGCAAAACGTTAAGTGCGTACGGCATTGTTCACACTTATCCAATGGCGAACGATAAATACGAGTTTGCGCGGCGCACCACGTTCGTGGTTGGCAAAGACGGCTTGATTAAGCATATCGATTTCGACTCAACTGCTATTGATCCCACATCCGCCGTGACGATTTGCACGGGCCTCCACGAAAAGCACGGAACGTAATTCTGAAATATGCACGCAAGGGCTGATTTGGCCCTTGCGTGACTTCCCCAATATCCTTTGAATCGGTCTGCATGAATTACATGCACAATAACCCAATCAAACCGCGTTTGGCGCGCGATCCGAAGGATTGGCCGTGGCGCAGTCAAAGTTTCTATGCAGGGCGCGGAGAGGGATTGTTGCCGTTCGCCATTGCAGAATTTTGTGCATCGACGAGAGTTTGAACTGCGGAATTATTTTGCGCCAACACACTGAGCGCCCCGTCGTAGTGGTACCTCCCTTAAACTTAAGTCGTAGATTTACGGTTTTTAGACGGCATCTTCCTCAGCAAGCTCCTGGCCTCCTCCTTTGATTGCTCGGTAGCCCAGGGTGATCGGCGCGTCTTATCCAGGTAAGAACGAGTTTTCACCAGATCGCCTTTGTGGAGGTAGATTTTGGCTATATTCAAATTTGCGTCGCCATCGTTCTGCTGGACAGCTCGCCGGAACCATCCTATAGCCTGCCCGACTTTCTTTCGGTCGCGCAGGATGCATCCTATGTTGTTTGCGACGGAACGGTCCCCCCTTCGGTAGGCCAATCTATACCAATCCAGGGCAGCATCCGGGTCGGCTTTGACGCCGATTCCGTTATCGTAAAAATTGCCAACTGTACTGAAGGCTGCTTCCATGCCCGCTCTTGCGGCCGACAGAAAGAGTCGGAAGGCTGCTCGTAATTCGCCCTTGCTCCACGCCTCGTCTCCACGTCGGTACAGCTCGTTTGCTCTGTTGGCCTCACCCAGATTTCGCAGTTTTCCTGTCTTCAGCGCCATAGCTCCTCCTGAATATCAAAACACCGCAAGGAGTCCGAGTTCGCAAGCTCCCGACGCAAAGCACCCTCCAACCGCGTGGCCGGCTATCACTGCTCCGGTAACTATTGCCGCGCCAATCGCACCTTTCTTCGCGGTGTCGGGACTCCAGCCCGGTGGTTTGAGGGCCCAGTTGCCCTTATGCCGGTCCCACTCCAACCATCGACCAGGTTTCCCAGGGGCAGGCTTCGCAGTATGGCGTGGGTTGTCCGGCTTTGCGGTCTCGCGTCTTTCCCCTTTTCCTTGACCGCCTTGTCGACCGCGACTCTCGATTGGGGCCTCCGTCTGATCCGGCGGGTGGCGCAGCCTATCGAATTCTTTTCGATTGCCATGACAACGATCAACGCATGATACCACTACGGTAAATCACAGGGCAGCGATTGGGTGACCGAGGTTGGGTTGCGGGGCTGAGTGTGGGTGCCGCACCCTTTGCTTTGCTTCCAAGGGTGCGGTTCTTGACTTGGTTGCGATTTTTGGAGTTCTCATTTCTATGCGGGGGCGCGGAGAGGGGTTGTTGTCGATCGATTCGGACTGAGTGCGCCTGCAGGGAGAATCAAAGTCAAGAACCGCACCCTCAAACGTCAGAGGGCTGCGGCACCAGAGTCCGTACCCCGAGCTAAGGCTGTGCCACCCGTCAGTCACTTGTATGACACTCCCGTCGGCGCTCCACACGCGTCCGGCACTCGATAAATCGAGAGTGTGTTTGCTTCCATGATGGCTACGAATTTGCCTGAAGGCGAAATGGCCGCGGACCTGACGCGGTAATATGTCTCCGGAAACCTGCGGTGCCATGCGAAACATACCTCGCCGGTGAGAGTATCAAGTACCTCTACTGTTTCATGGTTGACGCTTTCTGATCCTGCCATCCCAAAAGTCATGGCACTTCTCAGGCCCTCGATAACGCGCCCCGGACCAGACACTTGCCGATCCGTAAAATCGAATAACATATGGCTCCCGTCGACTGAAGAACCTGTATCCCCATCACTACAGCCCTTATGAGGTTGGAGTTCGCGCAGTGGGTACCCATCTAAATTAAGAATCTGCACATCTCTGCAGTTGTCCAAATAGATGCTACTGGTTCCCAGCGCCCCTACTGATACATAGGAGCGTCCTGGCCTCGGCGGTGCCTCAAAGGAACCCACCTGCCTTCCATTGAAATCTTCCACTCTTATGATCTTTCCGTCCTCGATTAGAGCGAATTCGTCCGATACGCCCAGCAAATCGCCACTGCCCGCTAGGAGTGGCTCGGTCGTATCGGTCAATCGATAAAGCTTCCACGACCCCGGCGCCCATTGGGACACTATGTCTCCGGATGGAGATACGAAGCGTGACAAACCCCTTGGCAAGCGCCGTCGCACGGACAGGTCCGCAGAATACAGGGAGACCGGCGACAAGCCTTCTATTGCAAGAATTCGACCCCCGATCGCAGGGTGTAGGGAGAAACCGGAAGCAAAGTCCCGTGTTTTTGCTACTCGTATAAGATTTCCTTGTTCCCATCGAACGAGCGATAGCGAGCATCGCGGACCAGCGTGGCCGTTATAGCACAACGCCGCTGCAACCATGTTCTCTGAAGCGAACGTAACAGACGCCCATTTCACTTCCAATTGACCCGAGACCGGGAGTTTGGTTAGCGCAAGAGTCGCGATGGGACTGCCGGAAGAGACAGGCAAACCAATGCAGCATGCCGCGCTAAAGGCTAGGAGAATGGCTGATCGAAAAATTCGGTGGGTGGCGCAGCCTATCGAATTCTTTTCGCTTGACATGACAACGATCAACGCATGATACCACTACGGTAAATTAGAGGGCAGCGATTGGGTGACCGGGGTTGGGTTGCGGGCTGAGTGTGAGTGCCGCACCCTTTGCTTTGTTTCCAAGGGTGCGGTTCTTGCTTGGTTGCGTTTTTTGGAGTTCTCCGAGTGCGAAACAAACTCGTCCGTATATACGGCCAACGGCACCTGCACTTTAATTACCTTTAGTTGTTCTCGGAGACAGGCATTTCTGGGGAGAGTGCGCGCGCGGAATTTATTCGTGCGAGTGCTCGGAGAAGGCAGTTTTCAATAGCAGAGTTCCGATGGAAGAGGACTTAACGGAGGTGCAGCACAATTTCGGAAACGGTGGCGTCCTTATGAAGGCTGGCGCGCTCGATCGATTCCCGGTAGAGGTTGCGGCGGCGGTAAAGAGTGGAAAGCATGCCGACAAAAATGAGTGTAGGGGGAATTATAAGAGTGATGATTCCATGTCTAAGCGCCGCCTGCCCCTTGGGCCCCGTGGCGGCAGCGTCGCTATAGCACAGCGCGCAACCCTGGGCAAAAGTCGCGGAAGCGCAGACCAGCGCCGAGGACGCTACGGCGACAGCCACTTTCAACCCTCTAAATATCATCCGAGCCTTCATGTCTCCTCAATCTCTGCAGCTTATATCTTCCCGCCGCCCTATCGAGACTGTCAACTGTGTTACGGATGCAGGTGAACGATGCGCAAGCTATCCGGAAACACAAAGATCAGAATCATAACCAGGCAGAAGACCAGCGAAGGAACGATGACCAGGAACAGACCTATCTTCTCGAATCGCAAGTGCATGAAATACGCCACAATCAGAGCGGACTTGATCAACGACAAACCCACAAGCAGAACCAGCATGGGATGGGGGTCCAGCCTCAAATAAGCGAGAAGCACTTCAATACCAGTCAAAACGCAGAGCCACACCCAAACCCATATAAACAATTTGTTCGTCGGACCGTGGTGCGCTTCAATTGTGGACGTTCCGTGCGTGCTCATCGCTCGATATGCTCCTCAGCTCTTCAAGTTGACGGACATTAAATACACCATCGGGAAAATGAACATCCATACCAGGTCCACAAAGTGCCAGTAAAGGCCGCTGACTTCGACGTGATCCGCATTGAATTTTCTGCGCCCGAAGCCAGTCGCGATGATGCACAGGTAAATCACGCCAATCGAAACGTGCAGCATGTGCAGCCCGGTCAGTCCAAAGAATGTCCCGCCAAAAAGAGGGTCGCCCCATTTATTCGACCACGGAGTTACGCCTTCGGCGAAAAGGCGGAACCATTCCATCATGTGAAGTCCGACGAAAGCGATTCCTCCGACGGCCGTAAGGAGGATGTAAATTACGGCCTTCTTGACTTCGTTGCGGTGCGCGGCCGCGACGGCCATAACCATCGTCAAGCTGCTGGACAGAAGGATAAACGTCAAAAAAGTCGCGTTGGCGATTGCAGGATAAATTTCGAACGGGCGAGGCCAGTTTGCGCTCGACAGGCGAACATAAGCATATGCGAGAATTGCGGTCGAGAAAGTGAGCGAGTCGGAGAGAAGGAACAGCCACATTCCCAGTTTCTTCGTATTGGTTGCGAACGGGGCGACGCCTCCACCCCACGCCGGCCCCGCAACAGCGTCGATGTTCAATTCAGCCAAGGATCACCGTCCTAACCAGAGGAGTAGAAAAAGGAACACCCACAGTCCGTCCATGAAATGCCAATAAAGGGACGCAATCTCGGTTGCCGTTGCAGAAGTCAGCCGATGCAACTTACCGCGGCCAACATAGAGCAGCGCCACAATGCCTCCGAGGAGGTGAAGCCCGTGCGCCGCGGTGAGCACGTAAAAAAAACTGCTGCTCGCGCTCGTTGCCAGATAAAAGCCGGATATCACCATCTGCCGCCAAGCGATTAGTTGGCCCGCGAGAAATAGAAAGCCCAAAATCGTGGTTACCGTCCACCAGTGCCGGAAACTTTCGCGATCACCTCGCGCAAAAAAATGCCGCGCGCGCACAATCGTCACACTGCTGGCCAGCAGAATCAGCGTATCCAGCCACAGAATTCTCGGCAACGGGAACACGCGCCAATCGCTTCCAAGGCCCTTTCGCACGATGAACGCGCTGACGAAAGCCATGAAGAACATCAGAATCGCGGCCATTCCAATGGTGATTCCAGTTACGTAAACGCGCTGAGGTATTCCCGAGCGGCCGCTGGGCGAGTCGTCATCTCCCCCTGACGCGGAAGGCGGTTTTGTACCGCCGCCGCTCTCGATAATTTCCAGTTCGTCTGTGGTTGATATGTGCGGCATAACAGGCCTCAAATGCTAGGCTTTTGCCACCTGCTCGGGCGCGAGATCTTGTGGTATGAAATCCTCCGCCGCACCCGGCACGCTGTATTCGTATGGTCCGCGATAAATCGTGGGGTAGTGGCCGGCGAAATTGTCGTGCGGCACCGGCGTGCTCACCGACCATTCGAGGGTTGTCGCGCGCCATGGATTTCGATCCGCGGGTTTGCCGTGTTTAATGCTCCAGAAGAAATTGAAGTAGAAGAACAATTGAGCCGCGGCCGTGACGAACGCGGCAATGCTGATGAACAAATACACGGGTTGCAGCCGAGCCAGGTAATGAACAGCATCAACGCTGGCATAACGGCGCGGATCACCAGCGTAACCGAGATAATGCATCGGCATGAAAATGCAATAAACTCCGACGAAAGTCATCCAGAAGTGAATTTTCCCCAGCGTCTCGTTCATCATGTGCCCGAACATTTTGGGAAACCAATAATAAGTTGCCGCAAACATGGCGAAGATGGCGGCGACGCCCATGATCAGGTGGAAGTGACCAATCACGTAGTACGTGTCGTGCAAGTAGAGGTCCAACGCCGGCTGCGCCAGGAAAATGCCGGACAAACCGCCCGTCACGAATAATGAAACGAAGCCGATGGCAAAGAGCATCGCCGAAGTGAAATGGATTCTGGCGCCGTAGAGCGTTCCAAGCCAATTGAATGTCTTGATCGCCGACGGCACTCCAATGACGAGTGTGAGAATCGAGAAAGTCAGCGCCGAATATGGGTTCATGCCACTGATGAACATGTGGTGGCCCCACACCATGAAACTCAAGAAGCCAATCGCACTCAGTGAATAGACCATCGCCTTGTAGCCGAACACCGGCTTGCGCGAAAACGTCGAAAGAACGTGCGAGATGATGCCCATCGCGGGAAGAATCGCGATATACACTTCGGGATGCCCAAAGAACCAGAAGAGATGCTGCCACAGCAGTGGTGAGCCGCCCGAGTGGTTCAGCAACACGCCGCTAACGTCCGAATTCGCGGGAATAAAAAAGCTGGTCATGGCCAGCCGATCAAGAAGCAACAGAATGCACGCCGCGAGAAGCACTCCGAACGCCAGCAAGGCAAGGCTGGCCGTGATGAACCATCCCCACACCGTCAAAGGCATACGCATCAACGAGAGGCCTTTGGCTCGCAAGTCAATCGTGGTTCCCAGGAAATTTATGGCCGACATCAGCGACGCGCCACAGAACAACGCGATGCTGACCGTCCAGAGTGTTTGTCCCAGTCCCTGGCCCGGCCCGGCTATCTCGCCCACAGCGCTCAGAGGCGCATAAGCCGTCCAACCGCTGATCGACGATCCGCCGGGAACAAAAGCAGCCGAAAGCAAAACGATAAGCGCCAGGAACGTGAACCAAAATGACAGCATGTTGAGCCGGGGAAAAGCCATGTCCGGCGCGCCGATCTGAATGGGTAGAAAATAATTGCCGAACCCGCTCTGCGGCACGGTCGTCAGAACGAAGAAAACCATCAGCGTGCCGTGCATCGTGATCACGCGCAGATAATCCTCGGGTGAAACGACTCCGTTCGCAAATCCCCAAATATGCGCATTCGGCCACACAAGGTGAATGCGCATGATTACGGAGAGCACCACGCCGATCGTAACCGCCGAGAGGCCCAGTAAGATGTACTGCGTGCCGATAATTTTGTGGTCGAGACTGAAAATATAATGCCGGATCCAGCCTTTCGGCGCTTCCGAATGATGAACCGTACTAACGTGCGAACTCATCGACACTCTCCCCTGATAGGAGTCCCGTTGCTATAAATGTGATGAATGTTGATGTGTGTTTTAGTTTTCATTGGCCGCCCTGCGCATTCTGTGCTTCCTGTTTTTGCTCCCATTGCTGAAAGTCCGCGTCGGACAATACATGGAGCATGGCGTGCATATGATAGTGGCCCAAGCCACAGAGTTGGTTACAAGTGATTTCGTAGTCGCCGGTCTTCGTCACCGTAAAGTGCACGGGAATCACCAGTCCCGGAACCGTATCCTGCTTGACGCGCAGTTCCCGGACAAAGAAGCTGTGGATGACATCCTGCGAGCGCAACATCAGCTCAATCGGCCGGTCGACGGGCAGGTAAAGGTCTCCCATGACAATGTCGTCTTTGCTGGCGGGATCATTCTGGTCCAAGCCCAATGGATTGCCGGTGGACGCGTCGATATCTTTGGGGTTGATACGTCCAAACCTTCCGTCCGGTCCCGCATAGCGGAAGTTCCACACGAATTGCACGCCCGTGACTTCTACTTGCAATGCTCCCGGCGCAGGCCCGCCGAAATGGACTTCGCCCCATGCGTGCGCCGCCATTACGCCCAGGCCGACGAAAATGATCAGGGTTACCGTGGTCCAAATCACTTCCAACGCGTGATTGCCACGGACAAAGTGCGCTTTGCGGCCCTGGTCACGATATCTGAAAACAAGCCAAGCCAATGCAAGTTGCGCCAGCACGAAAACGATTCCGGTCACAATAAAAGTGACGAAAAATTGTTGGTCGATTTCACTTCCCACGGGAGTGATCGCCGCGGGAAACCACCAGGTTTTAGCTACGTGGAAATAAACGGTCGACGCGACCAGGATGAGGATAACGATTGCCAACAGGACGGCCGGAACGGCCGAGCCGGCACACGATTTTCGCGAACCCATTTCCTCCGCTCCGGAAAGATTGCGGCCTACGGAACAAACATCTGGCCGCGGATCCTTGCACTCAAACTCTCAACTTACGATGAAGGCTGTATCAAGCGGCACAATCATATATGGCGCGAACAAAAAATTACAAGCACGAACCACAGATTTTTCTCAGTCCTCAACCTAAGAATTTATACCACTTTTGTGAAATGTTTGGTGCGGTCGAGTGGATTCGAACCACCACGGTATTGCTACCGTCAGCCCCTCAAGCTGATGCGTCTGCCAGTTCCGCCACGACCGCACATTGGAAAAGCACGAAGAATATTACCGCAGCGCGCCGCTATTTCTTGGGCACCGGAGCCTGCGGCACAGGTTTTTGAGCCGGAGATGCGGGCTTGGACGGCGCCGTCGGCATCGTTTGTTCGAGGATCGAACTGCCTTGGGCCGTTGTGGGCGCGCGTTTCAAGGAAAGCGCCAGCGAGCTCATCATAAACACGATGGCGCACCAGGTAGTCGCCTTCGTCAGAAACGTGGCCGCGCCGCGCGGGCCGAACGCAGTCTGGCTGCCGGCGCCGCCGAACGCCCCGGCCAAATCCGCCGCGCTGCCGCTCTGCAGCATAATCACAAAAATGAGCAACAGGCACACCAGCACATGCAACGTCACCAGCACGAAATTGTAATGCCACCCGAGCCACACAAGTCCCAGCGCGGCTGCAACCGCAATCACCCACTTCGCTGCATCAGGCATTCCGACCCCACTTTGACATTGAATCCCACCGCTAAAAATTCACGATGGATGAAAACGACTGCGCATCCAGGCTTGCTCCGCCTACCAGCGCGCCGTCTATTTCATCCTGTGCCATTAACTTCCGGATGTTGTCCGGCGTGACGCTACCACCGTAAAGAATCCGAAGGCGCGACGCCAAATCTTCCGTGAACCGTTTCGCCGCGAGCCGCCGGAGAAAAGCATGCGTCTCGGCAGCAAGTTCTGGCGTAGCCGTTCGCCCCGTACCGATAGCCCACACAGGCTCGTAAGCAACCAGAATACGCGAGAAATCCGGACCGGTCAACGCTGCCATTCCGGCGTCGAATTGAGTTGCAATCACTTCTTCTGTGCGGCCTGCATCTCTTTCGCCCTGGTCTTCTCCCAGACAAAAAATCGGCTGGAGGCCGGCAGCGAGCGCAGCCTTCAGTTTGCGATTCACGATCACGTCTGTCTCGCCGAAACATTTGCGGCGCTCGGAGTGGCCGACAATCACAGTTCGGCAACCGGCCTCGACGAGCATCGGCATGGAAACTTCCCCAGTGAAGGCGCCCTCCCGCTCCCAGCAGGCATCCTGACCTGCGATCGAAATCGCGGTGCCACGCGCCGCTTCTGCCGCCGCGGATATCGCGGTGAACGGCGGCGCCACTATGATGTCGCAATGATTCGAGGCGGCGACCAGCGGCTTAAACGCCGCAAAAAATGCGCGCGTTTCCGCTTGCGTCTTGTGCATTTTCCAATTGCCCGCGATAACTGGACGCCGCACGATACCTCTAAATTGAAGTAAGAGCTTCGACCCCTGGAAGTTTCCTGCCAGCAAGAAACTCGAGCGACGCACCACCGCCCGTCGAAATGTGGGAAATTCGTTCCGCGAGACCCGCCTGCTCTATCGCGGCCACGCTATCGCCACCGCCGACAATCGATGTGGCGCCATTCGCGGTCGCATCAGCGACAGCCTGCGCGATTTCCATCGTGCCGCGAGCGAATGCCGGCTTTTCGAACATTCCAAGCGGCCCATTCCAAACAATCGTTCGCGCCGCGGCGATCTCTTTCCGAAAAAGCTGAATCGTCTTGGGACCAATATCGAGCCCCATCCAGTCGGCCGGCGTCCCCTCCACTCCTGTTAATTGCGTCTGCGCGCCCTCTTCAGCCGAGCGGGCCAGGACATGGTCGACTGGCAAGACGATACGGCAGCCGCGCTCAACTGCCTCTCCCAGCAATGTCAAAGCGAGATCAACCTTATCTTCCTCCACCAGCGACTTCCCCGTTGTGAAGCCCTTCGCGCGGAAAAACGTGTACGCCATTGCTCCGCCGATCAAAAGTGTGTCGGCTATCTTGATCAAATTCCGAATCACGTCGATTTTTTCGGAGACTTTTGCGCCGCCCAGGATCGCGAGAAACGGCCGCTCGGGATTTGTGAGCGCTTTACCTAAATATTCAAGCTCCTGCTCCATCAGCAATCCGGCCGCGGCTTGCTGCACAAATTTCGTGATGCCAACGACGGATGCGTGGGTGCGGTGCGCCGAGCCAAAAGCATCGTCAACATAAATTCCATCACACAGGGCAGCCAATTGGCGTGAAAAGCCTTCGTCGTTTTGTTCTTCCCCGGGATGGAACCGGACATTCTCGAGAAGAAGCACGTGCCCATTCTTCAAAGCTTTGCTGCGGGATTCGGGTTCCGCACCGACGCAATTGGAGGCAAAAATCACCGGCTTCCCGAGTAGTTCCTTCAGCCGCTCAGCTATCGGTGCAAGGCTGTACTTGGATTCCGGTTTGCCTTTCGGGCGGCCCAGATGCGAGGCAATCACGAGCCGCCCACCACGATCGATAGCCAGCTTCAGCGTAGGCAGCGTAGCGCGAATGCGCGTGTCGTCTTCGACCCTTCTGTTCGCGAGCGGGACATTGAAATCCGCGCGAATGAACACGCGTTTCCCGGAGAGTTCCAAGTCTTTGATGGATAACTTTTTCATATCGGCGGACTCGATTCGCGAAACGCGTGTGAGCTTAGAGCCGCTCGGCCATGAACTTAATCAGATCCAGACAACGGCAGGAATAGCCCCATTCGTTATCGTACCAGGCTACTACTTTTACGCAGTTGGATCCCACGACGCGTGTGTTACCGGCATCAACGATCGCCGAATGTGAATTACCCAGGAAGTCGATGGACACAAGTTCCTCGTCCGTTATATCGAGAATGCCCTTTAAGGGTCCGCTCGCCGCGCGACGAAATGCTTCGTTCACGCTATCGACCGTTGCCGGTTTTTCCGTTAGCACAGTCAGGTCGACCACGCTCACATCCGGCGTCGGAACACGCAACGCATAGCCATCGAGCTTGCCCTTAAGTTCCGGAATGACCAGATGAAGAGCCTTCGCGGCTCCCGTAGACGTCGGAATCATGGAAAGAGCCGCGGCACGCGAGCGCCGCAGATCCTTATGCGGCAAATCGAGCAACCGTTGATCGTTTGTGTACGAGTGAATCGTTGTCATCGTGCCAACAACGATACCAAAAGTATCGAGGAGCACTTTCGCGACCGGCGCGAGGCAATTGGTGGTGCAGGAGGCATTCGATACGACATCGTGTTTCGCCGAATCGTAGGTTTTTTCGTTCACTCCCAGCACCAGCGTGCAGTCCGGGTCAGTCGCCGGCGCTGTAATCAAAACTTTCTTGACTGAACCACGGATGTGCTTGCGAGCCTCGGGTCCCTTGTTGAAGACTCCAGACGATTCGACCACAATTTCCGCCTTGGTCGAAGGCCAATCCACCGAGGCCAAATCCTTAACTTTGAACACTTGGATTGCATGGCTGTCCACGCGGATTTCGTCGTCACTCGACTGAATTTTATTGGGCAAATTTCCGAGGATGGAATCGTATTTCAGCAGATGCGCCAATGTCTTCGCATCGGTGATGTCATTAACTGCCACGATTTCGATTGACGAATCGCCAAGCGCTGTTCGAAAGAAGTTGCGTCCGATGCGGCCAAACCCGTTGATGGCAACTTTAACCGGCATCCTTCCCCTCCGCATATGAGCTTGAATCGAGGCCGGACTACGGAATCGTACGCATCATACGATAAAAGCAGATGCTAGGGTGCGCCACGGGAAAAGTCAACGCGGGGTTAACTGTAGGTTTTGACGTGAATCACTTTTTCTCCGCTAAAAGTCACCAGAACCGTCTTGGAAGGCGGGTGCCCATAAATCCAGTCCTCGGTTTGTTTGCCCTCGTCGTCGAGTTCCCGGACTTTCTTATCTGGCCGGCCCATGGCAGCCAGCACCATGTCGTGGTTCATGCCGACGACGGCTGTGTGATCTTTGATGGCCTGTTGGAACCGCGGAGGAAGCGTCTCCACCCAATTCACTGCCGAGGAATGTTCACCTGCGAAATCGAGGAAGGGCGCAAGGTCGTGTTTCAATTCATCCGGGCTTAGATTGGGCACGGCGCGGCCATAGTCGAGGATGAGCAGGGCTCCCATTTTGGTTGGGCCTGATGACGTGGGCACCGTCGATGGCGGCCCCATGGGGCCCATGCTGACTTGAACGTGCTGCCGCCAATTGAAGTGCTTCTTTGTCCCACCATTAATGCCGATGACGATCTCGTTGGAACGAAATTCGATGCTGCTGATTTGTACGTGATCACCCGGATTGGCCGCCGCGCCACGCATCAGCGCCTGGCGCAAATCCTTCGCATCGAGCGGCTGCCCTACTTTGTACCGAAATCCGCGCTTCCACGACGGAATGGATTGAACCACGCGCGCGAATTCGCCATCCACATAACGGATCAAGGCAATTCTCGATTGTTGGTCGAGGGACTGTTTCTTGCCCACTGCGGACTGAACGATGGCAAGGAACAGGTCCGGTGGAGACGACATTGCAGGCAGGTTAGCTTGCAGCGGTTTCACCGGCTCCGGACGAAGCGGATAGACGTGAGGCAGGTCGAAACACGCCAGCAGCAACATCGCGCTCGCGAGGATACTTAATCGGGACATGGATGCATTATTCATTCTAAGCCAGCGAGCCTAATGGGACTGCCCGCTTTTCGCTGGTTGAAATGAAATCATACCATTTTGGGCGCGATTCCGGGCATTCTTGCTGATAATAGGCATGTGGGAAGTACCGGAAATAGCGAAACTCTGGCAGAAAGAGCTATCTTGCCGCAGCCTTTGACTTACCCGCCGCAGCCTGTTCGTCGATCTTTTCCAATGCAAGCTGAGGTTCAAAGCAACGGCGGCAGCGCGCCTCATACATTCCGCCCGCGCCGACGACAATCAACTCCTCAGAAGCGACCAGGCGTTGCGTGTTCACCGCGGGATTACCGCAACGCACGCAGATCGCGAGCAACTTTGTAATCTCCTCTGCGACCACTAACAGCCGGGGCATGGGCTCGAAAGGACGCCCCATGAAATCCGTATCGAGTCCCGCAACGATCACTCGCTTGCCGGAATCCGCCAGCCGCGTACAGCACTCAAGCAGGCTCTCACCGAGAAATTGCGCCTCGTCGATACCCACCACTTCCGTTCGCGGCTCCACTTTCCCCAGAATGTCCGCGCCGGTGCTCACCAGTCCCGAAGCAATCTCCAAGCCAGAATGCGAAACAATCCCATTCGAGGAATAGCGCTGGTCGATAAACGGCTTGAAGATTTGCACGCGTTGCCGCGCAATTTCCGCTCGCCGCAGCCTCCGAATCAGTTCCTCGCTCTTGCCGGAAAACATCGGGCCGACGATCACTTCGATCCAGCCCATATTCCCCTTGACGATGTCCACGTTCTCTCCTGGGTTGATATGCCTAGGCTAACACAATTTTCTGTGAAAATTTGCGCGCATAAAACACGTCACGCTTTGGAATACGCGCTACCGTTGCGCGGTGTTTCGCAAAGGCCCGTACAGCGCAGCGTTGAAAAATGGCGCGAATGCGTTGATCACAGCCGTGCGGAACGCGTCCTGCCTCGTGATCATGTTGCGCGTCAGCACTCCCCACGCGCCTTGCGCGTCGCGAATCCCATGTCCGCCGGCAAACGCATCGATTGCAACGCCCAGTTCGACGCCCTCGTCCACCACCTGCCGCGCCAGAGTTTCCGGCAGAAGAATGCTTCCCGATTGCCCGTACGCGCCACGCCCATCCTTGTTCGCAACATATGCCCAATTTTGCAGAAAAACGCTGCGTGAATCGCCGTTATCCAGGACATCCAATCCGCCTTCCAATCCCACGAAATAATCCCAAGGCAAATTTTCTTCTTTCGCGCGTTTCGCAAGCGCCTCGGCCCGATTGCGCGCGCCTGTCATTAAATCAGCTCGCGACAGCGGCGTGTGGCGGACTCCGCTTGCCGCCTCCTCGCCCACAACTTCGAAGGGCGCATTCGGGTCGAGGCTCGGTCCAACAACTGTCAATGCTTCCCAGACGGCATTCAACTTGGGCCGGCGCGTGCTCCCGACGGCGACAATGATTTTAGTCATGGGCGATCCGTTAAGAACAATCCTGAAGGGGAACTATTCTTTCCAAAGCTGCGACTGCTTTTCCCGTGCAAATCGGGCGTTCAAAAATGTCTTTAGGTCCTCAATGGATTTAAAGACCTGGTCGGAACACGCCAGCATCCACCCACTGATTTGTTCCAGCGGCAGCGGCGTCACCATGTATACCGGGATACCTTTCCGGTAGGCAACAGTCAGTTCGGCCGGCGTGCCGCCGCTTTGCGCGTTGGCGTCTCCCCAGAAGCAAATGACGTAGTCAGCCTTGTTCTCGATCAGGTCGAGATCAAAATGGATGATCTTGCGAACCACGCGGCGAAAACGCTCAAGGTCAGTCAACTTCCAGTCTCGAAAGTGCGCGGCTTCTTCGTCGGTGAGGTTTTTCTTTTCGTCCTGCGCGGGATCGTAAACGTGATGGCCAAGATGATCGCGGAGAAACGGAGCGAGTTTCTGCCGCCAGAGCTTGCCGCCGCCGGCGGCGAATTCAATTGGTCCGCAGAGATATGCGAGCATGAGGTCCGGGCGAAGCAGAACTCTAGCACGGCCCCACAGCCACTGCAAAGAGATGCGACAGGATGCTGGTGGAGAAAATATGGAGCGGCCGAGGGGACTCGAACCCCCGCCTACAGCTTGGCAAGCTGTCGTACTACCCCTATACTACGGCCGCCCAGACGGGCAAGACTTGGAGCAAATCTTTTATAGCACGCCCGTCAGGACGCCACAAGGCCCGCGCGAACTTCGACCACGCAAGAATGCAACGTTCCGGAATCGAGAGCGCGGCCAGAAAAATTCGGCTAGTTGACTTCGAGGATGCGAGTCGATTTGACGACCGGAGATTTTTTCTGGCGGTCCGCAAAGCGAGTCGCACGCTCTCTGTCAATATAGACCCGGGCGAATTTCTCTCCGTCGCGATAATACACCGTCACTTGCCAGTGCCGGTGTTTCCGTCGGCGGTCACGTCGGAATCGAGCTGTGCCCTTCTTCGCTTTTGTCGTGGTTTTCTTCTTCACAGGATTTCCTAGCGTCGCGGGAGTATCGCAACTTCGGAGGCGCTGCGCAAGTCTCAAGTTGATTACCACCCAGGCGTGCCGCCCCGCTTCCCCTGAGTTGCAATATGGAACATAAACCCAAGTTTGCTGAGACGTTTGCCACTCTCTAACGTCTAAGATGGAAAGAGGAAAACAGTTGGAACTTTTCAGGGTATTCGAGCGTATTTCAAGGTGAAGGGGAAAGGAAGTTGGGCCATGGTGATGAAACTAGAGCACGAAGTAAACATTGAGAATCCGCGGCATCACACGCAGGAGCGCGTCGATACCCTTCGGCGTTTGCTGGCAGGCGGGGCGCGCGTGGAATGCGACCCGAAACGCCCGGATTTTTACGAAGTTGAGAGCGGTTCCGACGTCTACTACATTCATGTCTCGCCGATTACCGGCAACATTCTTTTGCTCGCTGCATGGCCAAAGGACGGCGTGCCGGGCGAGGAAGTACGGGCAACTCAGGCCGCGTAACGCGCGCAACGCTAACACTCACAACGAAACTCAGATGAATAAGTCAGCGGCCTTGAAACCGAGGTCTTTGAGGATCTGCGTGTTCACCTCATAGACCTCCGGACCGGCGGTCGTACGAACGTACACGCTGTCGCCGATGGCAGCAGAGATGTCTACCGTTGTGTTCTTTCCGGATTTGTCCGTGAGGATCACTTCAATGGCAGGTTTGGTCAGGCGCGATAAGGTGGCCCGCGATGGCGCGTCATAGATTTGCTTTGCGCGGACGTTCTGGATGGGATCCAGCAACTTCCAACTCTGAATGGCCTTCCCTTTGTCTGCGGCGGGCTGGATCATCGTCCATTGATCATCTTTGCCCTGCGCACACTGAATCGTGCCGTTCGCATTGCGGATCTGCACATCGGCCAGGTTGCTCGGATCAAAGTGCAGAATCGATTTATCGCGAAGATCGAAAAATTTCTTATCGAGCGCCTCGTAAACGGTCGAACTGATTTCGAAGACCATGGGTCGCGCGGCGTCGCGTGCGTAATAGTTCTCGCCATCCTTTTTGCCGACCAGCAAATGAAGCTCTTTCCCCTTGGTCGCGACCGTCACGCTGACTGACGGGTGGTTCAGCCCATATTTTGCCGAGTCATCGGAAGATTCACTCGTGACGCTAGTGAATTTATCCGTCGATAGGGCGCTTGCGAGCGAATCGACAGCGCCGGAATCAGCAAGCGCCCGTTTGGGCTTGGCGATCTCCCACGTGGAACCATTCTTCGTAATGGCAATTGTGCCGCTCGGATTATCAATCGTGATGCCTGTAATATCGGCGCTGCTTAGATCCAGCACGGAGCGGTCGCGCAACTGGGCCAGTGGTTGGCCGGTTTCGTCCAAGAGGGAAACAGGTAATAGGTCAATGTTCTTTGACGTGTCGATCAGGGCATAGACAAGGCTGCCTGAAAAATCCTTGTCGCCCAGCCGAACGGTATGCTCCGCGGCGCCCTTTTGCTGAAATTCAATCGTCACGGCAGGCTGAGCAAGACCGTACTTTGACAGGCTATCGGTAGGCGCGAACGACCGCCGGATCTTGGCGGTGCTCAGATCGTTCACAATGCCGCTGATGCTCGTCTGGTCAGCTCGTGTGCTTACCGGCTGTGTTATCTGCCAGTCGTTCCCTTGCTTCGCGAAAACCGTCTTACCAGCTGCGCTCGCGATCGTCAAGCCAGTAATCTGGTCTGCTTTCACCGCGAAGGCTGGTTTCCACGACGCTTCATCGGTGGGCGGAGCGACGCTATGTTTGCTGTCGTAAAAATAAACGAAGGCGCCCAGAGCAATCGCAACAACCACCACGATCAATGTGCTCTTCTTCATGGCCGGTTAGCGACGTTTCACCCAAATATAAATTCCGCCAATAATCACAATCAGCGGCAGGAACACCATGCTGAACCACGACAATTCCCGCTGCTGCGCTTCCGTCAATGTCACGCGGCGATTGGCAGCCTCCTTCGGGCGGATGGAAATCAGATTTTCCTCCGCGGTTAGCCAATTGACTGCATTGAAAAAGAGATCGCCATTGCGCTGCTGTCCCACCCATTGATTCGCCGCAAACTCGGAATTGCCGATCACGACCAGCCGCGCATCCGCTGAGCCCAATTTCTTCTCCGCCGCTACGCCGAGCGACAGCGGCCCGCGCTGGTCCGTCTTCGGATCGTATTTCACCGTCCCGTTTCCCAAATTCGGCACGGTGAAACTGGCCGAGGAAGTTTTCAGGAGCTCGACCGATTGAGGCTCTGTCTTCGAGGCATCCGCTATTGAAATGGTTCTCGCCAGTGGAAAAAACGTCATGGAGCCTTTGAAATCCCGCACTACCGGGCTATCGCCGTAATCCACGACCAGCGGAATGCCCGGCCCTGTTCCCAGCAACCTTCCCACGCCGCTCACGTCAATCACGTAGTTATCGCCCAGCTTGATGTTCCATGCCTGCAAGATATCGTCCAGTTTTGGATCCGTACCCGGATCCAACAACAGCATCGCTTTCCCGCCGCCATCAAGATACTTCTCGACCATCTGTGATTCCTGCGGAAAGAAAGATTTCTGCGGGCCTACATCAACCAGCACACTGCAGTCGGAAGGCACATCGTTTGAAGTAACCAAATTTACAGATTTAACCTGGTAATTTTCTTTCGCGAGTTCTCCGGCTACCGCGCTGTACCCTTTTCCGTCGGATGCGCTCGTCGATTTTTCGCCATGCCCTTCGACAAAACAGACGGTTTTTACGGTGGTAGAAGTAGCCTTCAGGATCGCGGAAGCAAAGTCCTGTTCCGTCGTTTCTTCCAGGCGCTGAATGTTCTTCCCGCTAACGACGATCACTTGTCCTTCACGCGCTACTCCGTATTGTTTCGTCAGGTCCGGATGCTCCTGGGGATCCACCGCGCGAAAGTGAATGTGAGGATTCAGGTTCTCGTACTCCGCCATTTGGTCGCGAAGCTGTTGAACCTGGGGATCAGAGGATTTCGCGAACAGGAAAATATCGACGTCGGCTTTTATTGGCTTGACGATTTTCTTCGTTTGATCCGATAGCGTATAGAGTTTTTCGCTAGTCAAATCAAACGTCTTGTGATGCCGGAATCCCAAATAATTGATGAAAACCAGAATGGCGAGCACGGCGATAATCAATACGGATGTATTCGTGCCCAGCTTCGAGGAACGTTTCGAGAAAAATCCAATCAGCGTGGGAAAATCGAGAACAATCCACGCCAGCACCAGCACGCCACCGGCGATCAGCAGGATTTTATTTGCAAGTTGGAATTGTTCCAGAACGGTATAACGAACGTAGCCGGCAATCAACAGCGCGAGCCCAAGCGCTCCAGCAAGCCGGGCTAACTCCCTTCGATCCCATTTCATCTTGCCTTACCCTCTTTCCTCCCTAAAAAAATCAAGCGCGCCGCCAGCGCATGGAATCCACAGCGCGCATCGTCAGAAATATGGCAAAGAAAATCCAGCTCCCGAAAAAGATCAATCCGGTCGTATCAATCACGCCACGCACAAACGGATTGTAGTGCTGCAAAATAGCCGCGTATTGCAGCGATTGCGCAATCACTCCATTTCCCGTTCCCGCAAAGAATCCAACGACCCACAGAAGCAGCGATATGCCGAGCACCAGCACGCCCGCGACGATTTGGTTCTCCGTGAGAGCAGAAAGGAACGAACCAATCGCCAGCAATGTCGCGCCGAGAAGCAACACGCCCAGATAGCCTCCGGCGATCAGCCTCCACGGCGGCACGGGCTCGCTGTGCGCAAACATGTAAATCACGTACAGCACCGTCGGCAGAATCATGATCACGAAAAGGCTCAGCGAAGCAAAAAACTTCCCGAGCACAATTTGCGAGTCCGTAATCGGCGACGTGAGCAAGAGCTCCATCGTCCCGCGCTTGCGCTCTTCGGAGTACACGCCCATCGTCAGCAGCGGGGTTAAAAAAAGCAGAATGGTGCCCACAAGACTCAGGAACGCTCCCATCACGGCGCTCGGCACATCAAACGGAACCGCAGCGCCGCCTTGCATTGCTTCCATGCTCGCCTCGAAGGATGCCTTGATTCCCTCCGCTAAATACATGTTGAAGAACACCGCGCTCAAAATCAGAAAGATGGGAACAACGGCATAGGCG
>DASZCH010000199.1:0-8484 GCA_035943235.1 Candidatus Acidiferrales bacterium
GTTACCGATAACGCACGGCTTGCCCTCGGCCTCGGGATGCAAGGCGATCACGTTCTCGAGGAAGACTGCCTCGGCGCGCGCAACGTCCTCGATGGTCTGGCCGGCCATTGGGTCGGGCAGGAAGCCCACGAAATAACAGGGATGGCCCGCTTTGAAGGCGACGCCGATCTCGCTGTCGGCCCTGAAGCCGCCAATGCCCGGACCATGGCCCGCGCGCGGGTCGACCACGACAAAGGGGCGTCTGGTGGGATCGAAAACTGTTCCTTTTGGCGGAACAATGCGCACCAGGCCATAGTTCACCGGACGCTTCAGTGTGCGTCCATCGATTATCAGCTCCGCCTCGTAATCGAGCACATTCGGCACAGTCTGCGCGAGATGCTCGCGATATTGATTGCCGCGCTGACGCATGACGTCCCAGAACAGCACCGTGCGCTGGGCCGCATCGATCCCGTATTCCATCGCCGGGCCGAATATCCCGAACGTGTCGGATGAGAACTGTGCTTGTGGTACAGGTGTTTGTTTGCTGCTCATTTTAAATCTCCATCTCCGACGATCAGCGCCAGCTAACGGTCATGCCAATGTCACCCGGCAAACCGCCGGGGAAGTCCACGATTTGTACTTTCAGCTTGTAGCCGCGTGGCCGAAAATACTTGTCCCAAAACTGATAGATTTCCTTTGGCGCGCCGGTGAGTGTGTTTTCCCAGCCCGGCTCCTGCTGATTGATCGTGCGGCCTTTGTCCGTGCAGAGATCGTTGGGAAAGCGAATGATCTCAACCTCGGTCAGCCGATTCTTGATCGCCCGGTGGATGATTTCCAACCCGCGCCGGATCGCTTCCTCGTCGGAAGTGCCCGGCGGTTTGCTCAATTGATCGATGAGGGCCTTTTTCTCGGCCGCTGCCGCCGCTTGCGCTTGCGCCTGCTTTTTGGCCTCTTCCGCCTCAGCGAGTGCAATTTGTTGCATCACCTCCTTGGCGGAAGGCAGCAATTCGTCGGGCTTGTTTGTCATGCTCTACTCCATGCATCAGCTCGAGGTGTAATGGCGCGCGTCGGCTCCGCCGCGCTTCCAAGGCCGCTGGGATCACTCCTCTGGCCTGTCCGTACTGCCCGCCAGATCAATGAAAGATGCGAGGTTATCATACCGAGGAGTCGTCCGGAGTGCTTTGACATGGATCAATCGCGCTCCTGTGCTGATTACCATCAGGCTCTACGTTTCCGATGGTAGAAGCGCGGCCGGGCCTTCCCATTAGCGGAAGTCGGCTCCGCTTACTCGCTGACGATCGCGACGACTCGCCATAAAGCTCTCGATGAGACGCTGAGGACATTGCGAGCTCGCCATCTGGATCACCACCACGCAACTAAATCGTTCAGAGCGTAAACATACGGGGCACACCAGACTGCGATGCAAACTATTATGCTCCAAACAATAACTGGCCGCGTCATTTAGGTTTACTCCCAATAAGGGGCGTAGCTTGGCTCCCTCATCCGTTCCGGTAGATGGCATTCGAAGCACTAATAAAAGACTGCATTCAAGATCAGCATGACGAAGAACACCCCGGTTACAGCTAAGCCAAATATCTGACCGCCGCTCTGATTGCTTCGCACCTGTTCTGCTTGCGGTGCATTGGTTGACTTCGCGCGAGACAAAGTTTTGGTGATCTTCATCCCAAGTTCTCCTCAGCGCGCCGCCAATTCTCCTCGACGTGCCGGAATTCGAATTTACTGAGGTCGGATACAGCAGGGTGTTCAGCGCAAGTCTTCATTTCCTCACCAAATGAAATCACCTTCGCATTGAAGTTACACGAGGCGCTAATTGGCCTGAATTCCGACCGAGGTCTATTTGATGGGCTAATCGGCTAGCTAGCTCATACCAAGGCTTAGCCCCGGTAATTTGCGCGCAACTGGCGTATCAGGGGGCAGCTCACTCCTCGACGAGCATGATCGTTAGCGCCCCTTGTCCGACAGATTTTTGCGAATACGCGGCTGCAGTTCGTACTCAATCCATGGACTAGGGGCTTCTTCCTGGGCCAGCACAGTTAAGCCAACGCTTAGCGATTCGGACCTGACGCCGACTGACATACTTGGGTGAACGAACAGATAGTTTCCCCAAGACAAAGGAGCGAGCCATGTCGATATTCGGAGCCGCCTTTGACGTGTCCAGAGATCGTTGGATCGCGTTCAATGAAGAAACTCTTACTTCTTTATCTGAGCATAAGACACAGGTGGCGGCCTTGGAAGCTTGCCGCCGTTATCTCGAAAGTGAAATCCGGCGCACGAACATCCTTCACTATTCTGTCTACTCACGCGATTTAAAGCGCACTTGGCTATTTCTTGACGATAGCGACCACGTAACTGATGGAGGTGATTTTGAGCGCTAATCTGTATTTCGCGATCAGTCAGCGCCGAACGAGGTTCGTTCTCGTCGATGATTGTCTCCACACAGGGATGAGCGCTGCGCGATGTGCGGCGGGATTGTCGTGAAGGAATACGTCCGTGATTCTCATACGCGGTTAATCTCCTGCGACATGCGGTGTTTCGCGGGAGGCGAGTATTTGTCGAATGGTAAAGATCGCCGGAGGAAAGTGTCATGAAATGCTCAAATCCCGATTGCAATCGCGATATTGGACTTGTTTGTCACCGGCGCGGCTGGTTCAGCAAGCGGCGGTATTGCTCAAGGTTGTGCCGCGACTCGTTCGTGGCTCATCCATCGAAACCGCTACCACAAGAACGGACTGCCATGACTTATCTCGAGTGGTTTTTCCTGCAACCGATCGAGAAAAACGAACCTAAGCCGATATCTGCGGTCATCCGCCGAGCACCGCGTTAGGATTTTCTCCTTAGCCATCGAACCTAAGACAATGCAGAGGAGAGATCCATGCTTCTCTTGATTTATCTGGGAACGCGCGGAGTCTCGTCAAAAGCCAGTCTGTTGTTTGTACTGCTGGCAGCATTCCTTTGGACCACGATTTCCCTCGCGCAGGATTATCGAGGGACGAGTGAGCAGAGGATGTCATGCACCCCTGACGCTTTCCGGTTATGCGCAGGCTACATTCCTGATGCCGCTAAGGTTGAAAGCTGCCTCAGGTATAACGTGTCAAATCTTAGCGCCGCGTGCCGATCAGTCTTCGACCAAAGGAACAGCTCTGCGGTGAGCATAAACAAATGACCGAACAAAAAACTACGAGAGACGGTGATCGGCAAACGAGAGACTCAGCCGAGCTCATGGCGATCGAGAGCTTAGGAGCGCTGCGATTTGTCTAGTGCCGACTTGAGGATATCCGCCATTCGGCTGAGCTCGGGAAGCGATCGGGCCTTCATCTTTCGCATTAGGTTAGTGCGATGCACCTTCACAGTTGATATAGCGATGCCCATTTCGTGGGCGATCTGTTTGTTGAGACGACCCGCTGTGGCTTGAAACATGATCTCGCGTTCGCGGGAGCTGAGCGTATTGAAACGCTCTCTGAGAGCACCTAGGGCCTTCTCATTTTCCCGGCGGGCACGGTCGCGAGCAAGGCCAGTCTCGATGGCATCGAGGAGGTCCTGATCACGGAATGGTTTTGTGAGGAACTCTATGGCGCCCCCCTTCATCGCCTGCACACTCATTGGTATGTCACCGTGCGCGGTAATAAAGATGATGGGCAGTTGCCTGTTCGCGTCGGCAAGTTCGCGCTGAAGCTCGAGTCCGCTTAAGCCCGGCAATCTCACGTCGAGCACCAAGCAGGTTGGGCCATCCGGTGCAACGGCCTTGAAGAAATCGGCAACAGACGAAAATTGCTGGGTGTCCAGGCCGATCGTCCGCAACAGCCGCGCCACCGAGTCGCGAAACTCGGGATCGTCATCGACGATCAAGACACTGGGGTTCGCGTCACGCATCCTGCGCTAAAGGCGCATCTTGTCCCAACTGAGTGATCTTCATTGTACTTACACGCAAAGGATATGAACAGCCCCTTTGCCTAAGCGGATACACGACAAAATAAGCCATGGCTTACGAGCGGCGGCGTTGCTTTGTCGGAAACCTTCACCGACATTACAGTTGTGCGAGCGACTTGTATGGCGCCCGCCTACATAGCGAATCCGGATGCCGAAACGTAACCTGATCTCTCTCGTCGAGGACGACGAACCTTTTCGCGAGTCCATGCAAAAGCTCATGGGAGCGCTCGGCTATACTGTAGAGGCATTCTCCTCGGCAGCCAAATTTCTGGCATCGCCGATTCTCGCTAACACCGACTGCTTGGTCACCGATATCAACATGCCGGGAATGACTGGACTAGAACTGCACAGGCACCTGGTTGAGGCGGGGCACGCTATCCCGACGATCCTGGTTACCGCGTATCCGGATGAGGTTGATCGGAACCGCGCAGTGAACGATGGAGTCGTCTGTTACCTCTGCAAGCCAGTTGACGATTACCAGCTTGAACGGTGCCTTCGTTCGGCTCTCAAGTCCAGTAATGAGGCCAAAGAAAATTCATGAGTCTTCTTCTTGAGCCGCAGGCAGGGTGAATTGGAATACTGCGCCGCCGCGTTGATTGGCATCTATCCACAAGCGCCCGCCGTGCGCGCCGATGATTGACCGGCAAATCGATAGTCCCATTCCGACTCCGCTAGCTTTTGTAGTGTAGAAAGGCTCGAAAACCCGATCGGGCTGTTTGGGATCGAGGCCCGGTCCTGAATCGCGCACCGCGACGAGGATGTCACCCGCTTCATTTTGCTCGGTGCTAATCGATAACTTTCGCATCCCCTCAACCGAGCTCATTGCCTCTACCGCGTTCAAGACCAAATTTAGGACGACCTGTTGCAGTTGAACACGATCGCCCTGAACGGGCATCAAGCCTTCCATGAGGCGGGTGGAAACTGAGACGCAATTTTTGTCGATCGCGCTTTGTACCATTACAATGACTTCGCTAAT
Source organism: Candidatus Acidiferrales bacterium (assembly GCA_035943235.1). Lineage (GTDB taxonomy): Bacteria > Acidobacteriota > Terriglobia > Acidiferrales > UBA7541 > DAHUXN01. Next base: position 4,904 of record DASZCH010000199.1, read on the forward strand.
CGCCCCATTGATGTCAAAACGATCCTTTCGCGGAGGCGCTTTCTTGATGTGTTCACGGATGCGGCTAACGATATCTTTGCCTCGATCGGCATCCCGTACGACGCACTCGAGAGCTTCCCTGACTTCGCCCAGATCCGCCGGGTCCATGTCCAAAAACCGCAGGGCGGAACGGGCGTTGTTGCGCGCAGTGGCGATCGGATGCAGAATCTCGTGAGCCAGAGTGGCTGTCAACTCTCCCATTATGCTCAGGCGATTCATGTGGGCCAGGTCTGCCTCGAGCTGGCGAAGTCTCTCATGCTCCGCTTGCGCGCGTTTGCGTTCCGTCACGTCGATGTGAGTGACAATCATTTCAGGTTCTCCATCGGCGGAGAGCAAAGGATAGCCGATGGATTCGAGATTTTTGACTGTCCCATCAGGAAGAACGATTCTGAACTCGGTTGCGTACTCTCTATTTTGGCGCAGTGCCTCAAAAGCCTCTTTGTTTACGATTTCGCGATCGTCTGGGTGTATCCGTTGCAGCACATTTTTGAGGTCGGGGAGACCCTGCCGCGGATCCAAACCCCAGATTTGGTAACTCTCCTTCGACCAGTAGACAGGCCCTATCGCGTTAAAAACAATGGTGCCGGAGTGGCTCAGCTTCTGCGCTTCGGTCAGATAGGCTTCGCTGCGTCGGAGTGCCTCTTCGGCCCTCTTTCGCTCGGTGATGTGCCGTCCCACGCCTCGGTAGCCTATAAAACGTCCCCACTTGTCAAATACCGGCAGCCCAGACACGGACACATAGCGCTTGCCGCCCTCAGGCGAAGGTCGCGCAAGCTCGAAGTCCCGAAATGGCAGGTGGGCATCGAGAATCTCTCGGTGCTTGCGCCAGGACTCTGCATCAGGTTCTAGGTAAGGCACTTCCCATCGAGTCTTGCCGATTTCGGAGCCCGCTGGCGGCGCTTCAGCTAGCCTTTCAGCAAACTCCTGTCGGATAAACCGATGCTGCGCATCGGTCTCCCAGTACACGTCGAAGGAGAATTGAATGAGGGTACGAAAGCGTGCCTCGCTCTCCCGCAGCTCTTCCTCCGTCCGCCTCAGCTCCGTGATGTCCTGCAGCACGCCAAACTGGCGCAGAGGCCGCCCCGATTCGTCCCACGTTACGTCGCCCTGGCTGTGGACTGTTCGCTCGGTGCCATCCGTGCGCACCACCCGGTATTCAACGTCATAGCGTGCACCGCCGCGCAGCAGCGCAGCTGCAGCAGCCTCGGCCACTCGCGGCCGGTCCTCGGGGTGAATCAGGTTGAGCCAGCGGTCGTGCCATTCTGGCAAATCGACAGCGCGCAACCCAAAGATTCGACAAACCTCGTCCGAAAGAGACACGTGATTGGTGTTTAAATCCCGCTCCCACCACCCAAAATGCGCGATCCGCTGCGCCTTCTGCAACTTGGCTTCACTCTCGCGTAATGCTTCCTCCGCGCGCTTGCGTTCCGTGATGTCGCGCGCCAACGATAGCCGAAACCGATATGCTCCGCGCTGGAACTGGCGAGCGCGAACCTCCACCGGAAATACGGTTCCATCCTTGCGCCGATGAAGGGTCTCGAAGGTTACCGTTTCCCCCGTGTTTATCCGCTCGCCAATCCGCGCGATCGATGCTTGGTCCAGCGCCGCATCGAAGTCGCGCGGACGCATTCCTATCATCTCCTCGCGGCTGTAGCCCAAGCTCTCGCACGCCTGCTTATTAACGTCGACAATGGCCTGGTGCTCGTCGAACAGGAAGAAACCATCCATTGCGTGATCGACGACGCTCCGAAAGCGCTCCTCGCTCGCGCGCAGCTCATCGTCCGCCCGCTTACGCTCGGTGATGTCGCGCACCAAGCACAAAAACCGACGTCCACCTTGCGCAAACTGGCTGACACGAACCTCCACCGGGAAGGAGGTGCCATCCTTGCGCCGATGACAAGTCTCAAATGTAAGCGCCTCCCCAGCGACAACACGCTGTTTCAGCCGCTGAATGGCCGTATCGTCGAGACCGACGTCGAAATCACTTTTATGTTTGCCGATCAGTTCTTCCCGGCTGTATCCCAGAACGTCGCAGGCCTGGCGATTGACGTCGAGCACCGTCCAATCCTCGTCCAGCAGAAAGAAGGCATCAGTCGCGTTATCCACGAAGGTGCGGTAGCGACCCTCGCTCGCACGCACCCTCGTGGTTAGCACTGCTATGACCAGCGAGGTCGCCAAGAAGGCTGCGATCCTCTCAACATCCTCCGGAAGATCGATGCGGAACTCGAATAATGGCTGCGTGAAGAAGTAGTTTAGGCAGGCTGCGGCGAGGATCGATAAAACAACCGAAGCGCTGAGGCTGCCCAGCAGCGAAACCAGCGCGACCAGAATGACAAAAACAAAGCCCGTCCTCGCAACGCCAACCCCAAGACGAAAGCAGACGAATGTGATCAATGCCAGGCCGGCGATACCCGACAGGAGCTGCGCGGCAACGATCGGTAATCTGGCTCTCCGCTTGTGCATAATCTGCATGCCAGCCACCGAACCGATCAATGGACAATCGAAAGTCAACACCGCCAATTTTGCACAGTATAAGTGCGAGCGGATGCGGATAAAAGTAATTAACTTTTAGCCCAAATCCGATGTCCGTAACGCTGAACCCTGTGCTCAGAAATATTTGGCTGCTAGTGCGAACATGACAGCGCAAACGAACAATGACTGGTGCTCTTTGCACCAGAAGGAAACGACTTTCTTCTTTGACCTGAGCATTCGGTTGTTAATCACTTTTCTTGGATGGCTGCATGTTTAAGTTTTCTAAAGCTGCTGGTTGAGCGGAATGGTCCACCGCGCAGGCCAAAACGCCAACACGGCCACAATAAACACCAAAAGGGCGGCCCGACAGCCATCGGCAATCGAATTTCGTAAAAAGCAATCGGCGCCGACGGCGGGTCAGGGTGAGCGGCATGCCTTAAGCCACCCATGCTTTCGTGGCAATTGCAATATCCTCTTTTGGCGATATGCGGGGCATCGCGCTCGGCAAATCCGACGGCGTTTGAACGGAGTTGCTTCCATCCCGCGCTCGCGCGGTCGTTTTGAACCTTTGTTCTTGGACATCGTCAATCCAAATGCGCCTCGGCAGGCCACCCCAAAGAACTTGCCGGCGACGAGTTTTCTCGGCATTGTCTAAGCACTGCGACCTCAATTTACGCGACCTTAATTTAATGTTCGACTGTGCAATACCGAGATAGCTTTTGTGAAGCTCCGAATTCTGCAGAAAATGAGTATCTAAATGCGCTACGATGAGGTCGCGGAGCTGGTCCTGCCAGTATAAGCCGACGGTCTATGCCCATTTTGCTGGGAAGGAAGCGCTTTTTGCCCAGGTCGTCCGTCGCATCGTCGATGGTTTGATCACTTTCGAAAGTTACACACCGGAAGGACGAACGGTGCCAGACAGTCAGCCCAGGATATGGTATCCCGCATCCACATAGACCGTTTCGCCGGTGATCAGTTTTGCATAATCCGTGGCGAGGACGGCCGTCGCGGCGCCGACGTCCTCGATGCTGACGAGGCTTCGCGCCGGTGCACGTTTGGCGGCACTCTCG
>DASZCH010000200.1:0-17843 GCA_035943235.1 Candidatus Acidiferrales bacterium
GATCAGAATTGGTTATCCGGTTTCGCAAAAGCAAAAGAGAACTAACGGCTTTGCGATTCCGGGGCAACAAGAGCGGATTCTTTAGACCCGCGACAGGCGTTGGCCTCGGAATGGACATTCCGTGCGTTAAGGCGTGTTAAAAAAGGCGCTCCGGTGAATTGGAGCGCCTTTGTGTTTGCTGAGATGAGCGAAATGCCTAGTACATGCCGCCCATGCCACCGCCGCCTCCGCCGGGACCACCGGCGCCAGCGGCCTTCTTGTCGTCTTCCTTGATGTCGGCCACGAGAGCTTCCGTGGTGAGCATCAGAGCCGCGATGGACGCTGCGTTCTGCAGCGCCAGACGCGTGACTTTTGCAGGGTCGATAACGCCAGCTTTGACGAGATCGCCAAACTCGGCGGTGTCGGCGTTGAAGCCGAAGTTGTCGTCCTTCGACTCGCGAACGCGGCCAACAATCACCGCGCCCTCTTCTCCGGCGTTGTGAGCGATTTGCCGCATGGGCTCTTCGAGAGCGCGCTTGACGATGTTGACGCCGATCGCTTCATCGCCTGACGCTTTGATCTTCTCGAGTGCCGCTACGCAGCGAAGCAGGGCCGTGCCGCCGCCGGGGACGATGCCTTCCTCGACCGCAGCGCGCGTGGCGTGCATGGCGTCTTCGACGCGAGCCTTCTTTTCCTTCAGCTCGGTCTCTGTTGCCGCGCCCACCTTGATGACGGCGACGCCGCCAACCAGCTTGGCCAGCCGCTCTTGCAGCTTTTCCTTGTCGTAGTCCGAGGTGGTGTCCTCGACCTGCGTGCGGATCTGCTTGACGCGGCCTTCGATCTCCCCGGGCTTGCCGTAACCTTCGACGATGGTGGTGTTGTCCTTGTCGATGGTGATTTTCTTGGCGCGGCCCAGGTCTTCGACCTTCACGTTTTCAATCTTGATGCCAAGGTCTTCGGTGATAGCGCGTCCGCCGGTAAGCGTGGCGATATCCTCGAGCATGGCCTTGCGGCGGTCACCAAACCCCGGGGCCTTGACTGCGGCGCATTGCAGCGTGCCACGGAGCTTGTTGACAACCAACGTTGCGAGCGCTTCGCCTTCGACGTCTTCGGCGATGACCAGCAACGGCTTGCCCATTTTTGCGATCTGCTCGAGAAGGGGAAGCAAATCCTTCATGGAGCTGATTTTCTTTTCGTGGATCAGGATGCGTACATCCTCGAGGGCGCATTCCATGCGCTCGGGATCGGTGACGAAGTAAGGGGAAAGGTAGCCGCGGTCGAATTGCATTCCTTCGACCACTTCGAGCGTGGTTTCCATCGTCTTGGATTCCTCGACGGTGATCACGCCATCCTTGCCGACTTTCTTCATCGCTTCCGCGATGATGGCTCCGATTTGCTTGTCGTTATTGGCGCTGATCGTGCCGACTTGCGCGATCATGTCGCCCTTCACGTCTTTGTGGAGCTTCTTGATTTCCTCGACCGCGACTTCCACGGCCTTTTCGATGCCGCGTTTGAGGGCCATCGGGCTTGCTCCGGCGGCAACCGTCTTCACGCCTTCGCGGAAGATGGCCTGAGCCAGAACGGTGGCAGTGGTGGTGCCGTCGCCGGCGACGTCGGAAGTTTTCGACGCGACTTCGCGGACCATTTGCGCGCCCATGTTTTCGAGTGAATCGGGCAGCTCGATTTCCTTTGCGACGGTGACGCCGTCCTTGGTGATGATCGGCGCGCCGAACTTCTTTTCGATGACCGCGTTGCGGCCCTTGGGGCCGAGCGTGATCTTCACGGCGTCAGCTAGAATGTTGACGCCCCGCAGAATCGACTGGCGCGAATTCTCACCAGTCACAATTTGCTTTGCCATGAGAACTAGTCCTCCTCAATTTCCTCTTGAATGAAATTTGCCCGGCGGATTGCTCCACGCGGGGACGTTACTTTCTGTTGGAAGCCGCTTTTGCAGCGCCGCCGAGTTTGGCGAGGATTTCTTCTTCTTTAAGGATGAGATATTCCTCGTCGTCAATCTTGATTTCGTTGCCGCTGTATTTGCCGAAGAGGATGCGGTCGCCGGCTTTTACGTCGAGAGGAACTCTCTGGCCCTTCTCGAGTTTTCCTGCTCCGACGGCGACAACTTCACCTTCCTGAGGCTTTTCTTTTGCCGTGTCGGGGATGATGATGCCGCCCTTGACGGTTTCTTTCTCTTCGAGCCGCTTCACGAGCACACGGTCGTGCAGCGGGGTAATGTTCACTGCCATATTTCGTAACCTCCGCTAAAGGACTTCGGGATTATCGCGAGGTGAGGTGCCGGGAACGGTTAGCACTCCTCGACGACGAGTGCTAATATATCAGTTTTCGGGCGAGTGTCAACAGCATTCGGCAGACGGGAGATGAGGGCATGGAGTTGGAGATTTATTCTAGGTTGCTATGAATAAGGGACTTATACTGCCGCGATAGGATGGCATAGGCGTTCCGAAGAATGGCGAAGCGCGAAGCGGTGGGCGGATTCATTTTGGCGGGCGGGCGGAGTTCGCGCATGGGGCGCGCGAAGGGGCTGCTGATGTTTGCCGACGAGCCGCTCGTGGTGCATGTCGCGCGCTTGCTGGAATTGACGGGCGAGGCGCCAGTGATTGTCGGGCCGCCCGATGCTTACGCGGATTTGGGATTTCGCGTGGTGGGGGATGACGACGAGAATTTTGGGCCACTGGGCGGGATAGCGACCGCGCTCCGAGTCGCAACTTGCGAATGGAATTTGATTGTGGGCTGCGATCTGCCGTTCCTGACGCGCGAATGGCTCGAATTCCTGATTACGCGGACGATTGATTCGCGCGCCGATGTGGTGATGCCGCTGAACGAGGGTGGATTTGAGCCACTGTGCGCGATGTACCGAAAAAGTGCGCGGGCCGCGATTGCGGAGGCGCTGGAGCGCGGCGTGCGAAAAGTCACAGACGGCCTGGCGGGATTGAGTTTGGCTACGCTCGCACCCGCGGAATGGAAAGCCTTTGACCCTGAGGGGCGCCTGTTCAAGAATGTGAACACGCCCGAGGACTACGACGAGGCGCGCCAGAGCCAGCGAGAGGGAACGAAATCGTGAGCGAGCACTACATCGAATTCCAAGGGGTTTCAAAAGCGTTCGACGAGCAGGTAGTGCTGCGCGACGTGAGTTTTCATATGGATCGCGGAGAGACGGCGGTGATTTTGGGGCGCAGCGGCGTGGGGAAATCCGTGTCGTTGAAATTGATTTTAGGATTTCTGAAGGCGGATGCGGGGCGGATTATCGTCGCAGGCGAGGACGTGACGAATTTTACGGAGGCGCGTCTTGCCGAGGTGCGGCGACGCGTCACGATGGTTTTTCAATCCGGGGCGCTATTCGATTCGCTTACGGTCGAGGACAATGTCGCGTTCCCGATGGTGTCGCTGGGCAATGTGGATAGAGACGCGGTGGATGCTCGCGTGAGCGAGCTGCTGGAAATGCTGGAGGTCTCGCAATTCGCGGACAAGCTGCCATCCGAATTGAGCACCGGCACGAAACGCGCGGTGGCGATTGCGCGGGCGCTGGCGCAGGATCCGGAAGCGATTCTTTATGACGAGCCGACGACGATGGTTGATCCGATTATGGCGGGACATACGGGCGAGCTGATTCTGAAGCTGAAGGAAAAATTCCATAAGACATCGATCGTCGTGACGCATGACACGCATTTGGCGCGGCGCCTCGCGGACCACGTGATTTTCCTTCACGACGCAGGCGTCGCATTTTTTGGGACGTGGGCGGAGTTCGAAAAATCGGAGGAACCATTCCTGCGGAATTTCCGTTTGCAAGACGAGCTGATACCGGCGCTGGACGTGACGGCGTGAGAGCGCGCCGATGAGTTTGGATTCCTCGCCCGCTACGGCCGACCCTAAAAAACAATTGAGGCGCGTTCTGGGATTCTGGGACGTGCTGCTGTTCAATATCGTGACGGTGCTTGGGCCGCGGTGGCTTGCGGCGGCCGGGCACAATGGCACGTCTTCGATCAGTTTGTGGGTTCTTGCGGCGTTGCTCTTTTTCGTGCCGAGCGCCTTCGTCATTAATGAGCTTTCATCGCGTTACCCCAATGAGGGCGGGCTCTACGCGTGGTCGAAAGAGGCGTTCGGGGATTTTCACGGATTCGTGGCGGGGTGGACGTACTGGATTTATACGGTCTTCTATTTCCCCGGGTTATTGTTGGCGAGCGCGTCGATGGCGGCATACATCGGCGGGGCAGGGCACGCGGAACTCGCCACGAATCGCGAGTTTCTCCTGATCGGCTGCTTCGTTCTCCTATTTATCGCGGTATTTTTCAATCTTATTGGAGTGAATATCGGCAAATGGCTGCAAAACGCGGGAGGGGTGGGGACATATCTTCCACTTTTGATGCTTGTCGGAATCAGCGCGTGGATCTGGCACATTCACGGCTCGCTCACGCATTTCACGTGGAAGAACATGATGCCGATGTGGAATCAGGCGACGGTGAACTTCTGGCCGCAGATGGTTTTTGGATTTGCGGGATTTGAACTTGTTGCGACCATGAGCGAGGAGGTTCGGGACCCGCAAAGAACACTGCCGCGCGCGGTTTGGGGCGCGGGGGCGGCGGTCACGTTCATGTATATCGTCGGCACGGTGGCCGTATTGGGACTGATACCGGCGCAGCAAGTGGATCCGCTGAGCGGCGTGTTTCAAGCGATTACGGCAGGGTCGACGATTCTGAAGATCGGATTTTTCGGAGTGCTCGCCGCGGTACTTGTTACGATCGGAAATGCGGGAGGGGTCGGCTCGACTGTGGCGGGCATCGCGCGCGTGCCGTTCGTCGCCGGAATTGACCGGTATCTGCCGAAGGCGTTCGGAAAAGTTCATCCGCGGTGGCGAACGCCATACGTTGCGATTCTTGTGCAGGCGATTCTTTCCGGCGCGATACTGCTTTTAGCGCAGATCAGCGAGACGATGCAGTCGTCGTATCAAGTCCTAGTGAGTATCTGCGATGTTTTGTACTTCATTCCATTCCTCTATATGTACGCAGCCGCGATTCGGCTGGCCTATCGCAAGGACCGCTCGGCAAATCCGCGCGCAGTGCTGATTCCGGGAGGAAAAGTCGGTGTGTGGATTGCGGCGATGATGGGGTTCAGCGTGATTCTCCTCGGAATCGTTCTTTCATTTATTCCGCCGGGAGATTCGGCCAACAAGGTCCTCTTTGTGAGCAAGCTGGTAGTGGGCACGGCGGTGACGATCCTGCTTGGGCTGATGCTTTACTGGCGCGGCGCGCGCGAAAAATCGAAAACGGCATCGATTTCCTGAGCTGCAAAATCCGCGCTTGACCATGCGGCCGATAGAATGCTATTTGTTCGCCAGTTAGCGGCCCTGCTGCACGACTTTCAGAAGACAACTTTATTTTGGGTAGCGGAACGCATACTCACTTGGAGGTAAGACATGGCGCGTCCCACAGGGGTAACGATTCTCGCGGTGCTTAGTTTTCTCGGTGCGGCCTTTTGCTTGTTGGCGGCAGCGGGAATGTTCATCATTGGCTCGTCGGCGGGAATGGCAGCGATGGCCGGGAAAGGGGGCATGAACAGTCCGCTGATGGCTCTGGGCGCTTTTGCAGGAGTAGCGTGCCTGATTTTCGCGGTGCTGTATATCGTGAACGGAGTGGGCCTTTGGAAGTTGCAAGGCTGGGCGCGGCTGTTGACGATTCTACTCATTGTGGTCGGAATCGTGTTTGAAGTGATGGGAATCGTGCGCGCGATGGCGCCCATGCACGTGGGAATAATCGTGTGGGAGTTGATTCTGATCGTCATCGACGTGTGGATTTTGATGTATCTGTTCAAGCCGCGCGTGAAGGCGGCGTTTGGGGAACGAACGGCGTAATAGTTTTATTTTGAGATGTGGAATCATCGCTGCGCCCGTGGACCCTGTCCGCGGCGTCTCGCGCAAGGAGGAACCGATTTGGGCGCAGTTGAGAGGGCTGAATGGGTTAAACCGGTTTCGCCGCGCCTTAGAGCCAGGCTGGCAGGCGTTTTTGAAGCGCTCGAAGGCATAACGTCATCATTCGGCCAGGTGGTCGTTCTGGGCAGGCTGGTCGTCTTCAGCAATGCCGCGGCGACAGCGGCCAATATCCTGGGACACGAGCGGTTATTTTGGCTGGGGTTCGTGTCCTCCCTGCTCGGAGTTGCGTTCCATATCATTTGGACGCTTCTTTTCTACGACTTGTTCAAGCCTGTGAACCGCAGCCTCTCTTTACTGGCGGCGTTCGTCGGTCTTGTGGTATGCGCCATTCAGGCTCTTACTGGCTTCCTCTACCTCGCCCCTTTGCTCATCCTGCAAGGCGGGAACTCCATGAGTGCATTTACGACGGGACAGTTGCAGGCGCTGGCACTCGTCTTTCTCAAACTGAATGCTTATGCCTTCGACATAGATCTGGTGTTCTTCGGACTCTGGTGCGTGCTGACCGGCTACCTCATTTTCAGGTCCGCCTTTTTGCCTCGAATTCTAGGCGTGCTGCTGGCGATTGACGGCGTAGGCTGGATGATTTACCTGTATCCGCCGCTCGCCTACCATCTGTTCCCGTTCATCGCGGGCGCGTCCGCGCTGGCGGAAATTCCGCTACAGCTGTGGCTCATCGTGATGGGTGTAAACGCCGAACGGTGGAACAAGCAGGCCAGCGGGGCGGGGATGCGGGCATGAAAGCCGCCGTTCTGCACGCGATACGGACCCTCGCGCTGCTCCCATTTTTCCCTCGCGGTGGTTCAATGATGAAATCGCGGCTGTTTTGCATCGTCTCGTTCTCGCTGGCTTGTGCATCCATTGTAGCTGGGCAGACGACGGCTTCCTCTGCTCACGAGGGCCCCCAAACCGCGGCTGCTCCGATGGAATCGCGATACACCATCGCCTTCAAGAGCTTCGCACCAAACAACACCGATATCTTTGTCGCCGATGCAGACGGCAGCCATATCCACCCGCTCGTGCCTGATCCAGCACTCGATTACAACGCGTCATTCTCCGCCGATGGACGCTGGATTGTCTTTACGTCGCATCGTGCTGGTTCTGCCGACATATGGCGCGTGCATCCGGACGGCTCCAGCTTGCAGAGGTTGACCGACGATCCGGGATTCGAAGATCAGGCCGCGCTCTCGCCCGAGGGCAGGTTATTGGCGTTTGTTTCAAGCCGCAGTGGTCGGGCGGACATTTGGATCCTCGACCTGCTGACGCATAAGGTACGCAACCTAACTGAGCATGCCGGGGGAAATTTCCGTCCGGCGTGGTCGCCGGACGGGAAATGGATCGCATTCTCATCGGATCGTGATCGCCCGCGTGCCTGCCCGAACACTACTAGCCCTGGACCCGGCTCCTTCGTGACGCCACAGTACCGGGATATTTACATCGTGCGGGCAGACGGCTCTGGCCTGCGCAGGATTACCGACGGAAGCAGCGAGACGGCCGGAACACCAAGCTGGTCGCCTGGCGGGACCCACATCGCGTTCTATACCGGCGACATTGAGCAAGTTTGCAGCGGCGGCCTGATTTTGAGGACGGGAACGACACAAATTGTGTCGGTCGAGATTGCGTCCGGCAAACGCGAGACACTCACGACCGGCGATGGGCTGAAAGTCTGCCCGCATTGGGTTGGCCACGAAATCGTGTACCAGGCAAAAGACGGGCTCCGCTTCGCCAGCGGACATACGATTCACGGCACGTTTCAGGCCCCCTCATGGTCGCCCGATGGGCACAGCTTCGTTTTTCACGCTGAGACCGACTCGCGGGGTGACCGTGATCGTCCTTTTCAGAAATGGCCGAGCCGCGATCCCCGATTCGCTCTCCTGCGCGTCCCCGACGCCTCCTCGTTCTCACCGTCAGGCGTGCGCATGGTGTACATTCTCACAAACTTCGAAGGAGAGATCCGGAACGGCAAGCTGGTAACCGCGAATCTGGACGGCTCAGACCGGAGAGTAATTTGGGAAGGACCGCTTACTGCGGACGCAGCCGGCCCGGCGTGGTCGCCGAGCGGCAACGCGATCCTAGTCGGAGTCGGAGGCTTCTTCCAGCGCGCGCAGATTCGCCCAGCGCAACTGATGAGCGTGGACCCCAACGATGGCCATGCCGTGCAAGTCACGCATGATGATGCAAACAATGGGATGCCAAGCTGGTCGCCAGACGGCAAGCAAATCGTTTATCGAGTTGCGCATGGAACCAATCGTGAGCTGCACATTTTGGATCTCGCGACTGGAAAGAGTCGCAAACTCGAGACCAGATCAGAGTACGATACATTTCCCTCATGGTCGCCGCGTCGCGACTGGATCGTCTTCACAAGCAAGCGGGACGGGGATTACGAGATCTATCGCATCCGGCCTGACGGGACCGGGCTCCGTCGTCTGACGCGCCTTCCGGGCAATGACGCGCACCCATCGGTTTCTCCAGATGGCGAATGGATCGCGTTCGCTACCTCAATCCAGGGTTTCAAGGATGAAGCGGTGCAGCCGCTTCTGGTGGGCACATTTCAGCCTTACGGCGAGATCGCAGTGATGCGCATCGATGGTTCAGAACTTCATGTGCTGACCGACAACTCGACTGAGGAGGGTGCACCGTCGTGGGTTCCGTCAAAAACTCAAAAATGAAAACTTGTCGTTCTTAGTGGTTGACGGGCAAACCGGAAGTTATGTGTGACAGGCGTGCGGGCCAGAGTGCATTTATGAGACCAGTTCGGTTCTAGTGGACGGTGCGGGCCTGGAGGGTTTGCTTTGTGGCGAGCGAAAATCTTTGCTCCGTGTTGCCGCCTTCGAGAACGAGCTTCGCGACATACTCACCCATGGCGGGGCCGTGTTTGAATCCATGGCCGGAGCCGCCGCCGACAAGCCAGACATTTTCGAAATTCGGATGACGGTCGACGAGGAAATCGCCGTTCGAGGTGTTTTCGTACTGGCAGACGCGCGATTCGACAACGGGCGCGTCGCGCAGGGCAGGGAAACGCCGTGTTAAATAATCGCGTACGAGAGTAAGCGTTTCGCCGGCCACGCGCTCGACGCGGTTGGGGTCGACCGTCGGGCCGTGGCGGTCACTGGCGATTTTGACGCCGCGGCCTTCGAGATCGGGCATGCCGTAGATTTCCTTTCCCACGTCGAGCCACGTGGGGAAATTTCCGGCGGAGTAACTTCTGTCTCCTGGGGGCACGCCGAAGAAATAGACTTCCTGACGCGACGGGAAGATCCTGTGGCCGAGGAGCTCCGGAAAAATGCGCGGCAGCCACGGGCCGCAGGCGAAAACGTAGTTGTCGGCGTGGAGATTTTCGCCGCTCCAGGTGGCTAATGCATCGATACGGCCGCTGCCGGCGGGCGCTTCAACTTCCGCGATTTGATACGTGCCTCCGGCTTTCTGAAATTCCTCGACGACTTCTTGCACGGCGCGGCGCGCCATGAGGACGCCGCTTTCAGGTTCGTAGACGGCAAAATCGAGGTCATCGCAGGCGATTTGCGGATAACGCTTCTCGATTTCCGCGGGCGAAAATCTTTTGTGTGGCACGCCGACTTTTGCCAGCGTGGCGAGCGTGGCAGAAGCAACTTGTTCGTTATCACGCGCCATCCACAGGACGCCCGTGCGGTCGAAAATGCGCGCGCCCGTTTGCGCGTCGAATTCGCGCCACAGCTCGAGCGCGCGTTTCGACCAGCGCGTGTAAATTTCATCGGCGCCGTAGCCCATGCGAATGATGCGCGATTCGCCTCCGGAGCTGGCGCGGCTATTGGCTGCGCCATATGCGTCGACGAGCAAGACTTTGCCCCAGCCGCGCGCGAGGCGATAGGCAGTCCACGCGCCGAAGACGCCCGCTCCGATGACAATCACGTCGTAAGTTCGCCGGTCAGACATGGCGGGAATGAATGCAGCAATGCGGCATCAGAAACCTTCCTCGATCAATTTTTCGACCGTCCATCGAGATGCCGGAGTTTCGGCGCGGCCTTTCATCAGGCTCTCGACGTACTTTGCCAGAATATCGCATTCCAAGTTTACAGAATCACCGGCCGTAATTCCGCGCAGATTTGTGTTGGCGTACGTATGCGGGATGATTGCGAATTCGGCCACGCCATCATTCCATCGCGCGACGGTCAAGCTGATGCCGTCGACGGCGAGCGAGCCTTTTTCGGCGACATACCGTTGTAAATCCTCGGGCACGCGAACGGCGAGCCACCAGTTTTCGCCCTCGGGTTTGATGTGTTCTACACGGCCAACTCCGTCGACGTGGCCTTGCACGAAATGTCCGCCGAGAGGCGCTCCGGCGCGCAAGGGCAACTCGAGATTGACGACGCGGCCCGACGTGCTGCCGGGTTTGAGTTTGTCAAAAGAGGTGCGGCACAGTGTTTCGGCTGACAAATCCGCGGCGAAAGATGCTTTTTCAGTATCGACGACAGTGAGGCAGCAGCCGTTGACGGCGATGCTCGCGCCGACTTTCAGTTGGGCAGCGACGTCGTTTGCAGCGCTGAGACTGATTTGGAGACGTCCGCCCCTTTTATTGCGCTTGAGCTCTTCGATTTTGCCGAGATGCTCAATGATTCCGGTAAACATCGTGGAAATATCCTTGGACAACGAAATCGGGACCGTAGCGTCGAAACGAAAGTTGCGAGAGAGCGGGCGTGCGCGAAAACCATTGTGAAGGAACCCGCGCCATTGGAACTCCGCCTCCGCCCATGATTTTGGGAGCATAGAACAGAACCATTTTATCGACGAGGCCCGCGGCAAGCATCGCACCGTTGAATTCGCTGCCGGCCTCGAGAATAATGTTGAGGAATTCGCGTTTGCCCATTTCGCGAAGCACTTCGCGCAAATCCACATGGCCGCCGCGCGCGCGGACTTGCACAATTTCCGCGCCGGCTTTTTGCAACGACTTTGCCTTTGCGGAATCCGCCGACTGCGTGGTGAAAATCAGCACGTCGTTTTTTGCGGACTTCAGAATACCGGATTTTACCGGCATGCGGAGTTTCGAATCCACGATGGCGCGGACGAGCGGCCTCCGGCGCGGCAGTCTGGTGCGGTCCGTCATGCGCGGGTTATCGGCCAGCACCGTGCCGATTCCGGTGAGCAGCGCGTCACTCTCATGGCGCATGCGCTGGACTTCTTCACGCGATGCCTCGCTTGTGAGCCACGTGGCGCTGCCTGCGCGCGCGGCGATTTGACCATCGAGAGTGAGCGCGGTCTTCAGAGTAACGAAGGGCAACTTTGTGCGAATCCATTTCGCGAAGGCTTCATTCAATTGGCGGGCGTCTGCTTCGCGCACGCCAACAGTTACCGCAATTCCGGCGGAGCGGAGTTCGCGAATGCCGCGCCCGGCGACTCTTGGATTTGGGTCCTTCATCGCGACGACCACGCGTGCAATGCCCGCGTCGATGATCGCTCTCGTGCACGGACCTGTGCGGCCCGTGTGGCAGCAGGGCTCAAGATTTAAGTAGAGAGTTGCGCGGCGCGCGTTGGCGCGGGCTTGCTCGAGGGCGATAATCTCCGCGTGTTTGCGTCCTTCGTAAGTATGAAATCCTTCGCCGACGGCGCGGGCATTTTTTGAGCGGTCCTCTTTCACAACGACCGCTCCAACCATGGGATTCGGATGCGCCAGCGCGACACCGCGATGGGCCAACATCAGCGCGCGCGACATCCAGGCTTCGTCAGTCAGGTGAAGGCCAAAGAGATCCGCTCTATTATTATTCAAGTTATCAGTCAAAGAGCGAGTTGACGTAGGTTTGCGCGTCAAAGGGCACCAGGTCGTCGATCTGCTCGCCCGTGCCGACGAATCGAATGGGCAAGCCCAGTTCGCAGGAAATGGCAATCACGATTCCGCCTTTGGCTGTGCCGTCGAGCTTCGTAAGGACGATTCCCGTGACGCCGACATGGCCAGTGAATTCGCGGGCCTGCGCGAGTCCGTTTTGACCCGTGGTCGCGTCGATGACGAGCAGTACATCATGTGGAGCGTCCGGGACGAGCTTGGCGGCGGTGCGCTTCATTTTTTCGAGCTCGGCCATCAAGTTGGACTTCGTGTGGAGGCGGCCGGCGGTGTCGACAATCACAGCGTCCACGTTTTTGGCGCGCGCCGCCGACAGGCCATCGAAGACCACAGCGGCTGGATCCGAGCCGGCTTTTTGTTTGATCATTTCGACGCCGGAGCGCTTGGCCCAGACTTCGAGCTGTTCGATGGCGGCGGCGCGAAAAGTGTCCGCGGCGCAGAGCATGACGGACCAGCCTTCCGCGCGCAGCCTGTTCGCGAGCTTGCCGATGGTGGTGGTTTTCCCCGTGCCGTTCACGCCCACGACGAAAATCACGCGCGGGGCGGCGGCTCCGGCTGCGGAATCGCCATTCCGCGGAACGGGCGCCGCCGTCAAAATGCGCATGAGCTGATTTTTCAGTTCGCGCTTGAGCTCCGCCGAATCAGTGAGCCTTTGTTCCGTGACTTGCCTGCGCAGCGAGGCGAGCACTTCCTTCGTGGTGCTGACGCCAATGTCCGCGCTCAGGAGGGCCGCTTCGAGCTGCGCAAGCAATGCTGGATCGACGGGACGGTCGCCTGTGAGCAATTGCTCGACGCGCGCCGATAGTTCGGTGCGAGTTTTGGCGACGGAGTTCTTCAGCCGCTCAAGGACGGTTTCCTCGGGTTTTCCAAAAAGGGTAATCATGCGCGTTCCGCAACCAGAGTGTAAACGAACATTCTAGCAGAGGAATGCAGGGCTGTGTTCGATGAGCAATTCTCAGTCCGGCACGAAGCGAGAAAAATCGAGCTGGGATGGCCGACGGCAACTAATGCGTGGCGCCAGATTTCGTCGTGGGAACCAGGCCTTCCTGACTGGCGACCGCTTGCCAGCGGCCATTGCGGTAGACGAAGACGTCGGTGAAGCGCGTGCGTTGTGCGACAGCGCCACTGTCATTGAAATTCTCGACGCCGCCCGTCGCTATGGCCACATCGCCATAGATATGAATCTCAAGCGCGTCGAATTGGCTGGGATGCTTCGGTGGCGCCGGGGCTTTGTGCGTGCGCCAGAATTTCATCATCTCCGCGCGCGTGTGGTGCGCGCCTTCAGTATTCGTATCGGCCCATTCGGGCGCCAGGATTTGGTCCAGCGTGCTCAAGTCACGCGCGTGCAGCCACATCTCCTCCACTTGCTTCACGCCTGCTTCGGTTTTCGGCTGATGCATCGCCGATTGCGCACAAGCCGCATCAGCTAGAAACAGAATGCACGAAACGCATCCCAGCAAAACGAAGAAACGCGGCTTCATAAGGACCTCCAGCGGAGACTCATTTGCGTGTGTGATTTTAACTCAAGAATTTATGGGCGGGGAACGGTCTTTGGAGAACTAAACGGGAACTTCGACTTCGATGACGGACTGACTGAGTTTCAGCTTTCCCGTTTTGACGGCGCGTTCGATAGCGTGGACAACATCGATGTCGAACTTGGTTCCGCCAAGTTGCTGGATGCGATCCATGGCGTATTCGAGGTCCATGGCGGATTGATAGGGGCGATTGGTGGTGATGGCGTCGAAGGTGTCCGCGACGGCGATGATGCGCGCCATCATGGGGATTTGGTCGCCCGCGAGGCCGTACGGATAGCCCTGGCCGTCCATGCGTTCGTGGTGAAGTTCGATTCCGGGCAGCATGTCTTTCAATTGCGCGACGGGGCGCATGATGTTGGCGCCTTTCGCGGGATGCTGTTTCATCAACGCGAATTCGTCCTCGGTGAGTTTGCCAGGTTTTTTCAGAACGCTGTCATCGACGCCGATTTTGCCCACGTCGTGAAGGAGCGCCGAGATGCGGAGCTTGTCCATGGCTTCGGTGTCGAGATTCATCTCATGGGCAATGATGAGAGAGTATTTCGCGACGCGTCCGGAATGGCCTCGCGTGTAGGGATCCTTTTCGTCGATGGCGGCGGCGAGCATGCGAATCGAGCCCATGAAAAGCTCGCGGTTCTCGGTAGCGGCCATCTGAAGGCGGTCGATATATTTCTCGATGTCATCGGCCATGCCGTTGAACGTTTCAGCGAGTTCACTGATTTCCGCGGCGCCTTCGACCGGGGCGCGCTCGTGGAATTCCGCGCGTGAGATGGCGCGCGTGGAGCGAACGAGTCCTTGAATCGGACGGGTGATGCCGAGGGCCGAGAGGTATCCGACGAGCAGCGCGATCAAAGTGACGGCAATCAGGAAGCGCAGCGCCTGCGTGGTCAATTCCTGCACTCCGGCGTCAACGCGCGCCTTGGCCAGACTGCGCTGGGCGATTACCGCCCAATGCAGCTCGGGTATCGTGCTGTATGTGCCGATCATCTCAACGGGTTTTTTGTTTTCGTCGAGCGTGAATTGCGTTGTTTCGGTGGCGCGCAGTTCCTGCGTCGCCAGAGTCTTGAATTGCACGACGACGGGATTCGAGCTGAGGTCGCGTCCCGGGACTATGTTGACCGTGTCCGGATGGATGATGATTCGGCCATCGCTATTCACCACGAAGACGGTGCGGTCGCGGACGCTCACATCCTTCAAACGAGCCAGCACGTGGTCGAGGGACACAACAGCGGCGAGCATGCCGGTGAACTGGCCTTCGGACATTAGTGGAACGGAAATGACGAAGGCAGGGCGGTTTTCCTGACCCAGAGCAAACGTGCCGCTGACGAAAGGCAAACCTTGCACGCTGGCGGTGAAAGCACGCTTCAAGGCGGCATCCACGAATGGGTCGCGCTCGGCGTTCTTGACGCTTTCGGCGGACTCGCCTTTGGCGCCTTTGCCGATTGTGGTTACGTAGAGAATGTCATGGTTATTTTGGAGGACGTTTTGGAGCATGCGGCTGAGCTGCGGGGCGTGCGCGGGGTCGCTGACGTCCTGGATCCAGCCCGTCAGTGCAAGGAGCTGTCTTTGGCTTTCGAGTTGTTCGCTGAGATTCGATTCGAATTGTAGAATTTCGCTGGCCACTGAGCGCGTGATTTCCGATTGTTGCAAGCGCTCGGTGTCCTGGAGCTTTTCCTCGCTGAGCTGCAAGACTTCGCGGTGATACAGCCATAGCGGCAGCGCGCTGGTGAACAAGAGCGCTCCGAGCACAATCCACAGAATGCGCAGGCGGCGCACTCCCGTCGTTTTGGCTGGTTCCTGGGACATAGGAATACTTGCACGAAAATCGTATGCGAGCCTGCACAGGGGTACAACTGGCCGGAAGTACTACCTATTGGCGGATTGGCCACGCGGGGCCGGGCGGCTCGGTAAGTGCGGAGTGCTCTATTCAGCCTTGAGCGGGCGATCCATCAGTTCGCCGATGGCATCTTGGGGCGAGCGGCCCTCGTAGAGGACGCCATACATCTGCTCCGTGATGGGCATTTCAATCCCGAGACGCAACGCGAGAGCGCGCGCCGCGGCGGTGGTGCCGACGCCCTCTGCGACCATGCGCGTTGACGCGAGAATTTCTTCGAGTTTTCTGCCACGGCCAAGTTCCACGCCGACGGAGCGGTTGCGGCTCAATTGACCGGTACATGTGAGGACCAGGTCGCCCATTCCGGCCAGGCCTGCGAGCGTCTCTTTTCGTGCGCCCAGCGCCACGCCAAGCCGCATCATTTCCGACAGGCCTCGCGTGATTAGCGCAGCTACGGTGTTGTGGCCGAGGCCCAAACCTTCGGCAACGCCCGACGCGATTGCGATAACGTTCTTCACGGCGCCGCCGAGCTCGACGCCCACCACGTCATCGTTTGTATAGACACGCAGGGTGGGACCGGATAGCTGTTCCTGCAATTCGGCGGCGAGCATGCGGTCCTTTGAGGCGGCTACAATGGCCGTGGGATCGCCGCGGGCGACTTCGAGAGCGAATGAGGGTCCTGAAATCGCGCCCACGCGCGGCCAGAATTTTGGTGTGAGCACTTGCTCGATTACTTCCGTGATGCGCAGGAGCGTCGTGGGCTCGAGGCCTTTCGTGGCGCTGACGAAGCCAGTCGTGCGCCCGAAGAACGGAAGCATCTCGACGTAAAGCTCCCGCGCGTGGGCCGAGGGCATCGCGCCGATGACGATGTCCGCGCCTTCGACGGCATCGCGCAAATCACCCGTAACTTCGACTTCGTTCGGTATGGTGAAGCCCGGTAAGAACGCCGGATTCTTGCGGTCGTTGCGCAGTGAGTCGAGGACGTCCTGCTCGCGCGCCCACAACGCAATGCGGTGCGGAGCGCGGCTGCGGCCGAGGACGATCGAGAGTCCCGTTCCCCATCCTCCAGCGCCGATGATGGCAATTTTTTTCGTTTCAGCCATGGTGTTTGACAAAAGAATCGCGAAAACGGGAAACGGTTTGCCCGTGCAGCTGGTTCCAGCGCCGCACGAGCAGCTTGTTACAATTGCCCTCTTTGGATGTTCCTTTTTCGAACTAATTTTTCCGTTTTAGCCTGCCTTCCGTGCCGGCGATCAGACGGGCGATGTTTTCGCGATGCTTGAAAATCACAATCATTGCAACAGCAACGCTGCCGAATGACACAGCTAAAGGTGGCGCATGGCCGGGCGCGTAAAACAAATAAACCAAAATCGGCAACGCCGCCGCGGACACAATTGAGCCCAGCGAAACATATCTCCAAAATGCCACCACGATTATCCACACGACAAGCGCTGCAAGCACCGCTTGCCAGGCAACGGCCAGGAATACGCCGAGCCCTGTTGCGACGCCCTTTCCGCCGCGAAAGCGCAGCCAGCATGAAAAAGTGTGCCCCAGAACTACCGCGACCGCCGCGGCCATTACCCAGCGAATGTTTCCGTGCGACCATCGCGCCGCCAGCCACACGGCGAAATATCCCTTGCCCACGTCGAGCAGAAGCGTGGCAAGGCCGGCGGGCTTTCCGGCGACGCGCGTGACGTTTGTGGCGCCGATGTTTCCGCTGCCGGCGCCGCGAACGTCCGAGCCGCGGCCCATTTTTACGATTAAGTATCCGAAGGGAATCGAGCCCAACAAATACGCGACAATGGGAATCAACCAGAATTTGTTCACGGTGTTGCGCTGCCTTCCGCGAAACGATAGCTTGCAAGCTTAGTATGCACCGCACCGCGCGGATTCAGCATGCTTTCATAGAGATGAAATTCCGTAGCGACAGTGCAACCGAAGCTTTGGTTTGCGAGCGATGCCACCATTTGGCGCAATTTCGCGAGCCCTTCCTCTGTTTTGAAGCGCGCCAGCGTTAAGTGCGGCTTGAAATCCCGCTCCTCGCGCGGAATTCCGATTGCTTCCAGCGTTGAAGCGATTTGCGACGCCAGCACGGCGAGAATTGGCCCGGGTTCGATTCCCAGCCAGAGGACGCGCGGACGACGCTCATTGGGGAAAAATCCAAATTGACCGAAAGCGATTTCGAGCGGGGCCTTCGATTTTACTTTTGAGAGCGACTCTTTGATCGCGGGGAGCATGGTTTCTTCGACGTGGCCAATGAATTTCAATGTGACGTGCACGCTTTCCGCACGCGTCCAACGCGCTCCGCGGCAGATGGCTTCAAATTGCCGGACTGTCTCATCGAGCGCGCGACGCGTTTCGTCAGGCACATCGAGCGCGACGAACAGGCGCACGCGTCAGGCCTTTGCCGCCGGCGCGGCATAGAGAAAGTAATGACGCACCATGTCGAGCGCAGCTTGCGTTGCCTGATGGCGAATGCGATCGCGGTTTCCCGGAAAGCGAAAGCTGCGCTCCTTCGAGCCTTTTTCATCGGCGATGGCGATGTGCACCAGACCGACCGGCTTTTCCGGCGTGCCGCCGCCTGGACCAGCGATTCCCGTGACGCCGACGCCGAGTGTTGAACCGGTTTGCCGCCGAATGCCGTCCGCCATCGCGAGCGCGACTTCGGAACTGACGGCTCCTTTCGCTTCGATGAGTTCCCTGGGAACGTCGACCCAGGCGGATTTCAAATCGTTGCTGTAAGAC
>DASZCH010000201.1:0-16950 GCA_035943235.1 Candidatus Acidiferrales bacterium
GTTACCATGCCCTCGTCGGGAGCCATTACTAATTCGCGTTTCATGCCTTTTTGTCTCCGCGCGCGCCGCCTTGCCAGCGATATTGGTCAGCCTGAGGCAGGTCGAGTTGCGCCAGTACGCGATATACAAATTGCTGGACGATATCGTCGATTTGTTTCGGCGCGTAATAAAATGCCGGCATCGCGGGCATCACCACGGCGCCTGCATCGTGCACGCGCAGCATGTTTTCCAGATGAATGCGGTTGAGCGGCGTTTCGCGCAGACAGAGCACAAGGGTTCGCCGCTCCTTCAAACACACATCGGCCGCGCGCGCCAGCAAGTCATCACTCGTCCCTGAAGCGATCGCACCCAGCGTGCCTGCCGAGCACGGAATCACAACCATTCCGTCCACAGGCGCGCTGCCCGATGCAATGGCCGCGCCGACATCGCGATTCGGCAGGAGTTCGATTTTTTTCGCGGACGTCCCCGTCAGCAGCGACGGCAGTTTCTTCGGCTCCTGCGCGACGATACCCAGTTCGGTGGCAATCAAGCGCAGGCCTGCGTCACTGACGACGAGGTAAACGTGGGCGACGCGTGCATCGGTGTCGAGTATGCGCAGGATTGCTCGCGCGTAGATGGCGCCGCTCGCGCCCGTCACGCCAATTGTGATTACCTTGCCTTCAGTGTGCGCCATTCGAATATGAATCCCGCGATGGGCCTTGAGTCTAGGCAGCCGCTTCCCGCAAAGTCAAGGCGGTGAAGGGGTGCGGTTACAGAGCGAGGAAAAGTGCATACCCTCCTCACTACGCTTTATCCTGGGCTGGGAAAGTACGGATTCTGGGGCAGCATCGCGAAGAATCTATAGACAAATCGGCGTGGCTGGATTGTCTTATGGATGAGCACCGCGATTCGTTTTTGAAGTCCGGCATTTTCGGGTAGTGCAACGATGTTAGCGTGAAGCCGACCGACAGGCACTCTAAGGCTCCGAGATCGAAGGGTTATACCGGCAGCATGGGCCGGCGCTGCTGCTATTTGCGATTGCCATGACCGGGGAGCGGAGCAGCGCGCAGGACGCGGTGCATCAGGTTTTTGTCCGATTGCTTGAACGAGGGCTGAGCGATGTCGCTCACGCGAAAGCGTACTTGTACCGGTGCGCGCGAAATGAGGTCCTGAACGGTACGAAAACGCAGGAGCGCAACGTCTCGTTGGATGAGGACACGCCGTGGTTCGACGTTCTGAACCGCGATTTCACCGAAGAATTGAGCCTGCGGCGAGGGCTTCAGGCGCTTCCGAGCGAGCAGCGCCAAGTGGTCGTGCTGCGAGTCTGGTCCGGGCTGACGAATGCGGAGATAGCGAGTCTTTTGGAGATTAGCGCGAATACTGTTGCTTCGCGATATCGCTACGCCTTGGAGAAGCTGCGCGAGGCCATTGGGGTTAAGGAGGATTCCTGTGCAGATGCGAGCCGATGATGAGAGGTTCGAAACTTATTTGAAGCAGTTTTATCCGCGCACACCGGAGGAACTGCCGATGGTGACACGCGGGCGGCATGCGAGACGAGCGCTGGCGCTCGGCGCCTGGGCAGTTGCAATGTTCCTGACTGCGGCGCTTCTCGCGGCGAATTGGACTGCGAAACGATCACATTCCCCTATAAGCACAGAGAATTGGAGCGCTCTCCAAGTAGGAGAGTTTCATCCGTTGACGATTCGCGCCGCGAATGAATTGCTGGAGCGCGCGCCGTCGCTCAAGGCAGCGATGGACGAGTTAGTGCTAGGTTCTCAACAGGAGGCAGTGCCAAAAAACCAGAGCGCGTTTGATGTGCTCAGCGAGGAGAACATTAATCCATGAGAGTCATCCGTCCGATTGCAATGATTGCGTTGCTCGCGGGCTTTTTCGCCGGACCCGCACTTTCACAGACCGCCTCACCGGAGCCACTGGGCGAGAATGCCGCTTTGCGTTACTGGTCGGCATTTGCGGAAATGCAGGACTCCGCCATGATGAGTCACAAGATTCCCGGCCTGGACGATCCCAGAGTCAAAGAGCTGTTTGACAAGAACCGGGCAGCGCTCGACACCATGCAACGGGGAACGATGCTCCCGAAGTGCGATTGGGGAATCGATTATCAACTCGGCGCAAACGCGCCCGTCGAGTATGTTCGCAAGGCGCTATTACTCGGCAATCTAAACGCACTCTACGTCATGTATCTGGAGGCGCATGGCGACACCGAAGGAGCCGTACGCGCTCTGGTTGCGGGATTGCGGTTCTCACACGACGTGGCGAATGACGGGACGCTTTTTGCTACCGAGGCCGCCGATCAACTGTTGATGGATCATCTGCCCATGATCGCGAACATAGTGCATGCGGGAGTTTCTCCAGCGCAGCGATCGGCGCTGCAAAAGGTGTTGGCGCAACTCGGTCCGGCCGGCTTGGACTGGCAGGGCGCTGTGAAACGCGAGCTGGGACTTTATCAAGGAACGGATCACGGTTTGAGTGCGCAGGGGCTGGCGGCGCTGTCTCAAATCACCCCGCTCTATGTTGATGCTATGAGCGACTCATCCGTGCTCCCGCGGCTCCAGAACATGATTGCAAACGCGCCAACGGGCCTGCGTAACTTCATGCCGAATCCAGAGCGTGTAGTGGAGGCTGAGCAAAGTTTGCAGAATCATCTGGCAGAGGCGCGCGGCTTGCTGCAATGAGCATGGAATCTCCGCCGCGTAGACGTGATTCTCCGAAAAAAGAGAGCCCGTGTTCAGCACTCCGAATGCATGGAGGGATACGTGTATCGCCGGAGACTCAATTTACAACCGACCCAGTGGCGATTAAGAACGTTACCTGAAGTTCCTTTGCCTATGTAACACCGAAACGAGATGTGGCATACCTTTGCCTCTACAACCGCTTTTTTTGCTTTAGATATGGCTCTGTTCCGATCTTGTTATCTCGCCCTCTTTCCTCGCATGCTGAACCCACACCTGCCCTAACGCAACTGACGGGTAAGAGAACTCCAAACCGGCTCAAGGTCTTTCCGTCAAATTGCGCCTCGACCAAATGGTAGAATGCTCGTTCTTTCGGGACACGTTATGAACGAATCAGACATTCGGGAATTCCTCGCGGCGGTGAAGAAGGGCCGCATGCCACCTGAACAGGCAGTGGCGCGCCTGAAAAACCTTCCGTTCGAGGACCTTGGGTTCGCTAAGATCGACCATCATCGCTCGCTGCGCCAGGGTTACCCAGAAGTTATTTTCGCGCGCGGCAAGTCTCCCATGCAGGTCGCCGCGATTGTCCGAGGAATGCTCCGCGCGAAGTCGACGCACAACATTTTAATTACGCGTGCCGATGCGAAAACGTACCGGACGGTGCGGCGGATCGCGCGCAGCGCAAAATTCCACGAACTCTCCGGCGCGATAACCATTCGCCGGAGCAAGACTGTCACTGGCAAAGGGCTGATTCTGGTGGTTACCGCGGGTACCAGCGATATTCCCGTCGCCGAAGAAGCTGTGATCACCGCGGAAATGCTGGGGAATCGCGTCGAAGCGCTTTATGACGTGGGCGTGGCCGGCCTGCACCGGCTGCTGAAGCATCGCGACAACCTTGCGGCTGCGCGGGTGATTATTTGCGCCGCCGGAATGGAAGGAGCGCTTCCGAGCGTGGTCGCGGGGCTCGTCAGCGTACCGCTGATTGCTGTGCCGACAAGCGTCGGCTACGGTGCAAGTTTTTCGGGGCTAACGGCTCTGCTTGCGATGCTCAATAGTTGTGCGTCGAACATTAGCGTGGTCAACATCGACAACGGATTCGGCGCTGCCTGCGTCGCCAGCTGTATAAATCATCTGTAGGTTCGCAACACGGGGGGAATTTCCACGGCGGCGGATGCTAACGCAACGCCGCAAGCAATACCTGGGCGAGCGGCCCTTCTTCCTCGATGAAAACCGTCCGTAAGTCGATCACCAGCCAGTCTTCCTCGATCCGCGCAATCACCGGCGTCCCATTCGCCGGCCGGCGGAGCCGTTCTTCAAGCGCGGCAGCAGAATGACGAAGGCTGGAGATTGCGATTAAGCTTGTCGGCAATTTCTGATCAGGCGTTGAGCCTCCACCTATCACCGACGCGCCTTTGCGAATTTCGAGCGTCGCGTCCTTCGGCAGTGTTACGTTCAATCGGGATACAAATGCGCGCGCCCGCTCCTCAATTTCATGCCGCGTCATGCGAATCATCCGCAGCGTTGGAATTTCGTCCCACGCGCTTTTCCGATAGGCTCGCAGCGTCACCTCCAGAACGGCAATCACCAATTTATCCACGCGCAGCGCACGAAAGAGCGGATTGCGCCGAATTCGCTCCACAACGTCCTTCTTGCCCGCGATGATGCCCGCTTGCGGGCCGCCCAGTAATTTATCGCCGCTGAACGTCACAATATCCGCTCCCGCAGCGAAGCTTGCGCGCGCAATGGGTTCATCGATTCCCGCGCTGGAAAAATCAATCAAGCAGCCTGAACCGAGATCTTCAACCACCGGAATCCCCAACCGCTTGCCCATCTCGACCAGTTCCTCAAGACTCGGCCTTTTTGTGAAACCCACAATGCGGAAATTCGACGGATGCACGCGAAGAAGAAGCCTCGTTCGCTCGTTCACGGCGCGCTCGTAATCCGCGATGCGCGTTCGATTCGTCGTGCCGACCTCGCGCAGCTCGACGCCGCTCTGCGTCATGATGTCGGGGATGCGGAAGCCATCGCCAATTTCAATCAGTTCGCCGCGCGACACAATCACTTCAGCACCTTTCGCGAGTGTGTTCAGAACCAGAAAAACCGCGGCGGCATTGTTGTTCACCACGATTGCGGCCTCCGCGCCCACAAGCTCGGCCAGCAACTTATTCGTATGAGTGTCGCGCTTGCCCCGCGCGCCCTCCGCGAGGTCATACTCCAGGTTGCAATAGCACGTGGCCGTT
The DNA here is from genome assembly GCA_035943235.1 of Candidatus Acidiferrales bacterium. Taxonomy (GTDB): domain Bacteria; phylum Acidobacteriota; class Terriglobia; order Acidiferrales; family UBA7541; genus DAHUXN01. Next base: position 4,910 of record DASZCH010000201.1, read on the forward strand.
GCGGCAAGGTGCTCGGCCGCCGATTTCCCGATTGGCGCGCGGCCAAGGTTCGTGTGCAAAACCACGCCGGTGGCATTGATCACAGTTCGCAGCGACGGCGCCAGTCCCTCTTCGATCCGGGCTGCAATTTGCCTTTCGACATCCGCAACGTTGATGGACGTTGTTTCGACGGCCGCCCGTTCGCGCAAATCGGCCAGCACGCGGCGCGTAATCTCAAGTGTGAATTCGCGGCCCGCCCGCAGGCTCAATTCGGCAATTTTGGGCCGATTCAGCAGTTCGTCCACAGAAGGAATTTGGCGGAGAACCGCCGAACGCTGTTCACGCACTTTCACCCCGTGTTCCGGTGAAGAGGCCATATTTCAGTCATTTCAACATACGCACCGCTGGGAAGCAACCCGGCCGTGCTCTTATACCCGTTGCGACACGGTCTTTTAAGCAAGTATTGACGCTCCTTTGAAATTAACTTTACGATAGTAAAGAGTGTCCCCCTTTCGTTCGGATTTCGCGTCGATTGCAAAGCCATGGCTACCACACCAGAAGAAGATCTCGTTCAACTCGAAAAAGACATTCGCACTCTGAAGATCGAGTACGAACAGTTCTTTGGCGGCGGTCGCAAGCGTCCCCCGGCGGATACGCAATGGCGCGTTGAATCGCTCATCAAGCGCTACAGCGACCGCGGCGCTCAAATGAGCTATTCGCAGCGGTTCCGTTACACCAACATCGCGCAAACGTTCGCGAAGTATTGCGAAATTTGGCGCAAGAAGATCAAAGAACGGGAAGAGGGCACAACGCACCGCCATTTTGGAGCCGCCGCCAAAGCGATCGAAGCGCAGCGTGCCTCCTCAGTAGGCGTCCAAGAGCCCAAGGGCGCCCCGAAAAGTGAACGTGTGCCGGCATTCGCAATGTCTTTTACCGATCCGGATCATGAAGCAAAGAAAATCGAGCAGCTATACCAAAAACTCGTCGAAGTCCGCACCGCCACGGGCGAAAAAGGCGGAACGCCGAGCTTTGAGGATTTCGGGAAATTTGTGCGGCAGAAAACCCGGGAACTGAAGGGCAAGCAACGGGCTGTGCAGGTCGAATATACCGTCAGTGTGGAAGACGGCCGCGTAAAATTGAAGGCCCGCGTCAGCGGCTGACTTTATTCACCTTCCTCTTTTCCATTCGCGCGCAACCGCATACACTGGTGTGCCTTTTCTTAGAGTGGAGGAACGTGTGGCAATCGAGCGGGCTCTGATCAGCGTGTTCGACAAGACTGGCGTCGTCGAATTTGCGCGCCAGCTTTCGAGTTTGAAGATCGAAATTGTATCCACGGGCGGAACGGCGGGTCTCTTGCGCGAAGCGGGCGTCGCCGTGCGCGATGTGTCAGAACTGACGGGCTGGCCGGAAATGCTCGGCGGACGCGTAAAAACGCTTCATCCTAAGGTTCACGGCGGCATTCTATTCCGCCGGGGCAGCGCGGGTGATCGCAAACAAACGGAACAACACTCGATTTCACCGATTGATATGGTCGTGGTCAATCTCTATCCGTTTTCCGCGACGGCGAACAAGGCTGGCGTCACTGCGGGAGAGTTGATCGAGAACATCGATATCGGCGGACCCACTATGATTCGCTCCGCCGCCAAGAATTTTGAAAGTGTTGCGGTCATCACGGACTCAACCGACTATCCTCGCGTGCTTGAAGAGCTGGCTTCCGCCCTCAAACTCAGCCTCGGAACGCGTCTCGAACTCGCGCGCAAGGCCTTTGCGCTTACAGCGCGCTATGACGGCGAAATTGCAACTCAACTGGAACGTCTGACGGCTGATCGTGAGCTGCATCTAGCCTCATCGTCCGAACGTTTGCCAGTTCGTTTGCACTATGCTTTCGAGCGCCAACAAGGCATGCGCTACGGCGAGAACCCGCATCAGCAAGCGGCGCTCTATGTACCCGCAGGGCGGCCGCACACAGGATTTGCCGCTGCCCGGCAGCTTCAGGGGAAAGAGCTGTCCTATAACAATCTGGTTGATCTTGACGCCGCGTGGTCGCTCGCCCGGGAGTTTTCCTCTCCGGCGACGATCATCATCAAGCACAACAATCCTTGCGGCGCGGCGGAACACGGCAATCTTGCGGAAGCATACAGGCGAGCGCTGGCCTGCGACCCTGTTTCCGCCTTCGGCAGCGTGATCGCGTTCAACCGTTCTCTCGATGTGGAAACCGCCGAAGAGGTCGCAAAGCTTTTTACCGAATGCATAGTCGCGCCAAGTTACGACCAGGCAGCGCGGGAAAGGCTTGCCACAAAGAAAAATCTGCGCCTACTGGAGATGCCCGTCGCGATGTCTCCCTCAGAACTCGAACTTAAGAGGATTGATGGCGCGGTGCTTGTGCAAGAGCCCGACACTCGCGGCCTCGAGGAATCGGAACTGAAGCTCGTCACAGAACGCGCTCCGAGCGAAGCGGAGCGTCACACCATGCAATTCGCGTGGAAGGTTTGCAAGCATGTAAAGTCCAACGCGATTGTTTTCGCTCGCGACGGCCAAACATTGGGGATCGGCGCCGGCCAAATGAGCCGCGTGGATTCCGTCAAGATTGCCGTGATGAAAGCGCAAATGCCTCTCACAGGAAGTGTCGTCGCTTCCGATGCGTTTTTTCCGTTTCCCGACGGCGTTGAGGAGGCCGCAAAGGCCGGCGCGATCGCCGTGATTCAACCAGGGGGTTCCGTTCGCGATCCCGAAGTGATCGCCGCCGCCAATCGGCTCAGAATAGCAATGATTTTCACAGGCATCCGGCATTTCCGCCACTGACGCGACGCTGCCGTCCCGCATCCAATCCAATAGGCATCGCGCGAATAGTAACAATTCGCTGGGAAGCCTTTGACCCTCGCGGCGGCCTAGACCATAATGAATATGCATCCTGGAGCCAGCATGAAGAAGCAATGGATCGCAACGATAAGCGGCGGAATCGTCGCCGTAGCATTCTGCGCCGCGGGCGCCGCTGCACAAACAACTTCGCCAGTGCCGCAAGCGTCCACGCCCGCCAGCACATCCTCCTATTCGCAAATGGACCCATCGAAGCGCGCGGAAGCCTATACGGATTTCATGCTTGGTCATCTGGCAGAGCAGCAGTTTGACGAAACCGGCAAATCGGATTTGGCAGGACAGGCCATTGAGTATTACCAAAAAGCGCATGCGCTCGATTCCGACGCAGCCATCACGGAACGGCTTGCTGAGGTGTACGCCGCCTCCCAGCGTACGGACGAAGCAATTCGCCAAGCCCAGTCCGCCCTGCAGCAAGATCCAAACAATCTGGCGGCGCATCGGCTGCTCGCGCGCATTTACATCCACAACCTGGGCGATATGAGCCCTGACAACGCCCAGAAGGAAACCATTTCACTCGCGGTCGACCAACTGAAAGCTGTTCAGCGGCTCGATCCCACCGACGTGGAATCCCAGCTCTGGCTCGCTCATCTTTACGGATTCCAAAATAAACCGCAGCAAACGGAACAAGTGCTACGCGGTATCTTGAGTCATGCCGCCGACAATGAGGGCGCTCTCGAGCAACTCAGCCAACTTTATTTGGACGAGGGCCGAACGCAAGACGCAATCTCGCTCTTGAAAAATGCCGCCGGAGTCTCAAACGCGGCGGGACTTTACGACCTCCTCGGCACCGCATACGCCAAGTCGAACAACTTCCCGAAAGCCGAAGGCGCCTTCCAGCGCGCAGTGACTCTTGAGCCGGAAGAGGCCAGCCATCGCAAAGGCCTTGCGCAGGCTCTGCTCTCCAATCACAAGTATGACCAAGCTCTTACGCAGTATGAGCGCCTCACGAAAATTGAGCCTGACAATCCGGAAAACTATCTGCGAATGTCGCAGATTTATCGCCATCTCGATCAGCTCGACAAGTCCGAGAGCAATCTGATGCAAGCCAAGAAATATGCTCCCGGCAGTCTCGAGGTGCTGTACAACGAAGCGTTACTGTACGAAGCGCAAGCCCGTTACAAGGACGCCATACAAGTTCTCTCCGACGCAATTGCAGGCGTGAAGGCGCAGCAGAAAGAGGGGCAGCATGCTCCCAACGCGCTGACGATTCTTTATGAGCAGCTTGGAATGGCATACAGGCAGAGCGGAGATTTCTCTTCCGCCGAACGTGCCTTTGAGGATATGCAACAGCTCGGTCCAGCCTCACAAAAGCGCGGTGAGCTGCTGCTGATTGACACCTACCGCACCAGTGGCGATATCAAGCGCGCCATTGCCGAAGCTGAAAAGGCCCGCGCCGCCGATTCCAACGATCAGAGCCTGGCGGTAACGTATGCAATGCTCCTGGGCGACAACGGGCAGACGGACGACGCAACGAAGGTCCTTCGCGGCCTGCTGGGCGGGAACCAAACTGACCGCGAAACCTATCTCGACCTGGCGCAGATCGAAGAGCGCGGCAAACGGTATGCCGATGCCCAAACCGACGCGAACAAAGCGCTGGGCATGTCTAACGAAGACTCCGACAAAGAAACAGCGTGGTTTCTTTTGGGTTCCATCTATGACGGGCAAAAGCAATATGATCAGGCCGAGCAAATGTTCCGTAAGGCTTTAGCCATCAACCCTCACGATGCGATGGTCTTGAATTATTACGGCTACATGCTGGCTGATCGTGGCATCCGCTTGGACGAAGCGATCACGATGATTCACAGCGCCGTGGTAGAAGATCCCACGAACGGCGCTTACCTCGACAGCCTTGGGTGGGCCTATTTCAAGCAAGGCCATCTCGCTGAAGCTCAGCAATATCTGCAACAGGCTGTTTCTCACAGCGCCAACGATCCCACAGTTCTTGGCCATCTCGGCGAAGTCTACGCCAAACTCGGTCAAACGGAGCGCGCCGAACAAGTCTGGGAGAAGGCGCTCAGCTGCTGGCACAAGGCCCTCCCGGCCGATTATGAAGCGGAGAAAGTCTCCGCGCTTGAGGCTAAGTTGAAAAATCTGAAACGCCATCGGCTGGCGGAGAAATCGTTCGGCGGCGACCCTAAACCGTAATATTCTCTGCGAATGAAGCGATTGGTTCGTCTTCCCGCGTTCGCGAAAATCAATTTGTGCCTCAACGTCGTCGGACAGTTCCCTGACGGCTATCACGAATTGCGAACCATCTTTCAGTCGATTTCTCTCCACGACACTCTGGAACTGAAATTATCTTCGCGAAAAGAAATTATTCTGGAGATTGACGATCCCGCACTTCCCGCTGATTCCACGAATCTGGTCTGGCGAGCGATTGGCGCTTTGCGTCGTGAGCTTGGCCTTCGCCAGGGAGTCCACGCGAAGCTCACGAAAGTGATCCCCATTGCTCGCGGCCTCGGCGGCGGTTCCAGTGACGCCGCCGCGGCGCTTACCGGCCTGCTGCGCTTGACGCAGCGCCAAATCCCGCTTCCGCGACTCGTGGAAATCGCCGCAAGTCTGGGCGCTGACGTTCCGTTTTTCCTTTTTGGAGGACGCGCCCTCGGTGTCAATCGTGGAGACGAGATTTATCCTCTTCCCGACGCGCCGCGCAGAACCATCCTCCTCGTTTCTCCGCGCGACATCGGCGTCAGCACGCGCGACGCCTACGCGTGGCTCAACGAACGATTGATCAAGTCCCGGTCTCGTCAATTGACAAAACCCCTCGCGACCCATAGAATATGGGGTTTCTGCGCTCTGTGCTGGAGCCGGCAGGATGGCGGCATCGCAAATGATTTCGAGGCTGCCGTTTTTAGCCGTCACCCCCGTTTAGCTAGAATCAAACGGGCTTTGCTTCAGGGAGGAGCCGCGGAAGCCGCGCTGGCGGGTAGCGGGTCGGCGGTGTTCGGAGTCTTCCGAAACCCAGCGCAGGCGCGCCGAGTCGCCCAAGAGTTTCCGAAAGAACAGGTTTTCGTAGCGAGAACCCTCTCTAGGGAAGACTACCGCAGGGCTATGCTCCAGCGGGTGATTGTCTGACAGGTTCGTTTCAAGGGTCCGACTCATAGACCGTCGAAGAGGACTGCGTTGGCTGACGACAAGTTCAAAATTTTCAGCGGCAGCGCTAACCCCGCACTCTGCGAGGCAATCTGCCATTATCTTGGTGTTCCGCGCGGCCACGCCGAACGCGGCCAATTCAGCGACGGCGAATCTCGTTTTCAAATTCTTGAAAATGTGCGCGGCGCTGATGTTTTTGTCGTCCAAGCCTGCTGCCATCCGGTCGATTTTCATTTAATGGAGCTTTTGCTGATGGTCGATGCGTTCAAGCGCGCCTCGGCCTGGCGCGTCACGGCCGTGGTTCCGTATTACGCGTATGCGCGCCAGGATCGCAAAGACCGCCCGCGCGTGCCGATTTCCGCGAAACTGGTTGCCGATCTGCTTGAGACGGCCGGCGCGAGCCGCGCATTGACGCTCGATCTTCATGCGCCGCAGATTCAAGGCTATTTCAACGTGCCTGTGGATCACTTATTCGCCGCTCCTGTTCTGGTCGAATATTTCCAGAAGCGCGGGCTTCACGCCATAACGGTCGTGTCGCCCGATGCGGGTGGCGTCGAGCGCGCGCGCTTCTTCGCGAAAAAAATGGACGCCCCGTTGGCGATAGTCGACAAGCGCCGCATTGACGTGAATGTCAGCGAAGTGATGAATATCGTCGGCGACGTCAAAGGGCGTCCCGCGCTGGTGATTGACGACATCATTGACACGGCCGGCACGCTCGTCAAGACAGCCGAAGCTCTGCTGAACGAAGGCGCCACAGAGGTTTATGCGGGCTGCACGCACGCGATTCTCTCAGGGCCTGCGGTCGAGCGCATCTGCAAATCGCCGATAAAAGAAGTCATCGTGACGGATTCGGTGCCGCTGTCGCCGGAAGCGAAAAAAGTGCCCAAAATTAAAGTGCTCAGCGTCGCCGAGTTGCTGGCGCGCGGCATTCGTTCGATTCACGAAGAAACTTCGATTAGTGAGCTGTTCATTTAGGACAGCGAAGGGAAGGAAAGTATGGAAGCCTTTGTTGTGGAAGCCACGCCGCGCGAAGAACGCGGCAAGGGTGTCGCCCGGCGGATCCGCCGCACGGGCCTGGTCCCCGCCGTTCTCTATGGCGGCAAGAATAAACCCGTGCCAATGACGGTCAATGCCCGGCAAGTCGCGCGCATTCTGCGTTCGGAAACGGGTCACAATACGATATTCAGCGTTAAGGTTGCAGGCACCAAAGAAGAAAAAGCCATGGTGAAGGACTGGCAAGTCGATCCCGTCAGCGGCGCGTTGCTGCACGTGGATTTGCTGCGCATCGCGATGGACGTGCGAATGCGCGTCCGCGTTCCGGTGCACGTGTTCGGCGAACCTGAAGGCGTGAAACTCCAAGGCGGCGTCTTCGAAATGGTCACGCGCGAGGTGGAGCTCGAATGCTTGCCCGCCGATATTCCAGAGGAATTCAAAGTCGATATCAGCGGCCTGACCATCGGTAAGCAGCTCCGCGCGGCCGATCTGCCGTTTGATCCGGAGAAAGTGAAACTGGTGACCGACCCGCAGCGTGTTTTGGCGCACGTCGTCATTCTGAAGAAGGAAGAAGAAGTGGCGCCCGCCGAAGCCGTGGCGGCCACCGAGGCAGTTGCGGCCGAGCCCGAAGTTATCAAGAAGGGCAAGAAGGAAGCGGAGGAAGGCGAAGAGGGCGCGGAACCCGAAAAGGCCGAGAAGCCCGAGAAGAAGGGAAAAGAGAAGTAGTAAAGCCGTACCGTGGTTTGGCGCTTCGGCCATATTCCCACTGGCGCCGCAAATGGGGACGCGCGGATGCGAATCATCGTGGGTCTGGGCAATCCCGGCCGCGAATATGCCTGGACGCCGCATAATCTTGGATTCCAGGTGATGGATTGTCTGGCGGAACGTTTTGCGATCCGTATCACGCGCCCGGAAGCGCAGTCTGTGATCGGCCTGGGCCGGATAGCCGGGCACGACGTGGTGCTTGCAAAGCCGCAGACGTTTATGAATTTGAGCGGCCACGCTGTCGCGGATTTAATCGCGCGATATGAAGCTGACCCGGCGGAAACAATTGTCGTCAGCGACGAAGCGGCGCTGCCGTGGGGAATGATCCGCATTCGTGAGCGGGGCAGCGCAGGCAGCCACAACGGGTTGAAGTCTGTACTTGCCGCGTTGGCGACGGATGAATTTTTGCGCGTCCGAATGGGCATCAAACCGGATTATCCCGTGCCCGATTTGGCGGCTTACGTCCTGGCTCCGATGGGCAAGAGCGTGCGAGAAATCGCGGGTGCAATGGTTGTCGAAGCGGCCGACGCCGTGGAAATGATTCTGGCCGAAGGCGCGGGGCGCGCAATGACGCACTTCAACCGGCGCGCTACACCGCCAGAAGAAGCCGCCGAATAGAATTTCTGAGTTGCAGTAGTGCAGAAGGAAAAGGGGAAACATGGAAGAAAGATTGTATGACCTGATCTTCATCTGCCGGCCGGACACGCCGGAGGCAGAGATTGATAAGCTGATAGCCACGCTCACGCACGCAGTCGAAGAAAAGCAATCGAAAGTCGAGAAGGTTGAGAAGTGGGGCGCGCGCCGGCTGGCCTATCGCGTCCAGAAATTGCGCGAAGGTTTTTATGTCTATATGGTGCTTCGTTCCAGTCATGGCGAGCTCTTCAAGGAACTGGAACGCCGCTTGCGCGTTACCGACGCAGTGGTGAAGTATCTGACCGTGCGCCTTGACGAAGAGGTTAAGCGGCAGGAGAAATTGTCCAAGCGCCGCGAAAAACGCAACGCGCGGCGACCCCGCAAAACCGCACCTGCCGCTCCCGGCGCTGAACAGGCCGCGACGGCGGCTGGATAGGAGAAAATTCAATGGCCGACGAGACACACGCACCGCAGCAGCATGCACCATCGCACCATTCATCCTCGCATTCGGGAGGGAGACCGCCCGGCGGCGGCCCCGCAGGTAGCAGACCGCCAGGGCCGCGCCGCGGGAAGCGCAACTACGTTCGCAAAAAGAAAGTCTGCCGCTTCTGCGTCGACAAGGTGGATCTGATCGATTACAAGAAACCCGAGATTCTTCAGTCGTTCGTGCAGGAGCGCGGCAAGATTCTCCCGCGGCGAATGACGGGAACTTGTGCGCGCCATCAACGCTGGCTGACGGTTGCCATCAAGCGCGCGCAGAATATCGCCCTCTTACCATTCGCGTCGGAACTGTAAAGCGCGGTACAACACTTGAACCCGCGCGGCCATAGCGTCGCGCGGAACGAATTTCGAGGATAAAAAGCCATGGAAATCATCTTGCAAGAAGACGTCGACAAGCTGGGCAATCGAGGCGAAATCGTGACGGTCGCGGAAGGCTACGCGCGCAATTATTTGCTCCCGCAGAAGCTCGCCATTGCCGCAAATTCGTCCAATATGCGCCGTCTGGAAAAAATGCGCGCCGCATTTTCCAAGAAGGAGGCAACCGAGCGCGAAAGCGCTCAGAAACAGTCCGAGTTGCTCTCGGCTGTAGCTCTGAAGCTTTCCCGGAAAGCTGGCGAGAATGATCAGCTTTTTGGTTCGGTGACTTCAGCAGACATTGCCGATGCGCTCGCCGCGCAGGGCCACACCATCGACAAGCGCAAGATCCAGCTGAATGACGCCATCAAGACGGTCGGCGAATTCCCCATCGCGATCAAGCTCTACCGCGACGTCATCGCCACCGTGAATCTCACGGTGGAACGCGAAGGCTGAGCGAGCACGCCGGGCGGCGCCGCTGTGAGACTGTGGCGTCGATTGCCGTCTCTCTTTTGCACAGCTCCTTGTGAATTTCACAGCAACGTCACGTTGACTTCCTCATGCTCGCCGCACAGAATGCATTCCGCTGCCTCGGCCCAGGCGTCCCGATTTTTCCCGGACTCTCCCGGCACAATTGAAATGTATTGCATGAATCCCTAGTGTGGGCGAAAATAAAGCGAAGTGACTATGCCCCAAGACACAACTCTCGAACGCCCTCTTCCGTATAGCGCTGGCGCGGAACGCAGCGTCCTGGGCGCTATCCTCCTCGACAATCATTCCCTGAACATTGCCGTTGAGAAAATAAAAGGCGATGACTTTTTCCTTGACCAGCATCGCCGGATCTTCGAGCGCATCGTCGAACTCGCCGAAGCCCAGCAAGCCATCGACTTGATCACGCTCAGCGAATGTCTGGATCGTCACGGCGAACTCGAATCCGCCGGAGGTCCGGCATACCTTTCGCAATTAATGGACGGACTGCCGCGCGCCACGAACGTTGAGCACTATGTCCGCATCGTCAAGGAAAAATCCGTCCTCCGCCACCTGATTCGCACCGCCGAAGTGATTATGCAGCGCGCCCTCGACGCCGAAGATGACGCCGACGCGATCCTCGACAAAGCCGAGTCCGATATTTTCCAGGTAGCGGAAGAGCGCGTTCGAGCCGGTCTTATCGGCGTCAAGGATCTGATCAAGGAAAATTATTCCCGCCTCGAAAAAATGATGGAGCAGGGTCGCCGGCTCACCGGTGTTCCCACGGGATATTTGAATTTGGACAACGACACGGCGGGCCTGCAGCCCGGCGAATTGATTATTCTCGCCGCGCGCCCCTCGATGGGGAAAACGTCGCTCGCGCTGAACATCGCGGAAAATGTGGCGCTCAGCAGTGAGCCGCGCGCCGTAGCCATCTTCAGCCTCGAAATGTCGAAGGAGTCTCTCCTGATGCGCCTGCTGGCTTCGCAAGGCCGCGTCGATGCCCACAAATTCCGCACTGGCCACCTGGGCCATGAAGATTGGGCGAAAATCGGCCAAGCCCTCGCGCGTCTCGGCGACGCTCCGCTCTGGATTGACGACTCGGCTTCTTCGACGGTGATGGAGATGGGTGCGAAAGCCAGACGCCTGAAGCGCGATAAGGGCCTCGACCTTCTCATCGTCGACTATCTACAGCTCATCGCGGCGCGCGGCCGCTTCGGTAATCGCAACGAAGAAGTTTCGAGTATTTCGCGTTCCCTGAAAGGCCTCGCCAAGGAATTGAAAGTCCCGGTGCTTGTGCTGAGTCAGTTGACCCGTGCGCCGGAGCGCGAAGACCGCAAGCCGCAATTGGCCGACCTCCGCGAATCCGGCGCCATCGAACAGGATGCCGACGTTGTCCTATTCATTCACCGCCCGGGCTTCTACAAGACGGATCTTCCCGACGAGGAACGCGCCAAGTCCGAGCTCATCATCGCCAAGCAGCGCAATGGCCCGACCGGGAGCCTCGATTTCGTCTTCATCAATCGCCACACGCGTTTCGAGCAAGCCGCGCCGGATTCGTTTGGCGCGGTATCCGAATAGCTCGTCGCGCCTTTTGCCGCGTGTGCCTTCTGCAACGGCTCCGTGGCTTTCAACCCGCGCTCATTTGGGCTGCCTTGACAAATAGCATCGACACGGATGTGCCGGCACGTGCTAAGCGCATTGCATCGAGCGGCTTCCCGGACTCCCCGTGATCCTGCAACTTCTCAGGTCGTGGCATCCGTATTGCTTCATCAGCATTGGTGTTTACTAAAAGCGTGGTGAGCCGCGGAATTGGCATGCCGCCACGCTCGCGGCGAGGTACGCTTTTAGTTTACCCATAACGAGCTTGTATGAGCCGATAGATGACCCGGGGAATCCAATTCGAAGGCCGGCCTGTTTGGGCTGAGGTTTCTCTCTCCGCGATCACCCACAATCTGCGCCTGATTCGCCGCAAAATCGGCAAAAAGCGCAAAATCCTCGCCGTCGTAAAAGCAAATGCCTATGGCCTTGGCGCAGTCGAAGTCAGCAAACACCTTGCGCGTTTGGGAGTCGCGGCCTTTGGAGTCACCTGTTCGGCCGAGGGCATTGAGCTTCGAGAAGCCGGAATTCGCCAGTCGATCTTGCTTCTCACCGGCTTTTGGCCGGGCGAAGAAAAGCGCATTCTCGAATTCAACCTGACGCCGACGATTGCCCGCATCGATCAGCTTCGCTCACTCGAACGCGCCGCCGCGAAATCGCGCGCCCGAAAATCCGGCGGCAAATTTGCCTTCCATCTCAAAATCGATAGCGGCATGAATCGTCTGGGAATTTCTCCAGACGAAATCAGCGCCTTTATCCGCGAATACACGGCTTGTGAG
>DASZCH010000202.1:0-22792 GCA_035943235.1 Candidatus Acidiferrales bacterium
CCCAGAAACCGGTATGCCACACGGCTATTTTTTTCTGGATCGCGCCAAGCATCAGCACGATCAGTCCTAGCGCCGCAATCTGCGTCAGAACGCCGAACATTATTCCCAGGCTTCCCGCAATCTCCGCCGTACCGAGAAACACGGTGAATCCCTTGCTCATGCCGATTTTCTTGCCTCTTTCGGCCGGACTTGTCACGTGGCTCCAGCCACTGGAAATGAAAATCACGCCGGCCATCACCCGCAAGAGGAGAATGCCGACGTCCTGGTAGCGCAATAGTTGTGGAATCATGCTCCCTTTCTTCAACGTCGTAGAGACGTTATTTCGAGAGTTCCATCGAGAGTATACTCTCCGCTCCTGCTCAAGAGAGTCAATCGAGCTACAATCAACGCGTGACCCCAGAACCAGAATCGCAAAGCGCCGCGGAGACGGTCGTCGAATTCCGGGAGGCGGAGTTTCGCATCGCCGATCGCCCAATTCTAAAATCGCTTTCCCTCAAAGTGAGTCACGGCGAGACCCTCGTTTTGCTGGGCCGCAGCGGTTCCGGAAAGACCACGGCGTTGAAACTTGTCAATCGTCTTCTCGATCCAAGCGCGGGCCAAGTGCGCGTTGAAGAACGCTCAACTCTCGAATGGGATCCGATCCGCTTGCGCCGCCGAATCGGCTACGTGATTCAGGAGTCGGGGCTGTTTCCGCACTTCACTGTCGAACGCAATATCGCGCTCGTTCCTGAACTGGAACAGTGGCCAAGAAATCGCATCACGGATCGCGTTCGCGAATTATTGGGAGTGGTCGGCTTGGACCCCGCACACTTTGCGCAGCGCTACCCGCATCAACTCTCCGGCGGCCAACGACAGCGCGTCGGGGTCGCTCGCGCGCTAGCCGCCGATCCACCGATCCTGCTAATGGACGAACCATTTGGGGCGCTCGACGTACTCACGCGCGCGGAAATCCAACGCGAATTCCTCGACATTCAACGCCGGCTGAGAAAAACAATACTGTTTGTCACGCACGATATGCGCGAGGCGCTGCTCGTTGGGACACGCATCGCATTACTTGAAGCGGGAGCGCTCACCGGCGTTTACAGCCCGCAAGATTTTTTGCGCGCGACTGAACCGACCGCGGCAGCTTATGTTGCGGCGTTTTGCGGCGATTTGGCGCCGCGCACCTTGGCAAAACGAGGCGACCTATGAGTTTGGCACATTTTTTCCTCGCGCATCGCGACGAAATCCTCCAAGCGAGCGCTGAACATCTCTGGCTGGTCGTTATTTCGATGCTGCTTGCCATCGTTATCGGCGTTCCTGCCGGAATCGCCGTCACAAGCAAGCCCTGGCTCTCCAAGCCGATCCTCGGAAGTGCAAACGTCGCGGAAACAATTCCGAGTCTGGCGCTTTTCGGTTTCCTGCTTCCGGTACCGTGGCTGGGAGCGCGCGCCGACCGTCTTGCCATCGCCGCTCTCGCCATGTACGCATTGCTGCCTATTATCCGCAATACAGTCGCGGGGATTCAGGGCGTCGATGCCGGCGTTCGTGATGCAGCGAGGGCGATGGGCATGACGGGACGCCAAATTCTATTTCGCGTTGAACTTCCCCTTTCGCTTCCAGTGCTGCTCGCTGGTGTCCGCGTGGCAACTGTGTGGACGGTTGGAATTGCGACGATCGCCGCGGCAATTGGGGCCGGCGGCCTCGGTGAATTTATCTTTCGAGGGCTGGCAATGGTGGATAATCGCGTGATTCTGGAAGGCGCAATTCCCGCGGCGGTACTCGCGCTTGCCGCTGACATTGGTTTTGGACTGTTGGAGCGCCGCCTGCGGCATCCGCAATGATCTACATAAAGCGCTGGATACTTTTCGGGCTCATCTGCAATGTTTTTGTCGTGTCTGGCTGTGTCCATCGTCAAAATGCTATTGTCGTCGGATCGAAGAATTTTCCGGAGCAGGCGATCCTTGGCGAGATTCTTGCGCAGCAGATTGAATCGCGAACTGGATTGCGCGTCGAAAGACATTTCTACCTGAGTGGAACATATATCTGTCACCAGGCCTTGCTCGCGGGAAGAATTGATATGTATGTGGAATATACAGGAACCGCATTGACGGCAATCTTGAAGGAAACCCCGAGCAACGATCCAAAGATGGTCTTCGAAAAAGTCCGTGAGGGTTACGCGAAACGTTTTGGCTTAAGCATAGAACCGCCCCTGGGTTTCAACGACAGCTTCGCGATAGTTATTCGAGGCGATGACGCTCGCCGTTACGCGATTCACACAATTTCAGACGCGGCTAAATATACGCCTCAGTGGCGCCCTGGATTTGGGTACGAATTTCAAGAACGTCCCGACGGATACAACGGGCTGGTAAAAATCTACGGCCTGAAATTCGCCGCGGCGCCGCGGATCATGGATTTGGGCCTGCTTTACCGCGCGTTGCTTTCCCGTCAAGTGGACATCGTTGCCGGAAATACCACCGACGGGCAATTGCTAACCGGCGATTTCACGGTTCTAACCGATGACAAGCATTATTTTCCGCCCTACCAGGCTGTGCCCGTTGTGAGGAGTGCGGTCCTGCAACAGCATCCCGCGGTGACGAATGCACTTATCGATTTGTCCGGTCAAATCTCGAACAAGGACATGGAGAAAATGAATTACGAAGTGATTGGGGAGCACAAAGATACCGCGCTCGTGGTCCGCGAATTCTTACGCGCGAAGCATCTCCAATAAGCATTCTCCAGATGACAAGATGAATCAACCGGCGCACAGCCAATATTGCAGGCTGGCCGTTTAATCAGATTCCTGCAGCGTTCTCAGATGGGATTCAAGGGAGGCGACGTATTGACGCTCCGCCTCGAGTTCCGACTGCAGTTTTTTCACGAGCATTTCCAAGCGCTGAAGCTCGAAGCGAAGTTTCTGAACTTCGCCCGCTGATGCGCTGGCACTGGAACGTAGCGCCCCCGACGGCGCGGCGCTAGACCGAGCGGCGTTTAATCGTTCTTGCGGAGCAATTGGGATTGACGCGGGCACAGCCGCAGGCGCCAAAGCTGGCGACGCAAAAATTCCAGACAAGGAACTTGCGGCAGGCCGCGCCGCTTCGGAGCCGCCGAGGTCTTGTCGAGACGGCGCCTCGACCACCTTTGGGTTGAGCAGGTTTTTGACTCGCGCAATCAGTTCCTGAGGCTGAAATGGCTTGCGGATGAGTTCATCGGCCTGGACAGCGATTGCCTTTTCGGCGACAGTTCTATTTACCACGCCAGACATCAAGATCACCGGCGTCTTGCGCAACTCCGGATTCTGTTTGATGAACTGGCACACCTCGTAGCCGTCCTTGTCGGGCATGATCACGTCTGTGATGACTGCGTCGGGAACGGTATCGCTGAATTGTGCCAAAGCGGAAGCGGCGTCGTGACATGTGACGACATTGATTGACTCGCGGCGGAAAGCGATCTTGATGACCTCACGCATCGTCGCGCTGTCATCGATAAAATATACCGTGGGAACACGCTCGGAGGAAACGATCGAAGTCTCGCTCATGACCGCTCCAACTCGGACTTATCCGGACTCACTTCGTGTTCGGGATGCGCTGCAACAGACGTGATCGGTGCGGCGTCGCTCTCGTTCAAGGCATCTTCATCAAGCTCGCGCATGGCGTCGAGCATAAGATCAGTCGAGG
This sequence comes from Candidatus Acidiferrales bacterium, assembly GCA_035943235.1. GTDB lineage: Bacteria > Acidobacteriota > Terriglobia > Acidiferrales > UBA7541 > DAHUXN01. The sequence goes on from DASZCH010000202.1 coordinate 3,657, forward strand.
AACGCAGCACTGTGCGTTGCGCCGAGGTTACACCGTAAACAAATTTGTAAATACCTTTGCCCGCCCCCTCACACGATTTGAGAATGTGAATGACGGCTTCGTCTCCAAACAAGGCACCGCATTCAGCATGGGAAAGTTCGCCGCCATCAAAATAGATCACCCCGTCCGTGTCTCCTGAATTTACGTTGAGAGCGCCGGTTTGGCGCGCTTGATTGAGCATTTGAATCACGCCCGGAAGATCGAGACGAGAAAGATCTCCGGTCAGCGTCGTAATTGCCGTGGGCACCATTTGCGTAGGCTGGAAGCCCTCTTGCCGGCTCAGAAGGAAAGCCCGAACGTGAGCGGCGATTCCTTCAGGGCCGCGCCGCCTGTCAACATAATCGTCACAACCATGACGAAACGCTTCCATGAGCGCCTGGTCTCCACCGTTACCCACGGCGATCAGCGGAATGTCAGCCGTTTTTGCGTCCGCCCGGAGTAGCGGCGCAACTTCATAAGCGCTCATCTCACGCAGGTTCGTGGCACATAGAATCACGGTTGGCGTATTCCATTCCAGCATCGTCAAAGAATAAGCCGCCTGAGAGCTAGTCAGCACTTCGAAGCCTTCCTTTTTCAAGGCGTCGCCCAATTTCTTGGAAAAGTACACATTGCTGTCGATGAGCAAGACCTTGAGTTGGCCCGCTCCGGCGGCGCTCACAACCTCGCCTCCGAGACGACCGCCTCAGATTGCGTTTGACATCCCTGGATCAGTTTGCCCAAGTCCACAATTTCGATGCGCTCTTCACCAACCTGAATCGAGCCAGTGATGTGTGGTCCGCGGTTTTCAGCATTCCCGTCAACTTCCACGGCTGTTTCCCCGCTGGCAAGCTCGCATTCTCCAGCAACGGGTATCGCGCACCAATCGCGCGCGTTGCCGGCGTGCCACTCCGCGATCAGGCAAAAACGAAACATCGGCGCGGTCGTTTCACCTAACATGCGACTGACGTCACAGACTGGAACGACGCGGTTGCGACGCACGATCACTCCAGAAATCCACGACGTGCGATGAGGAAACTGTTGCAATCTCCCGATTGAAATCAATTCGATCACCGACTCGGCAGCGAATGAGAATCTGCGGTTTCCAATTGGCACGATGACGTAATTTCGTGGTGGTGTTACCGACGGAACGCTCATAGGGGAGTTCCTTGTGCTTCAGCAGGCAGCGGCGAAGTATCGCGTTCCGCGGAAGCAGTAGCCTGCTCGTCAAGCGCGTCAAGCTGCGCGAGCTCGCTATGAGTCAAAAATCCCGAAGGGCTCAGGACGGGCACAACACTTTCTTCTATGAGCGCGAGGCCCCGATACCATGTGCGCTCCGGGCCCGAGAACGATTGCGGAACAGCCATAAGGCGCGAAATCGTTTCGATACGATCAATCTGGTCAACGAGAAGCGCTACCGACGAATTGCGCAGAATAAGCACAAGCGTGGGACGCGACACTGGCAGGCCAAAATGTGCGCATGCATTCACCACGTAGTACCATTTTGTTCCACGATGAAGACGATGCCTCACCTTTGAAAGGCCATTCACAACAATTTCGGAAGCGGCCGACGAAAAACTGTCCGTGCTGCGAATTTCGCCCACGGCACTCGCAGCAATGGCGAACGTTTGCCCGGCCACCGCGAAGAGAATGATGGCTTCTGTGCGCCCTTTCCGGTGCGGGGACTGCACTTCAGTGGAAACGATTTTCATCGGAGCGTCGCTTGTAACGAGCGAGTGAGCTCACGGACATGCTTGTCGGTAACTGGGAAAATTTGATCGAGCGCCAGGATTTGATTCACGGCACCCGTCTTAATGGCCTCCGCCGGCATGCCGAAAATCACCGAAGTCGCCTCGTCCTGCGCGATGACGATGCCACCGGCCGCGCGAATTGCCTGCGCGCCACGCGATGCGTCGTTGCCCATGCCCGTGAGCACGATGCCGACCGTCATCGCGCCGGCCCAGTTCGCGGCCGTCTCCATCGTGACGTCAGCGCAAGGGCGATAGCCGGCAATGCGCGGCCCATCATCAAGTGCGATGCGCCCCAAGGATGAAATACGAAGATGATGTGACCCGGGACAGACGTAGAGAGTGCCCGGGCGGACCGTTTCATTTGCTTCCGCTTCCTTCACTTCGATTTCGGTTACGTCTGCGAGCTGTATTGCGTATTGACTCGTAAAAGTCGGCGGCATGTGTTGCACCAAAACAATAGCCGCGGGAAAATCTGCTGGGAAAGCGGCGGCAAGCTGCATAACCGTCGCAGGTCCGCCGGTGGAGGCGGCAATGATCACAATCGGAAAGCGGCTGCCATTGCCCGCCGAGCCCTCACTTGATGTTTCCGCGCGCGCGGCTACCGAATGCTGATCGGGCGCGCGAAGCTTCGGCCGCGCCGCCGTACGGATGACGCGAACCTTTGCCGCCATTTTCAATTTGCGATTCATATCGTCGGCGACCGATTTCATGTCAAGATCAATTCCACTCGAAGGCTTGGAGACAAAATCGATTGCCCCAAGTTCGAGAGCGATAAGCGTGCTCGCGGCTCCATCGCGCGATTCCGAACTGACCACGACGATAGGACACGGATTCTGTGACATGATGTGTTCGGTCGCCTGCAATCCGTCCAGGTGCGGCATATTAATGTCCATCGTGATGACGTCGGGCTTCAGTGATTCGGCCATGGATATCGCTTCGCGTCCATCCTTGGCGTGGCCGGCGACTTCCATCTGGGGATCGGCCGCAATGATTCCATGAAGCACCTTTCGCATGAACGCGGAATCATCCACGATCAGTACGCGGATTTTTTTTGTGGTCGGATTCATAGTCTAAGCAACCGTCACGGGCCGACGTGTTCCGCTCTTCTCGGAGCCGATAATTTTGCCCACTGCCGCGAGCAACTGTTCTTCCTGAACCGGTTTGGTCAGGAAGGCGACTGCTCCTTCTTTTAGTGCGCGATCGCGATGCTTCGCCCCGGCTCGCGATGTGACTACCATCACGGGAATGCGGCGCGTCTCCGGATTCTGACGAAGGTGGCTCATCAATTCGTAGCCATTCATCCGCGGCATTTCCAAGTCGGTGACAATCAAGTGCGCACCCGACTGCACAACAATTTCCGCTGCTTCGAGGCCATCGGATGCCAGCCGGACGCAATAGCCAGCCTTCTCAAGCATCCGCGCTACGAATTTGCGGACACTGATCGAATCATCCGCAACCACCACGACGCGTTCTTCATTGACTTCGTCAATGGCTTCCGCCGGAATGCTCCCAGAGGCCACCGCAGCGGCGCCCGGAGCAAACACGCGCGCGGTAGCAGCGGTCGCTGCCACACTGGCGTGTTCAGATAGTTCCTGCGCGGCCAGACGATGCAAATCGAGCAGCAGGATTAAACTGCCGTCCGGAGCGATGCTGGCTCCGGGAAACAGCTTCACGTTGCGCAGAAATTCGCCAAGGCTTCTAATGACCACTTCGTCTTTGCGCAGAACGTCCTCAACCACGATGCCGACGCGGCGGCCCGACACATTGACAATGACCATGCGGAAATAGCCGCCTACGGTTTCGAGGAGCGGGAACGCAAGCCGCACGTCGAGACGAATCACATCGATGATCTCTTCGCGCACCCTGGTGAGGAGTTTGCCTCCGACCTCCTCGATCTCCTCGGGGCGTACGCGGCGGATTTCTTCGACGAACGCCAGGGGCAGCGCAAACACCGAAGCGCCGCACCGAACAAACAGCGCTTGCGAAATAATGAGCGTCAGCGGAACCCTCAACGTGAAACACGCGCCATGATGAGCTTCGCCGCGAACCTCCACTTCGCCATTCAGCGCGTCGACGCTGGATTTCACGACATCCAGGCCGACACCGCGCCCCGCTAGCTCGGTTTTTTCGCGCACTGTCGAGAAGCCGGGAAGAAATAAGAGATTGCGCAAGTCGCGGTCGCTCATTTGCTGAGCCTGGTCGGGCGTTGCGAAGCCGGCCTCAAGCGCTCGCGCACGAATCCTTTCAAGATCGATGCCGCGGCCATCGTCCTCTACTTCTATGAAAATGTGATTGCCACGGTGATATGCACGAACAGAAATTCGTCCCTGCGGGCTCTTGCCTGCTTGCTGCCGTTCAGAAGCGCCTTCGATGCCATGCGCAACGGCGTTACGGACGATGTGAATTAAGGGATCAGAGATTTGTTGGATGATATTGTTGTCCAGTTCCGTGTCGGCGCCTTCAAGAATCAAGTCGACTTCTTTGCCCGTAGCCTTCGCCGCATCGCGAACCGTACGGGAAAGACGCGTATAGAGGTTGCCGATGGGAACCATGCGGGCTTGCGTGATTTGATCCTGCAAGTGATGCGCCAGTTTGGTGAATTCGTCGATATCGGCGTCAACGCGACCCATGAATCCGCCGAGCTGTCCGAGGACTTCATTCACATCCGCGGAGATTTCTGTCAGCGACCGCGAAAGGATGCTGAAGTCGTCGTAGCGATCCATTTCCAATTCGGTGAAATCACTGAAGGAGTCGCGATGGTTGCCGCCCATTCCCGAAGCGGGACGGGCGAATCGATTCGAGCCACCGTTCGCTGCGGGCGCAGGATTCGATCCAATCCAATTGAATTCATATTTGTCCTGAAAGCCCGAGATTTTCTCGGCGAGACGGCTTTTCGAGAAAGTCAAAATTTCAACAAGCTTTTCCAGCTCAGCCAGACGCCCGATCATACGTGTCCGGTTAATCACCAGTTCGCCCACGGCATTCATCATTTTGTCGAGACGTTCCAGCGAGATTCGAACGGAATGAAGGTGCGGAGAGCTGCTCGCGGATTTTTTGTGACCTGTTCCCGTCTGCGACGATTGAACAGGATTCTGCCGCGATTCGTGTTCCGCCGGCGAGGCCTCTGGGCCGAGCACGGGAACGTGTTCCGTGCCTGCTTCGGGCACACATTCCCCTACTCGTGAAAGAAACGAGTCAACTACGGACCGGGCATGCATTTCATCCGGCCATTCGTTGTGGAGGAATTTCTTCAGAATATCGACGGATTCCAGGCAAAGGTCAGTGAGTTCGGGACTGGGAATAATGGCGCCCTCGCGCATCTGTCCAATGAGGTCCTCCACACGATGGCTAATTGCAGAGATTCGATGGAGGCCAACCTGCGCCGCTGAGCCCTTGATCGTGTGGAACGAGCGGAACAGCCGGTTGATGTCGTCCGAATTAGGATTCGTCTCGAGCGCCAGCAGGCACTCGGTAATGGTGGACAGGTGTTCTTCCGCCTCCGGGACAAAAAATTGCAGAACTTCGTTGGACACTTCAGCATCGGCTGGCAGCAGATCGTAGTGTGACGTTAAATCCGGGGAACTCGCCGGCGTTGCTTCGTACGGAGCAGCGTCGATCGCCTCCGAACTGGCGGGCGAAGCCGGTGCCGGCACAACCGTCGGAACGGGGGGAAACGCGAATGCGTAGCGCTGCTTAAAAGCTTGAATGTCGGCGGCAACTTCCGTGCCACAGTCGCTGATTTCGAGCAAATCGAATTCCAATACCGAAATCGCATCGGAAAGAAACTCAGTGAGCGGTGCGATCGTGTCGGAATTCAATGGCGCGTTACGGGTGTATTGGAAGACGTGTGCAAGCTTTCCGGCAATTTCTGAAAACAACGGAAACCCATACGTTCCAGCATTGCCGCAGAGCGTATGCGCGGCGATGTATAGGCGCTCTAGATCCGCGGGATTCGGCTGTGCGTCCTGCAGAATGCTGGAATATTCCCGCAAGAACTGTAGGTGCTCGGAAGCCTCTTGAAGGAAGACTTCGATGGCTCCTTTGCCCATGTCGCTCACAAAGCACCTTCGACAAGCGCGGCGCCCCGGTAAATCATCTCTCCGGCCGGTTTCCGATAGAGAATGCAATCACCACAGACAACTGAGTCGAACTTTACCGGAACGTTTGAAATGGATTCCGAATGCCCGAGGAAGAGATAACCGCCAGGCTCTAGGTATTCGTAAAAATGTTGGATCAAAGAATTGCGGCGCGCCTCGGAAAAATAAATCATCACGTTCATGCAAAAAATGCAGTCGAGACGGCCAAGATAAACAGCCTGCGCAAGATTCATGGGGGCAAATGAAACCATGCGACGGATGCGCGGCTTGACGGTGTGCTCATTTCCAGAGGCGGAAAAATGCGCGTCGAGTTGGCGCGCGGACAAATGCTCCAGGCTGCGCCTGGAATAAATGCCTCTTTCCGCGTGACCCAGGGCGCGCTTACTGATGTCCGTGGCCAGAATCTCGATGTTCCATGCTTCGGCGAACATGAGCGCGTCCGCAACGCTGATGGCGATCGAGTAGGCTTCCTCACCCGTGGCACAACCGGCGCTCCAGATACGCAGAGTGCGCGGACTCTCCCAAAATTTCTTCATATGCAGTTCAGGGAGCACTTTTTTCTCGAGGGCTTCATAAACGGCCGGATAACGAAAGAATGAAGTTTCCTGAGTAAGTAAGCGTTCGACAAGCGCGTCGTATTCGACAGTTGATGTGCGGAGCTTTCTCAATAGCTCCGTGCCCCCGGCGAAATGCTTCGCTCCCACGTGTTCATGGACTCGAGTGGAAAAGAAACGCTCGCGTGAGGCATCGAACAATATTCCCGAGCGCCGCTCGATGAGGATTCGAATCTCGTCGAGTTCGTACTCGGTTATCGCGGTGATATTTTTTTCTTTCATGCTTGTTCCAGGTCAGCGCTCGAACTTGATTTCGAGTCGATCGTCAGCGACGCGCGCCGGCTGGAACTGGTTCGGGCCGTGTTTCTTCGCTGCTCGCCGAGCCGTTCTTTGACGAATGGCGAAACTGGGCCAGCGCCTCGTTTAACTGGTCCGAGAGCTTGACCATATTGCCGACGGTAGAAACGGTCTGCCGGGCGCCCTGAGACGTTTGGCGCGTGATGCCGGAAATGATTTGCATCGCATTGGCCACGCCCTCGGTACCGCGCACCTGTTGTTTTGAAGCGAGAGAAATTTCCTGAACGAGTTCAGCCGACTGTCGAACTACGCTGGAAATGGCTTCGAGCGCCTTGCCGGCCTGATCTGCCAGGCTGGCCCCGACTTCGACTTCTTTTGTGCCCTCTTCCATGACGACGACTGCTTCGTTCGTCTCCGCCTGAATTGCTTTGATCAGCGCGGCGATGTCCTTCGTGGCGCTACGAGAGTGTTCTGCCAGCTTACGAACTTCGTCGGCGACCACGGCGAAACCGCGACCTGCTTCTCCTGCTCGCGCCGCCTCGATGGCCGCATTGAGCGCGAGCAGGTTGGTCTGCTCTGTGATGTCGTTAATCACGTTGATAATTTCAGAAATTTCGAGCGAACGATCACCGAGAGATTTGATTTTTTTCGCCGTCGCTTGCACCGATGCACGAATGCGCTGCATTCCATCCAGCGTGTCGCGCACAGCCCGGTTTCCCTGCTCCGCCGCATCAAGGGCCCGCCGGGCCGCTTCCGCGCTGGCTTCAGCGTTGTTCGACACCTGCTTCATCGAAACGGTGAGCTCTTCCACCGCCGATGAAGTATTGGTGATTTCCTGGTCCTGCTGAGTGGCTCCCGTAGTCATTTCATCCGCCGCGAGCAGAATCTGACTGGCGCTGGTGCTGACGTCGATGGCTGCCTTTCGGACGCGCTCGATGACCTTGCTGAAATTCTCGAGCATGAAATTGACGGAATCGGTGACGTTGCCGAGCGCATCGTTCGTGACGCGGCCCCGCATCGTCAAGTCACCTCGTGCGACTTGATTAATCAAGTTGAGCAAATCCGTAATGCTGCGTTGCAGCGAGTCGGACGCTTCCTGCGTAACCGAGGAACGGGCAACCTTGGACGCGCTGCGATTCAAATTGTCCGCGATGAATCCAAATTCGTCGGTTGAGTTTACTTCCGCCTTCGCGCGCGAGTCGCCGGAAGCCAGGCGCTCCGAGAAAGCAACCAACTCGGAAAGTGGACCCAGGACGCGCTTGGGCAGCAACATCACGTGCAACAAAAAGGTAAACAGAATCAGCGCGCCAGCCCCAAGCAAACTGCCCGGAGCGCTACCCGAGAGTGACGACAAATTCGTCAGGGATTGTCCGCTGGCTCCCGCGCCCGCGTGGAATGCCAGCGCAAGCACTCCGCAGAGCGCCGCCACATCCCATAGAATCAACATCCAAATGGTCGTGCTGAGACGCGATTTCATGACATCCTCCGAAAATCAAGAAATGAAATGGCCGCGGTTCGGGCGGCGGATTCTTGCAGTCTGTGCCGAATGAATCTCATATCACTGGCACCGGAAACACCTCGATCATTTTGGGCAAGTCGAGAACCAACGCCAGGCGATCATCGTGCCGCAGCATCCCCCGGCAATGCGGGACATCGCTGGGCATTTGATCGAGCAGCGAATCGTCCGCGGCGGTGTACGTTCCAATCACCTCATCAGCGGCAATGCCGAAGCGCAAACATGTTGGATTAGCCTCATCGAGCAACGCGGCAACAACTACGTGGCGCGGAGACAATCCCGCGCGGCGCCCTTCTGTGAAGGCAATGTCAACGAGCGGAACAATGGATCCGCGAAGGTTGAAAACGCCCATCAGAAATGACGGCCCCAGAGGAATGCGTGTGACTGGGGGCCAGTCCACCACTTCTTCAACCGTAAGAACAGAGAGGCAAAAGCGTTCGCGGCCCGCGCGAAAAACACAGTATTGACTCTCCGGCGAGCGCATCGCGGTGATCGGATCATCCTCCGACGGCTCCATCGCTTCAAGCGCATCTGTATCACCGTCGCCCAACTCGACCGCTGGAAGCTCCGGCTGACGTTCAAACGCGCGCTCCGCCTTGTATTCTTCGGGCATCAGGCGAACCTCCGCACCGTCTCTAGGAGCTCTTCGGGCGTGAATGGCTTCGCGATATAAGCGTCCGCCCCCTGTTGTTGGCCCCAGAATTTGTCGCTCGAAGTATTTCGCGAACTAACCAGGATCACCGGAATACCTTCAAACAGTGAATTCCCTTTCAATTCGCGGCAGATCTGGAAACCGTTGCGAGTGGGCATGATGATATCGAGGAGGATGACACCCGGATGCTCGAGAGTGATGGTCTCTTCGATCCTCAAGGGATCGCTCAAGCCAACAGAAGCGTAGCCACCTTGATCCAGGATGCCTTGCATCATCTTGACGGCAGCCATCGAGTCATCAACAACGAGAACTTTCTTCAACACGCAATCCTCCGGAACTGGGCCGGAAATATAAATGCAAGAATCGAGCCATTCTGGACTCACTGGGAGGGAGAAGTGCTCTGAGGTTAAGTGTCAGATTCTTATTCGGTTACGGCGTCAGTGAAGAGGTAGCGTCTTGCTGAATTCGGTCCCGGTGATTCTTGATCGTCTCACTCTGAGATTCTTTCTCACGGGGCTGACCCCGACCGCAATTCCTGAGAAAATCTTTGTGGTCTTCTCGCCTTACCTTTAGCTCTGGACCCCTTCCATGGCCGAAAGCAAACGACGCGCGCTGATGCCTATGTTTACTGCCGCCTCCGTATTCTTCATCCTCTGCGCTTCGTCCACGCGACGCTGCAGATACGTCATCTCATCACGGCCCTGCGCGATGGCTGCCTCAAGTTTCGATGAGTTTCCGGAATGCTTTTGTTCTTCGCGCGCGAGGACCACTAGCGTGCGAGCCGCGACAGCTCGCCGAAGATCCTCAGACAGCTGACCGCCATCGCTCACGAACGCATTTACTTCCCAAGCCGAGAGCAGAATTCGCGCGTCTCCCAATGTGACCGTGCTCATTGAGCGGCCCCGCGTTGGAGGGGCTTCGATCAGTTGCTCCCAGATGCGCTCGAGGCACTCTTCAAGTTGCGGCGAAGGGACATTGCCAGCGGGTGGTGTCGTCGAATTTTGCGTTGTTTTGATGCCGCCAGCAGATGCGGAACCCTCCGCACGTGGTGTTGACACCGAAGCCGGCACCCCGGGAGCCATCGGTGGCGGCGAAATCTTCGTTTGCGCTGTCAAGATGGCGGATTTGTCGCTCTTTCCAGAGGTATCGCTAGCGGGTGTCCCGTTCGCAGGCCCTTTTCTCGGTCCTTGAGGAGCGCTCGGTGGTGCAGTCACCGGGCTGGCCTGAGCCTTCTCTTTCTTTGCCCTTTCCGCATTCGCAAAATCCTTCTCGCGCAAAGGTGATGCGGCCGCGATGGCCGGGATTTTCGCGCCGGCCGGAACTATTCCAAGGGTCCTTTCCACAGCGTCGCGAATGGCGAGAAGCTGCTCGAACGTCCGGTTTGCAGATTCTGCGGCATAGTCCGAGGAAATCGGCTGACGCCACGCGAGCGAAATTTCGCGAAGGTGGGCGACAGTTTCCTGCGCCGACAGGCCTGCGGACCGGCAATCGATAGTGACGATCCCGCGGCGTTCAAGCTCCGTAAGCCCTTCGCGAATCGCCCGCAAATCCGCATGAAGGAGCCGGAAAAATGATCGGCGCAGCAAAAAATTAAAGCGCGTAAATGCAACCAGGGCTGCGGGATCGTAAAACATGAAACCGGAAGCGTCTTTGAGTTCGCGGCCTTTTTCGAGAAGCTTCGCCGCGAAAACGTCCCGAAGGCCGTGACATTGTTTCATCGCGTTGAGAACATGATCCAGTGGTGCGCACCATTCCAGTTCCGTCGGATCAGCATCCACGAGAACGCCGCGAAGAACTTGTGCTACGTCGGCAAGTGTAATCTCGCAGGAATACAGGTCCTCGGGAGCACAGAGCGCGAAATAGGTCGCGAGCAAAAGATCGACGTTGTCGCGGTCCGTGGGCGTTTTTTCAGGACGCCGCAGCAGTCGCATGATGACGGCGCGTAAACTTTCAGGCTTAATTTCCTTCAGCGAATGCAGAAGTTGTCTTAACTGATTTGTCCGGATGCGCGTGTCCATCTGGTCAAGCCAATGCACGACGTGGTCGAAGAGATCGGACGTCGGGCATGCAGCCGGAAGCAAAGGTTCATGGATCGGCGCAATTTCCAGGTGGAAATGATTGGACAAATAAAAGTACAGAGGATAAACGAGCCGCGCTTCCGCCCAGGCAGCGGCTATGGCCTCCGCTTTTTCTCCAAGCGAAGAAACAGATTCGTTCAGAGTCACATGTTTGTCCCGCAGGCCGCTCATTCACTCACTCCAATCATCATGCACCGGGGCACTGCGCCTGCCATTTTGCAAAACGCACGTCTTTGCGGACCGAGTCGCAAATACACCAAGACCCGTAGACCGAAGAACTAAGAGCAAGAATAGACCCAAATACCGTTGCTCGACATGAACTGTAACATGCAGATTCCCTGTACTTTATGAAGACGCCGCGGCGCTCGATTCCTGGCTGTCTCAAGCTGAGACCCCTATGTCTCACCGACTGAGGCGATTCACACATCTGCTGAGACGTCCATTTGGTCGAAACTTTACGCCTGCACCATCTCGCCAACGCTCGGCTTCGCTGAAGTGTGCAGAGGGATTTGATACTGTTTTAGTTTGCGGTAGAGAGTGGCTCGGCTAATTCCGAGCATTTTGCCCGCAAGCGCTTTGTCGCCGCCCACCTGTTCAAAGACACGCAAAATAGTGATGCGTTCCATGTCCGCGAGCGCCGTGGAAGCAAGCGTGTCCTTATCTTCGATGGAAGCGGATATTTCCTGACCGGAAAGAATTGCAGGAGGCAGGTCTTTAATGTCGATCGTGTGCCGGTCTCCCAACGCGAGTGCCCGCGCAATTGAATTTTCAAGCTCGCGAACATTGCCCGGCCAATCATATTGCAGGAAAATTTTCATAGCCGCGGAGCTTATTCGGATATTTTCACCCGGCGCGTGACGGTCAAGGAAACAGTGGACCAACATGGGAATGTCCGAGCGGCGCTCCCGCAGTGCCGGCATGTGTACTGTGATTACATTCAAGCGGAAGAAAAGATCCTTCCTGAACGTCCCAGCGCGATAGGCGGCTTCGAGGTCACGATTCGTCGCGGCAATTACGCGCACATCAACCGTGGCACTTTGATTGCTACCAACGGGTCGAACTTGTTTTTCCTGGAGTACGCGCAAAAGTTTCGCTTGCATCTCAAGCGGAAGCTCTCCGATCTCATCCAGAAAGATCGTCCCGCCATTCGCCGCCTGGAAGAGGCCAATCTTAGATTTCATCGCGCCTGTAAACGCGCCCTTTTCATGCCCAAACAATTCGCTCTCCATCAGTGTGGGCACCAGCGCGCCGCAATCCACGGCGACAAATGGCATTTGCGCAAGAGGTCCCCGAAAATGGATGGCGCGAGCGACGAGCTCTTTACCGGTACCGCTTTCTCCCACGATCAGCACGGGAGTACGCGAGTCTTTCAGTCGCGCGATCATGCGCATGACGTCCTGAACCTTTGCGGATGTTCCGACGATGCCGTCTAAACGAACTTCGGTGTCCATGCGCTCGCGAAGAACCTGATTTTCATTCACAAGACGGACCTTCTCAGCCATCCGCTGGAGAAGCAGTCGAAGTTTCTCAACGCGAAAGGGCTTCTCGATGTAGTCGTAAGCTCCCAGTTTCATCGCGTCCACCGCGGACTCGATTGTGCCGTGGCCCGTCATTATCGCTACTTCCATGTCAGGTAGAATCCGCTTGATCTCCCGTAACAAATTGACGCCGCTCATTTGCGGAAGCTTCAGATCGGCGACCACCACATCCGGCGCTTGCCTTTCAAGCCCGGCGAGCGCGGTTTCGGCGCTTTCGGCCTCCGAGCAAATAAAGCCCAGCTTGTCGCCGATGGTCATGCAAAGCTTGCGGATGGAAGGCTCGTCGTCGACCACCAGGAATCTTATGCGCAGATCGTTGTTCATTATTCCTCTTTTGCGACGTTAGTGCGCCGCTTCAGAAACGACGGCGACCGCCGTCGTCGCTGCCACCGTTGCTGCCGCTGGTAAGCGCACAGAGAATGTGGCGCCAACGCCATCCGGATTATTCGCGCAGGACACCTCGCCACCATGTTCGCGTACGATGCCATAGCAAATGCTCAAACCAAGCCCCGTGCCTCGGCCGGCCTCTTTGGTGGTGTAAAACGGCTCAAAAATACGTTCTGTGTCGGAAATTCCCGTCCCATTATCCCGGATAGTGATCTCGACCATGCCCTCCGTTTCGGAGGTGTTAATTTCTATCTTTCCGGGACGCTCACCCTCATGTATGGCATCGTACGCATTATTGAGAATATTCAAGAACACCTGCTGGAGCTGATGCGCATCACCGAAAATGCGAGGCAGCGACAACTGGAAATCTTCGAGGACGTCAACGCTCTGCCCTGCCGAGCCATACGAACGCAGTTGCAGCACTTGGCGCAATACGCTGTGGATATCCAGCGGTTCGCGCCGGGCCGGCGTCTGCCGTCCGAAGTGCAGAAGATTCTGCACGATCTCCTTTGTGCGCTCGGCTTCGTGAAGAACAATCCGAAGCTCTTCCTTGGCCGATTCCGAGATGTCGGGGTTCTCGAGAAGCAAGTCGGAATAGCCGACAATGGCCGCAAGCGGGTTATTAATCTCATGCGCCACGCCCGAGACGAGTTGTCCGAGCGCGGCCATTTTTTCGCTGTGCCGCAGTTGAGCCTGCAACACTGCTGTTTCCGTGACGTCAGACATCACTACGACGATGCTATTTACCTGCCCCTGTTCATCACGCATTGGGCTCAGGCTGATTGAAAACCTGCCGGTGCTTCGATTGCCACGCAGAACAGGAAGCTCCAGATTTTCCGACGCGAAACCGTGGAGCGCATTCTCAAAGGACCTCTCGAAGAAAGCCCGGCGACCGCTGGGGACCAATTCCGCTAGCGGGTGTCCCAGCAAATGCTCCTCGCGATAACCGGCTTCGTAGCAACGGCGATTCGCATAACTCACGAGCCCCGCCGTATCCAACACAAGGATCATGCTTTGGGTGTGATTCAGGATTTTCGTGTTGAAATCGCGTTCGCGCTGGAGCTGCGTTTGATACGTACGCTGCTCGGTGATGTCTTTAAGGATATGGATCGTTCGCGAGCCTTCCTCCGAACCGCCCCCAATGCGGGAAGTGGAGATTAGAAACGCCCGCGTTCCCGACGTCAGCACAGATTCCTCCATGGATCGCGCAAGCTCGCGGCAAAAAGGACACGGGCGTCCCGTGGAATCTTGGGCAATCGAGTTGAGGGCTCGAGTGCTCGTTCCCACCAACTCCGACGGACGCGAACCGAGCGTTTCGGCCAAGGACCGATTTACGCGCACAATGCGATTGGCGGGATCATGGACAATAATGAGATCGGTGATGGCGTCAAAATCCTCCACCCATTGCCGTTTTGATTGTTCAATGCGGGAAAACAACCGCGAATTTTCAAGCGCGACAGAAGCGTGGCCAACTAATGCGTGTAGCAAGTTGCGGTCCGCTGCGGAGAGTTCGCGCACGCGGTCGATCAGACAAATGGCGCCCAGTAAATCGCCTTGGCTCCCTGTGAGCCGGACAAAACAAAGATCGCGCCAGCCAAGCCCCGACGCCAATTCCGTTCCCAGCAACTCCGCGGCAGGCCCCAGGACTAGAGGTTGCGGATGCTCGGCCGCAAATGTTGTCAGTGCCGCATCCAGGTTCGGCCACTGCGACTGACCCTGTGCATTGTGGGAATAAAGAGTCTCCAGACGAGCTCCGCGCGTCAGCGCCAGGATCGCAGCTCGCGCACCCAACATCTCCGCGGCACGAAGCGTGAATGCACCGACAAATTCGGCCAGGCGCAATGAGGGCTTCAACTCGACAGCGAGATTCATCAAGTCCTGCGCCCGAACCTCGGTGGTACCTTCGGAAGGAATGCGCACTGCCGCTGCGAGCGTGATTTCAAAGGCTGCTGCAAATTTCTCCACTTGCTTTGCAATGATCCGATCGGAGGAGCGAAAGGGGGTGCGCCTGACGAAAACAAAAATTCCCTTCGGCCCGTCGTCTGCCCGAACCGGCGCAATCAAACAATACTGGGAATGAAAGGCTGTTCGCCCACGGTTGAACGCCTGACCGCTTGGATTGAAAACGGCTACGCGAGAATGAGAAAACGCACGACTGAAGAACCGATCGTCACTTAAACGGACGCTGCCGCGAGCGCCGCGAAAGGACGGCCGGCCCTCCGAATGTCGGAGGACGGCTTCGTCCGGAGACGCAAGCTCCCAATAGCTCACACCATCCAGGTTGAAAAATGTCCTCGCGGCTCGACAGTACAGACGAATTACGCTCGCCCGGGACCGTTTTCCGCGGTAGGCGAAAAGACGCAACAGAACACGCGCGAAGGTCTCTTCGCGAGGAGAGGAGAGGGCTCTCGATCGCAGATGTGCGCACATTTGAATTTAAAGGACGCCGCCTGAGAATGATTCAGATTCAAACTACCGTAGCGTGCAATCTCATTTTGAGTCAAGTAAGCGAACGTATGCGGTTGCCGAAAAGTACAATCCAAAATTCATCTCAAGGTGAGACAAACCCGCTCTGCTAGCGAATTGGGTGAGACAAGCCATTCACCGAAAAAGACGTGACCTTGGCTCAGGAAACAGATCTATTACACTGAAACATATAGACTTATCGCATCCGCTAAAACCTTGAACATAGTTCTAGAACTGGTGCCCTCCTTGCACTTACATTCTGCGGAAACGTAACTCTCGACGAGGAGAAGTCCGTGAACAACCCAAAAACCCTTTCACGTCTGGGCGTAGTTGCCCTGTTGGCCTCAATTTTCCTGCTGCCGCCGACTGCGTTCAGTCAAGAATCTGCGACCAAGCGCAAGATCAGCCGCCGTGTGGTACCGGATTATCCCGCCTTGGCGCGGGAGATGAATATCACCGGAAAGGTGAAAATCGAAGTAACCGTCGCACCGGATGGCCACGTGAAGACCACGCATCCAGTAGGCGGAAGTCCACTGCTGGTGGACGCAGCGACCAAGGCAGTAAAGAACTGGAAGTTCGAATCCGCGCCAAAGGAAACAACGGAAATCGTCGAATTCGACTTTAATCCTCAGCAATAGAACACAGGAACGGGCCGCGGAAATGGACGGAGGAGCTTGGAAATGACGATCGGCAAGAAACTCTACTTAGGCTTTGGCGCCATTCTTACATTGCTTTTGCTCGTATTCGTCGTGAATCTTTCTGCTGTCCTCCGTGAGCACTCGGTTCGCAACAAGGCGGCAGCGACTCTGCAAAGCCTGAAAACAATCGAGTCTGTCCGATATCAAATGATGCAAGCACGTCTCGATCTTAGAAATTTCCTGTTGAGTGGCGACCGTCGGCTGGAAGCAAAGGTAGATAAAGAAGAAGGTGAGCTGTCCGACTACCTTCAGGATCAGCGGATGAAGACCACCGATGAGACACTGCGAAGTGCGCTGCTGCAAGTCGGCGAAAGTGAGCAGGATTGGCGTCAGAACTTTGCTGCCTCGCTGATAGACAAGCGTCGTCAAGTTGATTCGGGCGACGCTACCGTTTCCGATCTTCAGGTTTTTTACCTTGGGAAGAAACCCGGCTCCTGGATCGGAAAAGACGTGAATACGTTGGATAACGCCGAGATTGAGATACAAAAGTCGAACGACGATGCAAACGCCTCAGCCAAACAGGCGAGTGACATCAGTACCATTGGAAGTTCGGTCGGAGTGTTCATCGCGATTTTACTTGGCGTAGGAATCTCCTATTACACCGCGAAGTCGATTACGCAGCCGTTGGGACATTTGATCGAAGTTGCACATGAGATTGGCAGCGCCGGTGATCTGGACCACAACATTGACATTCACCGGAAAGACGAGGTCGGCAGACTTGCCGATAATTTCCGCGCCATGGTGGAACACCTGAAGCGCATGGCCGATGTTTCAGCGGCCGTTGCTGAAGGCGAGTTGACAGTGGAAATCGAGCCGCTCTCAAAGCGCGATACGATGGCGAGAGCGTTTTCGCGCATGGCTCACGGATTGCGCGACATTGTTCGCCAGGTTCGAGGCAGCGCTTCCCAGGTGGCTGCGGGAGCGAACCAGATGGCCGCCGCTTCGGAGGAATCGGCCAAGATCAGCGTGCAAGCCGCATCCGCTATCGATGAAGTGACCAGCACGATGCACGAAATGAGTATCAATATCCAAAACGTCGTGAAAAACACTCAAGTGCAAGGTTCGAGTGTCGCCGAAACCTCGGCATCCATCGAACAAATGGTGGCGTCCATCCAGCGCGTTGCGGATACTGCGAAGATTTTGTTGGACATCTGTCATCGCTCTCGCGTTGAAGTCGAAACCGGAATCACCACCATGGAAAAAGCCACCGACGGTCTGAATCGCACGAGCGCTTCGATTCAATCGTCTTCGGAAATCATCGGAGTCCTCGGCAACCGCGCCGACGATATTGGCAAAATCATCGAAGTCATCGATGACCTTGCAGAGCAGACAAATCTCCTTGCCCTCAACGCAGCAATCGAAGCGGCGCGTGCCGGCGAACACGGTCTGGGCTTCGCTGTCGTCGCCGACGAAGTTCGAAAACTTGCGGAAAAATCAACACAATCCACAAAGGAAATCGCCGAGCTAATTCAGGGCATTCAGAAGGAAGCGCGCGAAGCTGTCGACAACATGAGCAAAAGCACCCAAATGGTTCAGGAAGGGCTGCTGCTCGGTCTCGATTTGAACAAGGCCTTCGGTAAAATTTCGAATGTCGTCACTGAGGTCTACAAATTTGCCCAGGAAATCGGCGCGGCTACCACGGAACAGTCGAGCGGCTCGACTCAAATAGCAAAAGCCACCACGCGCCTCACGGAAATCACGCAAGAGATCAATTCCTCAGTGGAAGAGCAAGCCTCCGGGGCGCAAGGCGTGGTTCGCGCCATGGAGAAAATGCGTGAACTTGTACAGCAGTCCACCTCCAGCTCTACGGAGCTCGCTGCCACCGCAGAGCAGATGTCGAAACTTTCTCGGATGTTGCTGGAGAGCATGGATCGCTTCCGAATTGAACGCGACGCGAAGCACAAAGAGCCTGTTCCCACATGGCGGCAAGAAAACCGTCGTGAACGGGACTCGGAAGATTCCTACCACGCTGACCTAGTGCGGGCTTGACGCAAACGGAGCCGCCATGGCGAAAGATATCCAGATCGTCGGCCTTCGAATCGGGCGTGAAACATATGGCATCCCGATAGGGCAGGTACGCGAAATCGTGCGTGTGCCCGAAATCACGGCAGTGCCCAATGCTCAAGAATACGTGGAGGGCGTCATCAATCTGCGCGGCAGAATTGTTTCGGTGGTTGATCTTCGTAAGCGCTTCGGCGAGAGCAATCTGGAAAATAACAAGAAAAGCCGGGTCGTCGTCGTCGAAATCGCCGATCGGACGGTCGGACTTATCGTCAATTCCGCGTCGGAAGTCTTAAAGCTTCCTCCCTCGGAGATCGCGCCCCCCAGCTCGGTCTTTCTCGATGGCGAAGTCGAGTACGTTACGGGCGTCGGCAAGCTTGGCAACCGCCTCATCATATTGTTGGATTTAGAAAAGACGCTGAAAGGCGGGGAATTGCACCACCCTCTCCAGCCCGCTGCGCCGGTCACAGCAACCTAGATCACGTTCCAAAACGTTCGGGAGACTTCGACCAACATTATGGCGACATTCACGGCCCCCATCGTGATGACCGACCCGGAGCTTAAGCTGCTCCAGACGCTCGTTTACCAGGAATGTGGCATGTGCTTCGACGAACACCGAATCCACTTCCTGTGCGACCGCCTGCAACGCCGGCTGAAGGCATGCAATCTCGAGTCGTTCTACAGCTATTACCGCTTGCTCACGAGCCATGAAGGAAAAAAAGAACTGGCGGCGCTGGTCGAAAACCTCACCGTTAACGAGACGAATTTTTTCCGAAACTTGCCCCAGCTGGAACTCTTCTCAAAAAATGTACTCGAAAATTTATTGCACAGGAAGCAGGAGCGGCGGGACTGGACATTGCGGTTCTGGAGTGCGGGTTGCTCGACAGGCCAAGAACCTTACACGATGGCCATTCAGATCTGCGACGCGCTCGCCTACTACTATCTGCGCAATCCCCTGCCGTTCGATATGCCGTCGCCAAAGCCGCTGATCCCACCGCCGTGGAAAGTGGAGATTGTCGCATCGGATATCAGCTACTCGGCGCTGTTGCAAGCGGAACAAGGAATGTACACGGATAATCAGATGGA
>DASZCH010000203.1:0-11295 GCA_035943235.1 Candidatus Acidiferrales bacterium
GGCGCGGGCACGGCAGCGACAGAAGCACGCGCGATTCCTCAGACACTCCGGCTTCGGCAGCGGAATGCGCTCCTTGTAGCACGCGGGGTTCGACATTGGTAACCCAGTCGCCCCTTGTCATCTCCCGTTGCACTTGTCGGAACCGCCGCTGGCTGAACCAGTAGGCAACTAACGCAGGTACCAGCAAGAAGCCTGCGAAAACTGCCCCGGTTCGCCAATCGTGACGGTAATAGCCCTCCCAGGCGAGCGGCATCCCGACGACGAATAGAATGAATCCCGGCCACTGGCGCCGTTCTCGCCTCAACTTGCGCAAAGCGTTCTCACGGTTCCAGCCGCATCGTTTGCAGTAAGCCCTGTCTGGAATGCCCGGGACAGACGCGCCACATTTTGGACATGTAGTAGCTGGCATGAAATTACCCTAGCGCAGTCTGTTTATCGCAACCACAAACAGGTCGTATGATGTTTCCATGGCAGCATTGCTCGAGCTGGAAAATTTCACGGTGGAGTTGCCGACGCCTCGCGGCTGGGTGCGTCCCGTGAACGAAGTCTCGCTGCGCCTCGACGAAGGCGAAGCGCTTGGCCTCGTCGGCGAATCCGGCTGCGGCAAGACCATGCTTTCGCTCGGCCTGATGGGACTCGAACCGCATGGCGCGCGCCGCGCCGGAAAAGCCTGGCTCGAACTTTCGCGTGACGGAATCTCCGCGCGCGTCAATCTGGCCGCGTTCGCTTCTGAAGCGATGCGCAAACTGCGCGGCCGCGAAATCGCCATGATTTTTCAGGAGCCCATGACCGCCCTCGATCCCGTGATGCGCATCGGCGCGCAAATCGAGGAAGCCATTCGCGCGCACGAACCTTCGCTTACCTCCGCCGAAATTCGCCGCCGCGCCGTTGAATCGCTCGAACGCGCTTCCGTCCCCGAGCCGGCGCAGCGCGCGCGCCAGTTCCCGCACCAGCTTTCCGGCGGCCTGCGTCAGCGCGCCATGATTGCCATGGCGCTGGCGATGCAGCCGCGCTTGCTGATTGCGGATGAGCCGACGACCGCGCTCGACGTCACCGTGCAAAAGCAGATCCTCGAACTTCTCATGCGCCTTCGCGAGGAATTGCACCTCGCTCTGCTCTTCATCACGCACGATCTCGGCGTCGTCGGCAAAATCGCGAATCGCATCGCTGTCATGTACGCGGGACGCATCGTCGAAATCGGCCCCGCCCGCGAAGTGCTCGCGAACCCGCGCCATCCTTATACAGAGGGCCTTCTGCGGGCCGCCCCGCGCCTCGAACGCGGCAAACTTGTCCCCATTGCCGGAGCCGTCCCGCATCTCGACGAACTTCCTCCCGGCTGCGCCTTTGCTCCGCGTTGCCCGTACCACCGCGCCGAATGCGACGTAGCCGTTCCCGATTTGCGCCCAGCCTCGCCGGAACATCACGCTCGTTGTATCCTCGTCCCATGACCGCTCACGACTCGCGGACGGAATCGCAAAAAGCCGCGCAAAGCAATCAACAAGAAGCCCAGCAGAAACAAATAGACCTCGTACGCGACCGCTTCACGCGCACCGCCGCCGCCTTCGCCGATTTCGCTCTCACCGACCGCGCCGGGGAGGCCGAACACCTCCTCAACCTCATCGCGCCGTCCGGCAACGAGCACGCGCTCGACGTCGCGTGCGGCCCTGGAACCCTGGCGCGCATTTTCGCGCCGCACGTTCAGTGGATCGGCGGGCTCGATTTCACCCCCGCCATGCTCGAACGCGCCCGCAAAGACGCCATCGCAAATCGTCTCGATAATTTCCGTGCGCTGCGCGGCAATGCGCTCGGCATGCCGTTTCGTGATGCGGCGTTCGACATCGTCGTCACCAGTTACAGCATCCATCATCTCCCCGATCCTGTTGCCGCGATTCGCGAAGTCGCTCGCATTCTGAAGCCCGGCGGCAAATTCGGCCTCCTCGACATGGTCGTTCCCGAGGACGCGCCTCGCGCCGCTGCCTGCAATCATATTGAGTGGGTTCGCGACCCGTCGCACACCCGCGCTTTGCCGCTCAGCGAATTCGAGCGACTCCTCACGTCATGCGGTCTGCGAGTGGTCGAGCGCGGCACTGAGGACCATCCGCGCTCGCTCGACGTATGGATGCGTACGGCCGGCTGGAAACGTGGCGATACCGTCTATGAGGACGTTCGCCGCCTCCTCGAAGCCTCCATTCCCGGCGACACGGCGGGCTTTCGCCCCAAAATCCTCGCGCCGCCCTCGCCGAAAGAAATCGCCGCTGGAGGCGACCTGCGCCCGGACATGGAACTGCTTCACACCGCCGCGTTCATCATCGCGCAAAAACAATGGCCGAAAAACAATGACGGCGAACGTATCTTGTAGCGCATGTCCCCACAGCGCGTTCATCGATGGCTGACATGAGGCCTTCCGCTTTGTCAATCTGAACGGTTCGCCACAGCCTGATAAAGCACGAAACGCTCAATCTCTTGCGCGCGCGAAAGTCAGCTATGGGATGATTTCGTTATGCACCGCGCCACTCCGCTCCTCGAAGCCCGCAATTTGCGCAAGGCCTTCACTGTCTCAGGAGCCGCCTGGGAAAACACCAAAGGCCGCACGCAGGCCGTCGACGGCGTCAGCTTCGAAATTCTTCGCGGCGAAACTTTCGGCATCGTCGGCGAATCGGGCTGCGGCAAGACGACGCTCGCGCGCATGATTCTCCGCCTCATCGAGCCCGATTCCGGTGAGATTCGTTTTGCTGGAGAAGACTGGCTCGCCGCGCGCGGCACGCAGATGCGCGCATTTCGCCGCCGCATGCAAATTGTTTTTCAGGATCCCATGGCCTCGCTCGACCCACGCATGCGCGTCGAAGCGATTGTCGGCGAGCCGCTCGAAATCCACGAACCGCAGCTTTCGCGTCCCGCGCGCCGCACGCGCGTAACGCAAACGCTCGAAGCCGTCGGCCTCGACGCCGAAATTCTTCGCCGCTTCCCGCACGAATTCTCCGGAGGTCAGCGCCAGCGCATCGGCATCGCCCGCGCGCTCATTCTGCGCCCGGAGCTTATCGTCGCCGACGAGCCCGTCTCTGCGCTCGACGTTTCCATCGGCGCGCAAATTCTCGAGCTGCTCGAAAAGCTCCAGCGCGAATTTTCCCTCACACTGCTCTTGATTTCGCATAATCTTCCCGTTGTCGCGCAACTCGCCTCGCGCGTCGCCGTCATGCAAGCGGGCCGCTTCGTCGAGTCTGGCCTCGCCGCCCAAGTTCTTTCCTCGCCCGAGCATCCCTACACCCAAACCCTCCTCGCCGCCGTCCCGCACTTGCCCTAACCCTTTTTCGCCGCCCTTACGGAACGCGCCTTTCGGCTGGCGTTCAATTTGTGGCGGCAATCCTTGTTGCGGGTTGCCGCCCGAATTCAGGGTGCCCCATCCTGAGCGTCTTTCGCGAAGGGTGGGAACTCCGCGTGAATCGTGCAGCGCTTTGTAGCTCACGTCCCGTCCCGATGCCTTTCATCGGGACTGACGTGAGGCTTTTTCTGTCCCGGACTTTTCCGGACGCCAAATCGCCGCAAAGGCCGCCTCGAAGGATGTGCTTGCGCATCGTCGTTTCGTCGCCGCATTTCTGGCGGCGTTTTGGCATCCACTTTCCAGCCATCCAGCTCTCCTTGACGACACCGGTACCCTATAGCACCATCACGAGCGTGTGGTGGTGGCGATGAACAAAGAAAAAGCCTGGAAGTTGGCCAATGACTGGGTCACAGCTTGGAACGCGCATGATCTTGACTCGATCATGGCGCACTATGACGACGCCGTCGAGTTGACCTCTCCTGTTGCTGCAAAGCTGCTCGGCACGCCCGACGGCAAAGTCGCAGGGAAGGCAGACCTGCGAGCCTATTTTGCTCGCGGGCTCGCGGCTTACCCGGATCTTCGGTTTCACCTCGAGGACGTGCTTTGGGGTGTGAACAGCATCATCCTCTATTACGCCAACCAAACCGGCAGACGCACTGGCGAGTTCATGGAGCTTTCCGCTAACGGCAAGGTGACGCGAGTCGTAGCCAACTACAACGCCTAGGCGGAATTACGTCCTCTCGCGAGGCATTTTGAGCTCGTCGCCGCAGTATCATGAACTGTGCGCAAATACGGCTTGGGTCAGGAGGACAAGAACTTGGGTGGGGCAGGCTTTAATTCATTACGGCTTGCTTCCAGCGGCTGGTTTTTGCCAGTGGTCGGCGTAGTCGAATTTCTCGGGTTCAGGCGGGGGCTGGCTGGCGTCCCGCTTGCGGCGGCGGAAGCGGATAAGCGCATAGACAAGCCATGAGTAAAGCAGCCAGTTGAAAACCGCGCCGATAACAACCAATCCAGGCCAGGCGCTATGGCCCTGTACTAATACTAATGGAAAAACGATGATCGCGCCTGGGAATAACAGTCCAAGGTAAAAGCCTTGCCAAACAGAATCATTGTTTCCAAATAGCGAGGGCACCGTAAATAGCAGTATCCACAACGTGCCCATCACCAGTGCAGTGATGAGCGCAGCCTTAGTCGAGTCTGCGTAGGCGCTGCGACTTCGTCGCTCAGTATTTCTTTTTAGCATGGTGAAACTGGTACTCGGGTTCAGGCGGGGGCTGGCTGGCGTCCCGCTTGCGGCGGCGGAAACGGATAAGCGCATAGACAAGCCACGAGTAAAGCAGCCAGTTGAGAATCGCTCCTATGACCAACCAGCCCGGCCAAGTGCCCTCGCCGTGTCTCAATAGCGATGGAAAAGCGATGATCGCTCCCGGAAACGACAGAGCAAAGAGGAAACCCTCCCCAATCGTCTCATTGTTCCCGAAGAAAGAGGGTACCTTGAGCACAAGGATCCACAACGTGCCCATCACCAGTGCAGTGATGAGCGCAGACTTAGTCCAGCCTGCGTAGGGGCTGCGGCTTCGTCGCTCAGTATTTCTTTTTAGCATGGTGAAACTGGTACTCGGGTTCAGGCGGGGCCCACTTTTTGCGATTCGTACCGTAACTCCATTGATACCACGGCGGGCTGATAATACCACACACCGTTTCTGCCATGGCATGACCGAAAACATTGCGGGTCTTCTTTGACGCGGAGTCCCCTGTAGCCATATTACGCAGCATTGCGAAGGCCTCCGGCGAGCCGCAATTCCATGTCATTCCATCTCTGGAGGAGTGAGCGAACGGCTGAAAGCAGCCATCTTCAAAAGCGCTACTCCGGCGCCCCATTTTGCGCTAGACTCCCGCCACGCGAAACTTTAGAGCCGCTGCTGCGTAATGTCCTGTACGCATCCTCGGCAAAATTCCTTTGGTGGAGGAATCATGGCGACAACAACAGCGGCTGTGCCCGAAGCTCCCCAGCAGCACATCGGCGCATTCGGCAGGATCATCGGCGCCATCGTAAATCCGCGCCCGACATTCGAGGACATCGCCCGCAAGCCAAGCTGGCTTCTCCCATTATTACTGCTGATTATTCTCAGCCTCGCAATCACCGCCATCTTCAGTCACCGCGTCGGCTGGCGCGCCTTCATGGAGAAGCAGGACGCCCAAAATTCGCGTATGCAACAGCTGACTCCAGAGCAACGCGAACAGACGTTACAAACCCAGATAAAAGTAGCTCCGATCCTCGGTTATGTTTTTGGGGTCATCGGCTTCCCAATCATTGCTCTGGTGGTTGCCGCGATTTTCATGGGCATTTTCAACGCCACCTCCAGCGCGGCGCTGGATTTCAAGACTTCGTTCGGCGTGGTCACGCATTCCTATATGCCCTTCGTGATCGCCAGCCTTCTGGGAATTCTGATCTTATATTTGAAACCGCCGGACCAAATCGATCTTCAAAACCTGGTCGCGTCCAATGCCGGCACGTTTCTCTCGAGCGACGCGCCAAAGTGGCTTCTGGCGCTCTGCAGCTCAATCGACATTTTCACATTCTGGGTGCTGGGCCTGATGGCATTCGCGTATTCAGCCGTGCGCCCGAAGAAAATCAAGTTCGCCAGCGCGCTCACGTGGATCGTCGGAATCTGGGTGGTGCTTGTCCTCGTCAAGGTCGGCTTCGCCGCGATGTTCTCCTGATACACTCGGTGAATGACTTTTCGCTTTGAAGTTCTGGCGACCGACCCAACCGGCGCGCGTCTCGGCCGCCTCGAAACTCCGCACGGCGTTATCGACACGCCCGCGTTCATGCCTGTCGGCACGCTCGGCACGGTCAAGGGTCTGACACAGGAGTCCCTCGAGGCCCTCGGCGCGCAAATCATCCTCGCCAACACCTACCATTTGTATCTTCGCCCCGGCGCCGAACTGATCCGCGAACTGGGCGGCCTCCATAAATTCATGTCTTGGCCGCATCCCATCATCACCGATTCCGGGGGCTATCAAGTCTTCAGCCTCTCCGAACTCCGCAAAGTCACCGACGAAGGTGTCACCTTTCGCTCGCATTTCGACGGCTCCGAGCATTTCCTCTCGCCCGAACGCGCCATCGAAATCGAACTCGCCCTCGGCTCGGACATCATCATGGTCCTCGACGAATGCATCGAATCTTCTTCCACCGAAACTCGTGCTGCTGCTGCTGCCGCGCGCACGCTCGACTGGGCGCGTCGCTCGTTCGCCTATTTCAACGAGCATGGCGACCCGCGTCGTCAAATGATGTTCGGCATCGTCCAAGGAGGCGCGCATTCGCATCTGCGCTGCAAATCCGCCGCGGACCTCGTCGCTCTCGATTTTCCCGGCTACGCCATCGGCGGCCTCGCCGTCGGCGAGCCCCACGACGTCACCTGTAAAATCGCCGTCGAAGTCACCTCGCTTCTCCCTGCTGAAAAGCCGCGTTACCTCATGGGCGTTGGCCGGCCCGAGCAAATCGCCGACTACGTCGCGCGCGGTGTCGACATGATGGATTGCGTTCTTCCCACGCGCAGCGCGCGTCACGGCTGCCTGTTCACCTGGCACGGCCGCATCCTCATCAAAAACGCCCGCTACGCAAAAGACCCGCGCCCCATCGATCCCGAATGCGAGTGCCCCACGTGCCGTCGCTATTCGCGCGCCTATCTGCGCCATCTTTTTTTGTCCAACGAAATTCTCGGCGCGACTCTCACCACCCTTCATAACGTCTACTTTTACCTTGACATCATGGCTGAAATCCGCAAGTCTATCCGTTTTGGGAACCTCGCGGCTTTCTGTTCCGACCTTCAGGCTCGTCTCGAAAACAATGTGCCCGAATCGAGCACGGAATCGAGCACGAAATCGAGCAGATGAACCTTTTGCCTATGAGTCGAAATACGAGTCGCGTGGCAAGTTTCGACCGGGTTCGCAGCGCCACTACACGACGGAGTGAACGATGATGTTGCACGGCCCTTGGGTTGATCCATCTCTCGCGGCGCAGCAAGCCGGCGGCGGCCTCGTAGCCATCCTCCCGTTCATCCTCATCCTCATCATTCTGTATGTACTGATGATCCTTCCCGCGCAGCGCCGCCAGAAGAAACTCGCCGCGATGATCGCCGCGCTGAAAAATGGCGACAAAATCATTACAAACGGCGGCGTGTACGGCACCGTTGTGGGTCTCGACCCTGAATCCGTCCAGCTTCGCATCGCTGAACAAGTAAAGATTCGCGTGGCGCGCAGCGCCATTGCCGGGCTTCAGCCCGAAGCGAGCAAGGAGAGTTAGCTGCCCCAGATGAATCCGAATCTCAGATGGAAAGCAATCTTCATCGTTGTCATCGTTCTGATTTGCTTTTACGCCCTCTTTGGCGTGCCCTCATTCCCCACTTCCTTGGGCCAAATGGCCGACAATTTTTCGAATCGCATGCAACTCGGCCTTGACCTTCGCGGTGGCAGCCATCTGGTCCTGCAAGTCCAAGTCCAGGAAGCCGTGGGCACGCACTGCGACCAGGCCATGGACGCGCTGAACGATCAGCTCCATAAGCAGAACATCACAACCGGCGAAATCCGCCGCGCCAGCGACACGCAAATCCTCATTCGCAACGTCGCGCCGGCATCGACAGGCGCCTTGCAGGCCCTCGTACAAAATCAATTTCCCGAATGGACTCTTTCTCAGGCGGCAGGCGAGCAAAACGGCTTCCTGATGACCATGAAGTCCACCGTCGTCTCCGACATTCAGCAACAAACAATGGACCAGTCCCTCGAAACCATTCGCCGCCGCATCAGCGCCCTCGGTCTAAAAGAGCCTAACGTCGCCCCAACGGGCCGCGGCCAAAACGAGATTCTCGTCGAGCTTCCGGGTGAGGGTGATCCCGCTCGCGCCAAGCAGGTGATTCAGGCGGGCGGCCAGTTGCGCTTGCAGTTGGTCCTCGACGACACGCCATACCCATCGGAAGCCGCGGCTCTGGCGGCTCATAGCGGCGTTTTACCGCAGGGCAGCCAACTCGTCCCCGGCAAATCGGATTCAGCCGGTCAAGCTGGCGTGCAGGTATGGTATTTGCTCAACCGTTCTCCGATCATCACGGGCGCTGATTTGCGAAGCGCCAATCCGGTTCCGGACCCCAATCAGCCCGGCTTTTACCAGGTTAACTTTTCTCTTTCCAATGCCGCCGCCAAACGCTTCGGCCCTTTCACCGATACATACCGCAACCGGCGCATGGCTATAGTTCTCGACAATCAAGTTCAGAGCGCTCCCGTAATCCTAGGACACATCGAAGACCAAGGAGATATCGAAGGTCAATTTACTCAGGATTCCGCCAAGGATCTCAGCTTGATTTTGCGGGCGGGCGCGCTTCCTGCTTCGATCAAATACTTGGAAGAGCGCACCATCGGCCCCTCGCTCGGCAATGATTCAATCCGCGAAGGCGTGCAAGCTTCCGTCGCCAGCCTGATCGCCGTCCTGATTTTCCTGGTTGTTTATTACCGCTTGAGCGGCATCAACGCCGTGGTCGCACTCTTGCTCAACTTGGTGATCCTCATCGCCTTCATGGCCGTCTCCGGTGCCACGCTCACACTCCCCGGAATTGCCGGCGTTGTGTTGACCATAGGCATGGGCGTTGATTCCAACGTGCTGATTTTCGAGCGCATCCGGGAAGAACTGCGCGCCGGCAAAGCAAACGCCTCGGCCGTTTCTATTGGATTCGACAAAGCGTTCGTGACCATTATCGATACCCACGTCACCACCCTGGTTTCTGCCGCTTTCCTTTTCCTTTTCGGCACCGGTCCGGTGAAAGGCTTTGCCATTACTTTGGTAATCGGCTTACTCGCAAACCTCTTCACTTCGGTTTACGTGTCCAGGGTCATATTCGACTGGCACCTGTCGCGCATGGGCCGCGAGGCGGAGTTGAGCATCTAAATATACAGGCGGGATGTAGTTCAAGAAACGCCTCTGGGATGTGATTTGCAGTGGCGCTAACCAAACCTTTATCAGAAGTTTACATGGACAGAAGCAATCGCGTTACCGCGGTTCCAATTTGGGAACATTCTTTTCGCGGTCGGTGTCTAATTCAGCAAGGATAAGAGTCGACGATGGAATTTTTTCACCAACCGAATATCAACTGGATGAGCAAGACGAAGTATTTTGTCGCTCTTTCCCTATGCCTTTTGCTTGTCGGAGGCATCGCCTGGGTTCGCCACGGCGGATTGCATTACGGCATCGATTTCAAGGGCGGCACGCTGATCATCGTCCGCTTTTCCTCCGCCCCTCCCATAGGCAAGATTCGCAGCGCGCTGGATGCCGCGGGGCTGAAAAACAACGAAGTCACCAGCAGCAGCGACATCTCGAATCCCAATTCCAGGAACGACGTGATGATTCGCGTCGAGCAGAGTGGCGAGGGCGAAGACGCCCTCAACGCCGCGAAGCAAACCATTCTGACCGCGCTCGAGAAGAATTTTGGCGCCCCCACCAGCACGAAGCCCGATTTCAACTCCATCGCCGTGCCGGACTTGGCCAACTATCTGACACAACAGGATCCCCTGCATTTAGGGACAGCCGCAGGCGACCGCTACACGCAGTTCGCGCAGACGCTCATTACCGCTCGCGACAAAGAGCACGCCGGAATCGTCACGAATTTCGACCAGTTGAGCAACGTCAGCGGCGCGAACGCTGCGGTCATCAGTGACCTCAAGTCCGGCTACTCGCTCAATAATTTCAGTGTCCTCAACGCGCAAGTCGTCGGACCTACGGTTGGCGCGCAACTGCGCCGCCAGGCTCTTCTGGCCACGCTCTACGCCTTGGCTGGCATGCTCGTCTATGTGGCGTTTCGGTTCGAATGGATTTACGGCGCAGCCGCCGTCATCGCCGTGTTTCACGACGTGCTCATCACTCTCGGCTTCTTTTGTCTCTTCTACGGCAAATTCGAAATCTCGCTGACCGTCATCGCCGCGCTTCTCACCCTCGTCGGCTATTCGATGAACGACACCATCGTCATCTTCGACCGCGTGCGCGAAAATCTCCGCTTGATGCGCCGCGAGCCTCTTAAAGAAATCATCAATCGTTCCATTAACCAAACTCTGTCCCGCACCATTCTCACCAGCGGACTCACCTTTCTCACGGTGTTCCTCCTGTTCGTTTTCGGCGGACAGGTTCTCCGCAGTTTCTCCTTTGCCATGGTTGTGGGAGTTGTGGTAGGTACCTACTCCAGTTTCGGCATTGCGGCCCCGATTGTGTTGCTTTGGAATAAATGGCGTGGTGGCCGTGTGGCCACAGCGCCGGTTCAGTCCTCGGCGGATAAGCGCGCTGAGAAACGGCTGGCGACTGCAAGGAGGTAATTATGTTCGACCAACTCGTGGAGTCTACCAACAAGCAAACGACTCATAAGGTTTGGACGGTGTGGGTTTCGGCGCTTGTTCAGGCGTTAATTCTCGGTGTCTTGATTCTGATTCCGCTTATTTACACCAGCGCCCTGCCCTCGGCGATGATGACGACCTTCCTGGTCGCTCCGCCCCCTCCACCACCTCCGCCTCCACCGGCGGTCAAAGTAATCACCAAGCCTCAGCCGAAGTTTATTCAGCAGGGCAAACTCGTAGCTCCGACGGTCATCCCTAAGAAAATCCAAATGGTCAAGGAAGAAGCCCAGCCCGATGTCGGCATGACGGGCGGCGTCCCCGGCGGCGTGCCCGGCGGTTCGGCTGGCGGTGTCCTCGGCGGTATCATTGGAGGCGCGCCGGGAGGTCTGCCTCCACCGCCCAAGCCTGTCGAGCGCATGCGCATCGGCGGAAACGTAATGGCGGCAAACCTGATTCGCAAGGTTGACCCGATTTATCCGCAGATCGCGAAGACGGCCCACATTTCTGGCTCCGTCGTTCTGCATGCTATTATCGCCAAGGACGGTACAATTCAAGAACTGACATTCATTTCCGGCCCGCCGTTGCTCAGGAATGCCGCCGTGGAA
>DASZCH010000204.1:0-1751 GCA_035943235.1 Candidatus Acidiferrales bacterium
AGCGCGGCGTGCACCTGTATCAGTTTCCTGGCGCGGCTGATGCGGGCCGGGATGACCCGGGTGGCGGCGTATTCCTCGAAGCTCTTGGCGTGGAACATGCCGCGCTGGCGGCGGTCGAAGGCGAGGACGGCGGGGTCGGGCCTCAGGCCGGCGAAGGCCTGGTCGATGACCGCGCGCGAGACGCCCTGGCCCTGCGCATCGCGCGCGATCGCCGCCAGGAACGCGTTGAAGTCGCCGCCGCACGGTGCGGCGAGCGTGGGGTCGGCGAGGAGCAGCAGGACGAGGGCAAAGATGAGGCGGCAGGACTTCCCCATCGGCGTATCCTAATCCGCAAAGAGCCAACCAGTCACGCTGCTGGCCCGTCCGAGACATCACGCGATGTCTCGCTTGAGTCCGCTTTCGAGAGCTAAGCGAACGTGCCGTGGACATTGGTTTTTGTCCGGGTTTGACCGATACTGTTGAAAAACGATTTTGGCCCTGAGAGCGAAGATGAATTTCGTCGAATTACGTCCTAAAGGGGAATTTTGATTCAAGAATTCGATCTTTCGGATTCTGAAATTCTCCATTTCGTGCGATCGAGCCGGATGCCGGCGACTTTTTCAACAGCATCGACCCGAGGCGGACATCAATGTTTCGAATTTGCTGTGATGCACAACTGGCTATTCGTCGCCTTGCGCTGAACCTTTTGCTGCGCGAGCATAGGACACCAAGCAAGGTTGTTCGCGGTCGGGTGATGTCCGGTATTGGCCCGAATGCGAAACGCCTGATGGCCCCACAAGAGGCATAGGCGGAGCTGAAATCCCGAATTGCGGCGACCCCTGAGCGCAGCCGACGTGACCGGGCGGCGTTCACCGCTTGAACATCGTGCGTGCTTTTTGAGTAACAAATCCGGCGAATCGTGTTAGACGCCAAATTTGCGTCTAGCCAAAACCACAATTTATTTGGGAAATGGGCCCCGACCTCCCTGGGGTGTCGGGGGATGGGGAAGGAAGATCGGGGCCGTGCTCTCTGTGGAGAACGGCCCCGATTTAATACTGGAAGTGGCCCCAGGACTATTAACATTTAGTTTATCAAAATTAAGCTTTGGTTAATTTAACGGACCGCGGCCTAAGCCATTCTGTCATTAACAGAAATGCCTTTCAGTCTGCTGCCTCATCTGGTCGCCGCTCGACCTCATCTGAAATCATCCAGCAAAACGACGTTCTCGCTTTGCCGCAGTTCTTGTTTGTGCGCCCGTTCGGCCTGGTAGTGAGCCTGGGCTACCGGCTCGATTGCCAGGTGCAAAATCCCGCAGACGGTGTCGTTTTTCCTGGCGACAGTCCTCAGCGCTGGAGATTCCAGGCCGAGACCGGCAACGTAAATTTCAGTCATTGATGAGCCGCGAAGCCGCCCGCGACACGGACACTCAAATTTAATGAGCATCCGGCGCAGAATCTCCACGGGCTGACTTGAACCATTCGGCGAGTCCTTTAGTTCGGCAACGCGCCCTTCGATGCTGGCGATGTCAGCTTCCGGGGAGTAAAGCCGACATCACAGTGACGTACCGCAATGTCGCCTTATGGACCCAAAGGCGACATTCGGAACGGGCTTTGCACTAGAACGCGCTGAGCAAATCGATCTTCGCATTGGCAAGGATAAGCCGCTTAGCAAGTACCGCCGCGAGATTGCGCGCGATGCGCTCGGCGATCCGCGGATGCTCCTGGCGGAAGCGGTTGAATTCCTCGATTGGCAATTCCAGGCACGCCACGTTC
>DASZCH010000205.1:0-5039 GCA_035943235.1 Candidatus Acidiferrales bacterium
GAGACAGCGGGATTGCCTTCGAGCAAAGGCGCGCAGAAAGGCTCAACCACTACGCACAAACGCAGATCAGGTCGCCAAGCATGGAGCGCGGAAAGCGCCGGAGTGAGAAGAACTACGTCGCCAAGCGAACGAAGACGAATGATTAGAACTTGCGCGCCCTCCGGCAAGCTGGGCAGCAGAGACGATGGATCACGAAGGGTCAACGCGAGCTTCGTCCACAAGCATCACGGGAATATCGTCCCGAATAGGATAAACACGGCGGCACGTGGAACACTTCAGTCCTTGCTTATCGGCAGTCAACGTCACGGGCGTCTTGCAAACCGGGCATACGAGGATGTCCAACAAATCTTGCGAAACTGGCATCCGCACCTCCGCGAGCAACTTTAGCAGAGGGCTACTGCGCGGAGCAACCGGCCATCCTTCTGAAAACAGTCTCGTAAATTAGTGAACCGGAGAAACCGTGAAGACAAGGCGAGCTTTCCAGGCATGGCCCGGCTGAAATTCGACGGGCCAAACAGCGAGAATCTGCGAGCCTTGATAGATGCGCTCAAAGCCTTCCTCGGATTCTGAAATGGTTTCGACAGGTGCGACCCAGTAATCGCGTGCGTCAGGGGCTTGGACGGTAACGCTGACTTTTTGCCAGGCATCAACGAGACGAAGCTCAGAAGCCGCCGCGGCACCGGACCAGCGCATCGGATTCCGTTTACCAGCAACTTCGATGTAACGATCGGGCGCGTTTGGGGCAAGGAAATTGACAATGAGTTCCAGTCCCACGTCCATTTTTAAGGGAACTTTTCCGGCATAAGTTAGGTTCAAATCACACGTGATGCGGAAGCTTTCGTCTGGAGAAGAAAACGAAAACGCTTTCTCGGCTTTCCATTCGCCCCCGGCCGTTTCGAGCGCAAGGCTGACTTTCGCGGGGGTCGCTTCACGAACGCGGAACGCTCCGGCGGCAAGGGCTTCATTTTCGCCGAGACGCAGTTTCTCGTAATCCTCTTGCGATCTTTGTTCGGGAAAAACCAGCACGCGAAACGAATGCCGCGCCCAGCGGTCATATCTGAGGTGCTTCTCGAGGCCCGGCTCCTTGGCGCGCGCCTGATCGTGGATTGATGAGACATGTTCCGAGCCGTTATTCGTCTTGCCTAGACGCGCGTGATACGTTTCTGGCCGCCGCATCAGTGAATTGATCAGGTTGACTGCGGCGGGACGGAAATCGATTGCCGAGATCGTGCCGCCGTCCTCCGGACCGATCAGAACTGCAGCGCGATTCGTGGTGACATAAATTTCTTCGCGGCCATCAAAGTCGAAGTCGCGGCGCTCAAGTTCCGCGAAACTCGCGCCGCGATGCCCAACGGAATCAATGGCGGCTTCCGCGCGCACGAGAGGCGTCCAAACGGCATTGCGCAGGTGGGGAGCGTAAAGGCCCCCGAAAACGCCGTGCCAGTAGGCGTCATTGGATTGGCCGCGCAGAAGGTCCGTCTTCGCGCCGCTCAATTGCTTAAGGGAAGCGATATCGCCGGCCAGTTTCGCTTCCAAATCCCGAAGTTTCCTTGATACAACCATGGCTTTTTTTTGCATTAGATTCGATTCGGGATATTTGGTGAGGAAATTGCGCCAAAAACCGCCGCGCAGAAACGCGAGGACGTCCTCACGCGATGAAAATTCCTTTTCCAGCGCCTGGAAACGGACGCGCGCGGAAGTCGGCAGGGACCACTCCATCATTTCGGCGTATGAGCAGGTGG
The DNA here is from genome assembly GCA_035943235.1 of Candidatus Acidiferrales bacterium. Classification (GTDB taxonomy): domain Bacteria; phylum Acidobacteriota; class Terriglobia; order Acidiferrales; family UBA7541; genus DAHUXN01. Next base: position 1,743 of record DASZCH010000205.1, read on the forward strand.
CCAGATCAACGCGGCCGAGCGCTGGTTGCGACGAAACCGCCTCGCCCGGCGGAACGGTGGCGAGCCAATCCTGATTCGCTTCGAGCGACGCGACGAAACGCTCGAGCCAGCCGTTGACATAGCAGTGCTCGTATGTGCCGGGCCAAACGCCGAATTTTTCCATGTCGTCACCCATGGCGGCGATGCCGCCGGGATGCTCGCGAACGGCATCGCGAAAAAATCCGATGACCTCATCCGGGCTGCGATAGGGAATGAGATAGCGGAGGGCCTTCATGCCGGGAATCAGGCGAACGGCTTGGGATTGGTCCTCGGCAACGAACGTTCCGAAAAGCTGGCCGGGGTCGAATCCGGCGTTGAGGAAGTGATTGTCGTCCACAAGGGTATATCCAACGCCGGCGGGTGCGAGGATCGAAGGCAGTTGAGGCTCCCAGACGCGTTCGGCGAGCCACGCGCCGGGCGGACGCTTTCCAAAGTGGAGTTCGATGTAATCCGCCAGCCGCTCGATTTGCTCGCGGGCGTCTTCCCTCGGGATCGAGATCAAAATAGGCTCATAAAAGCCGCCACCCAGGAGCTCTACTTGCTCGCGTTCAACCAGAGTTTTCAGGTTCTTGAAATATTCTGGATGGGCTTTTTCGAGCCACTCCAGAAGTCCGCCGGAATAATGCAGGCCCACACGAAGAAAGGGATGCCGGAGGAGCAGTTGGACGAACGGCAGATAGGATTTTTGATAGGCGTGCTCGATTACGCCGTCGAAATTGCCGACGGGCTGGTGAGCGTGAACCAAGAGAACGAGATTAAAACGAGACACGTTCACGCCTCCGCGCGAAATCTTAGGATACGCGGCTCGCGAGATTCTTGCCACACCAGCCGCCAGACATTCGATGTTCGCCGGAGCGACGCGGGAGCATTGGGGCGTTAGTTTTTTCAGCCGAGGATGTACATGCGCGTCTGGGAGGCGCCGGCGAAGGCCGCGAGCCGTGCGGCTTGGCGGTTCGCCGCTTGCTCGAGGACGGGGGCAGAGGTCGATGTCGGGGCGTATATGACCGCGAGCACATCGGTTACGCCTTCGGCGATCTGAGTACGCGTTGAATCACTGATCGGGCTGCCAAATGGCCCGGCGGCGTCGGCAAGGACGGGACGATCCGTGAGATGCCAGACGCGCCTCCCAATTCCTTCGTAACACTCGCCGGGAGCACCGAGGCGCAGCGTAACCGGTGGCGAGATTTGCGACCTGCTATAGACGCCGTAGGGCCAGCCCGCTTCGACTGAGCTGAGATTCGTGAGGTCAACGACGTTAGAGACGTGGTACAGGCCTTTGCCTTGAATAACGCGGCGCAATAACGCTTCCGATGAGGGACGGTATTTGGACGGGTCAACGCCCCAATCACGAAACATGGCGCGCACGGAGATTATTGATTCGGCCGCAGCCAGCGATTCTAGCGTGAATTGCTGACGCAGGCGCGCGCATAGCGCATCCATTTCATGTAGAAGCTGCGGGCCGGATTCCGCCACGGCAATATTATCGGCCTCGACGACGCACAACCTTACGCCGGGAAGTTGTATGTCAATATTCATGACGACGGAGCCCCGAAAGCGTTCTGCTATGATGAACGGCGCCGCACGTAATTTTTGACGGAGCGCGACCATCACGAAACGCACCGAATTCGAGCATGAGAAATTTCGACAAGGAATCATTCTCTTCAATTCGCATGAGTTTTTCAAAGCTCATGAGGTGTGGGAAGAGCTTTGGCTAACTGCCCGAGAAACGGACAAATTATTCTTGCAGGGAATGATTCAACTCGCTGCTGCGTTCCATCATTACGGGCACGGCAACTTCACAGGAACCAAGTCGCTCCTCGAAGCGGGTCTGGATAAACTCAGGAAATGCCCTCGCGAATATCGCGGGACAAATCTGCACATGTTACGCAGAACGATAGATGTGTGGCTCGAGGCCATGACGAGAGGCGGATCGACAGAAGTCAGTCGATTCCCGCAAATTGAGTATGCGGACCAAGGACGCTGGGATTCAGGCATGTAGCCGGGAGCCCTATTCGTCGACGATGAGCTCGCCCTTCATTCCCATGTGGCCGAATCCGCAAAATACGCAACACTTAAAAGGATAGCTGCCGGGCGTCTGTGCGACAAATTCAATCGTAACGGTCTGGCCCTTTGGCAGCTTCCAGCAATCCTGGGGCGATGTGAAAACCAGTCCCGGCGCGCCTTTGGCCGCGGCGCCGTCGGGATACACGTTGATCTTGAATCCGTGATTGCGATCCGTTGCCGTAATTCGCAGCTCGACCTTGGTTCCCTTCTTGACGTGGACAGGCGACGGCGTGAATTTGTATTTCTTTGCCGTCATATCGATCACTTGAGTGTTTTGATTTTGAGCCGGTGGCACCTGCTGTTGGCGCGAAAAAGCACTAACTGACAGGAACACTGCAAAGATCATCACCAGGAAAGCGCGGAAGAGTTTCAACGTTCGTCCCCTTTGTTTTTGTCAAAATTTACGGTTCTCAGAAACACGCCAAGGCCGCGCACACATGTTGCCATAATTGCGGAATACGCGCCCCCTAAAACACGCGCGCGTCGGGCGGACGCCCGCGCCCTGCCCGTCGGAGGCAGCGCAGCGTTGACAGTCCAGGTAGCGTGTGGAATCCTGTCCTCGGGAATCCCACATGCGAATCAGCGCGAAAGGTGAGTACGCCGCGAAGGCTGTTCTGTATCTGAGTGTGAAATACCCTAAGGTAGTGACCATCCACGAAATCGCCGAACACCACAAAATACCGCTAAAGTATCTGGAGCAAATTCTGCTTGTCCTGAAAAGGGCGGAACTCCTTGAGAGCCACCGCGGCGTCCGGGGCGGCTACACTTTGCGGCGATGTCCCGGCCAAATCTCGATTGGCGAAGTGCTGCGAGCGGTAGACGGAAAATTCTCGCGATCGAGTTGCCTGGAAGTCGACCTCCAGCGGCGCCATTCCTGCCCCGAGGAGAATTCCTGCGGTTTGAAGCAACTGTGGCAAGACGTGCAGGTGGCCGTCGAGAAAATCCTGTTCGAGACCACGTTTGATGAGCTGCGCAAACGCACGCTGGCGGGCATCGCGCGCGAAGGAGATTACGTCGCGTTCGAAGTTTAGTTATTCCAGCATGGAAACGCCCACGCGAGACGATAAAAAAAGTCAGTCTTCTGCGAGGCGCGTTTTTCTTTCCGCCGAGTGGCGGAATCTGGTGATGTTGAACTACGAAGTTGATCCGGCGATTTTAAAGCCGCATCTTCCGCACGGCACACAGGTGGACCTG
>DASZCH010000206.1:0-2722 GCA_035943235.1 Candidatus Acidiferrales bacterium
CGTTCTGGAATTTTTCGCATCCGCATTTGGTCGGCAAGCGGCCGAACTTGATGAAGTGACAAGATCGGTTGGCCTTGAACAAGTTCTCGGCAAGTACGTCTGCGCATTGTCGAAGGGCTACGCGCGCCGCCTGATGCTGGCACTGGCATTGCTGACACCACATCCAGTCGTGCTTATGGATGAGCCTTTCGACGGCTTCGACATCCGGCAGACGCGAGAAATGATGGCGCTTATGCGTCGCGTGGCGGCGCATGGTCGCACATTCACCTTGGCTATTCATCAGCTCGCTGACGCCGAACGCGTCTGTGACCGGTTCATTCTGCTCGCGGATGGGCGCGTATGCGGAGCTGGTTCGCTCGGTGATCTTCGCGTGCGAACCGGCAAGACAAACGCCGGACTGGAGGACCTATTTCTTGCGCTCACCTGACGTGACGACGGTTCGGCAAGCTTCCCTACGTGCACTTCTAGCCAAAGAAGTGCGAGAACTTCTGAGCGGTCGCGCACTATGGACGATGTTACTGCTACTTTGTCCGCTCGTCGGATACAGCTTTTTTCAAGCAGTCGCGCTTTATGGCGAGGCCAGCGCCGCCGCGCGCGATCAGCCGCAAGTGGCGACAAGCCTGTCACCGCTCGATGGTATTCTCGTACCGACTTTCGGCGCCTTTTATGTCACGGTCACGCTTCTGTTTCCATTTGTTGCGATCCGCGCACTCGGACGCGAGAAGGAAACCGGAGCGCTCAAGCTTCTCGTGCAACTACCACATCCAATTCCAACGCTTGTTGGGGCAAAACTCGCGGCTGTCACCGTTGCGTGGCTGATAGCCGTTATTCCGGTCGCAGCCGCTCTCCTCCTTTGGCTTTCGTTCCACGGACACCTCAATCTACCGGAAACCTCGAACTTGCTTTTTGGCCATTTGCTCTACGGACTTTTAATCGGGGCCATCGCGCTTTTTGCCGCCGCAATTTCGGACAATTCCGCAACCGCCGCCATCGTGACCCTGGCCTTTACGATTGGGTCGTGGGTGCTGGACTTCGCACTAGCTGGCCAATCTGGCACTTTGGGTTGGATATCCCGTCTTTCACTGACCCAAGCGTTGCGCACGTTCGAGCAAGGGCTTCTCTCCGCCGCTCTTGTCTTGGGAATGTGCGCCGCAATCGCCAGCTTCGCCACGCTGGCGGCGATATGGCTGCATCCAGGTACGTCGCTTCATAAACGGCTCGCGCGCACGATTCTTTGTGTGGGACTCGCTGGTGTCCTATTGGCGGTAGCGACGCAGCTGCCAAAGTCTATCGATGTGTCAGAAGACAAACGTAATTCCTTTCCAGCCGCGGACCAGCGGGCCCTGGCCGGGCTTAATGAGCCACTCATCGTCACTGTTCACCTTGCGCCGGAAGACCCTCGATACGTCGACCTGCAACGCAACGTCCTGTCGAAGCTGGAAAGGATCGTTCCGAACGTCACGATCCGGTTGGTGACGGCCGGGCAGAGCGTCATTGGTAGCGCGGGTGAAGTGTCCTACGGCGAGATTGAATACAGCTACGGCGGCCGTTCCGCGAAGAGCCGCTCGACGAGTCATCGCGAGGCATTGCCTCTCCTCTACGGGTTGGCAGGCGTCCCTGCGCCTACACCGCAGACCGGAGAAGAGTATCCCGGATATCCCCTAGTCACGGATGGATGGATCGCGCTGCCCTGGTTTTTTGTAGCTCTTCCGTTGTTGATTGCGGTCGCGTGGTGGTGGTGGAGCCGCCGCGCGCCGCGCATTCCCGCACAGTCTGCCAAGAATGGAGGCCAACTATGACAGTCAGCAAACATGTCCGAACTTTTATAATGGCAGTCCCCAGTCTGTTTGCGTCGCTGTTGCTCGCGACCGCAGCACAGCCGCTTAAAATCGACTTTTCCAGTGAGAGCGTCGGCGCGGAGCCAAAGTCGTTTTTGAGCGCGGTCGGTGTCTGGAGAATCGAAACCGATGACGGGAATAAGGTGCTCGTCGTCGACGGACGGCAGTGGAAAGAAGGGCAGGCCTCGGCTGGGCTCGCTGATAAAGCCCGCACGCTCTATGGCGAGCGCTATGCCGAATTTCTCGACCGCGTGCAGGCCTATGCTTACTTTCCCTATGCCATCGCCAAAGACGTAGATGATTTCCGCAACGGCGAAATCTCCGTCCGGTTTGAAGGAATTTCCGGCCGCATCGATCAAGGAGCTGGAATCCTGTTCAACCTCAAACCGAACGGTGATTACTTGACGTTGCGTGCGAATCCACTCGAAAACAATCTCGTTCTCTGGAAATTTGAGAAAGGTAAGCGCTCATCCGTAAAATGGATTCGCAATACGCCAACCGCCACGCACCAGTGGCACGATTTGAAAGTTCACATCGCCGGCCCAAAGGTGGAAGGCTTTCTCGATGGCAACTTATATCTGGAGCACGTTCTGCCGGAACCAGTCTCGGGGCGAATTGGACTGTGGTCGAAGGCGGATAGCCACATGTATTTCAATGATTACACCGTGAACCCGGCCGAGTAGGCCGAGCGCTGGTGATCTGCCCGATAGACCCGGGTTTCGCTGCGGTGCATGAGTCTGCTTATGGCCCAAAGATGGGGTAATCGGCCGGCGAGCTTGTGGATAGTTGAAGATTTTGGGTGCTGCGCTTCAGGCTGATGGTGAATACGAGGTCCGTGTGTACGGCCTCAAGCATCAGAAGGAGAAGCGCAGCATGGACCATTT
>DASZCH010000207.1:0-21190 GCA_035943235.1 Candidatus Acidiferrales bacterium
TCGATGTTCTTCAACATAAACTCGACGGGATCCATCCCCAGCTTTGCGGCCAGGTCGTCCATTGCTCCATTGGAAATCAGCGCCATCTGGGGATGGTTCGGCGCGCGCCACGCTCGCGCGGGTCCGATGTTGGTCAAGATCGCCGTATGCCTTGCGCGCACATTAGGCACCTGGAAAATGTAAGGAAATCTCGGCGCGCCCGCGTCGCCCGTGCCGCCCGTGCCCCAAGATTCCGAATCCCATGCGACCAGCGTGCCGTCGCGCTTCGCTCCCACCTTCACATGCGCGTGCATCGATGGCCTGCAGCCGGCAACCGTCATCTCCTGGTCGCGTTCGAGCAGCATTTTCACCGGCCGGCCGGTTTTCTTTGACAACTGCGCACAAGCGATGCCCCAGGTATCAGCCGCGAACTTGCTGCCGAACCCGCCGCCCATGTAATGTGAAATCACGTGAATGTTATTTGCGGCGACGGTGATTCCTTGCTCCTTAAGCCCGTCGACATATTCACCGGCCATGCCGCTCACGTTCTGCGTTGTGGACCAAACCGTTAAGTCGTCGCCATTCCATTCCGTCACTTGGCCATGGGATTCCAGGCAGCAATGCGCGATCACGGGCACGCCGTAATCTCCCTCGCTAATCACCTCCGCCTGCTGAAAGCCCTGGTCCGGAGTGCCGTTAACGCGTTGTTCGAGTTGCTTTGAATACTGCGCGCCCGCGTGTTCCGGGTTGGCGTCCGTGACGAGATAGGGCAACGGTTCATAATCAATTTTGATCGCATCCGCGGCAGCTTCCGCGCGCTCCTCAGAATCCGCGGCAATGGCCACAACTTCCTGTCCGGCCCACAAGACTTCCTGACCCTCGGGCACAATCGTCACTACTCCCTTGACGCCCGGCATTGCTTCCGCCGCGCTTGTGTCGATCTTGGTGACTTTCGCGTGCGCGTAAGGAGAGGTCGCCATTTTGCCCCACAGCATTCCGGGGCGGTTGATGTCGTAGGAATATTTCGCACGGCCCGAGGACTTCACCGGGCCGTCAATCCTCTTGATTCGCTTGCCAATGACAGCGCGACGATCTGCGGGAGGCCAATGATAGTCAGCCATTACGCTCGCCCTCCTTTCGTCTTCATCGTTTTCGCCGCTTCCAGGACGGCGTGTCTGATCCCCATGTAAGTGCCGCAGCGGCATAGATTGCCGCCGAGGGACTTTTGCAAGCCTTCGTACGTTGGATTGGGCTCGTGATCCACGTATGCCGCGCATGCCATCACAAATCCCGGCGTGCAAAATCCGCACTGCTGTGCGTCATTGTCCCAGAAAGCCTGGGACATCGGATGCAAGCCTTCCTTGGGTTCAAGACCTTCGATGGTGGTGATGTCGTGCCCCTGCGCATCGATTGCCAGCGTTGTGCAGGAATAAACCGCGCGACCATCCAAATGCACGGTGCAAGCTCCGCATGTGGCGCGGTCGCAAACTTTCTTGGCGCCCGTGAGGTCCAGATGATTCCGTAACGCGTCGAGGAGCACCACGCGTGGCTCCAGACTCAGTTTCCGGAGCTGTCCGTTAATTTTCAGCGTTATTGGAACTTCGCCGGGACCAACCACTTCTCCGGCCATGCCGCCGGTTTGCGGACGCGGCGCAGCTTCGAGAACGCGGTCTGCCAGCAACGCTCCAGCCGAGGCTGCGACGCCGGCGATTCCGGCACCTTTGATGAAGCTGCGTCGTGAGAGATCTCGCAGCTTCTTTTCTTGTGCGCCTTTTTCACGCTTCTCCGCGTCTTCCGGGCGCGGCTTATCTTCATTCGACGACATCGGTGCACCCCCTGCGGTCAAAAATCAAAATCATATGGATAGCGTTTCGGTAAGAATGATATGCGGGCCGGGCCCAAACCATCGTTCGAGACATTGCCTGAATCACTGGCGGCTTCCCTCAGAACGTCGCGGCTATGATAGTTTCAGCAGCCAGGGAAAGTCAAAGGCTTAGGCGATTGTCCTTGGGGCCGTTTCTCAATCAGAGCCGCGTGCCTTTGTCGCAGGACGACTAGCAGCGCCGGGGTGCATCCAGTTTCGACTCGTCATGCACAAATTTGCGGGGCAATCCTGTCATGCAGGTGCAAAATAGGCGCGAATGGAAATGTCGCGTACGGGAGGAATCGGAATGACTCAACAGACAACGTGGTTTCGTGTGATGGTACTTAGTGCGATTTTGATGATTCCTGGTTCCGCAATCGCGAAAAATAAAGCGCGGAATCGACAGAACGCCGCGCCAGCCAGGGCCGATTCCACGAAACCTGGCGCGCCTCACGCGTCACTCGCAAAGCTCGCCGGCAATTACACCAGAGTCATAAAGTTCATCGGACAAACGGGCGCGGCTGCCGCTCCTTCGTCGGGCACCGCAAAATTTTCTGTCGTATTGGGCGGCAGATTTCTTCTCGAAGAAAGCGAAGACACGGTTTTTGGCAGACCTGTTGGTGGCTTGCGTATCTACGGCTATAACAATGTGACGAAGCAATATGAAATGGCTCGCATGTACACGATGTCTACCGGCATCACGATGATGAAGGGCACGAGCAGTGATGGTGGGAAAACGATCGCCTTCGCTGGTGACACCGATACGTCTGGCGCCAACAAGATGCCCCTGCACGCGAAGTTTCTTCAGATCGACGAAGATCAGTTCAGGGTTACGTTATCAACCGTTGGGCCAGATGGCAAGGAATCAGCCTTTCAGGAGACGGATTACAAGCGCAAGAGATGAGTGCGGCGCTGTAAGACCTCCCAAGAGGCGCTCAGCCGCGGCAAAGCGCAAGACGCTTTGACCATACTTCAACCGGTAGAGAAGTATCGCCTGGCTCCGGGGCACGATTACAGTTATGTTCTCGGCATGGTCAATCTGCAGCTCAAGGACGGGAAAAATGCGGCGGCCGAGTTTCAATTTATCCTCGACCATCGCGGTGAGTTTGGTCTCGATCCTGTGTATCCGCTCGCCCAGCTTGGCCTGGCTCGCGCGCGTGTTTTTGAGGGCGACCAACCTGGCGCGCGCACGGCTTACCAGGATTTCTTTGCAGCTTGGAAGAATGCCGACGCGGATATCCCTGTTCTAAAACAGGCTCGCGCTGAATACGCGAAACTCCAGTAGCTGTTTTTTTCAGACTGCGGCCTCAATTCTCTTGTCTTGATTACTGAAAGCTGGAATCCGTGCCGCAACGGAGGTGTGCGGCCATGCGTCCAACAATTTACCCGGCGCATCTAATTTAAGCAGTGGAAATTCAGGCTGCCGAGGGCAATACTTAAGATGGAGAAACGAATGAAGCCGGGCTTTCGCCAAGTCGTCAGCCGCGGATTGCGTTTTCGTTGTCCGAAGTGCGGCCAGGGTCACGTGTTCTCCAGTTTTTTCAAGATGCGCGATGAGTGCGCTGTGTGCTCGCTTTCGTTTTATCCGGAATCGGGTTATTACGCGGGCGCGATGTATTTGGACTACGGGCTCTCTGCCATAATCTTTCTGGCGGTTTTCATTCCCACGTTGTTCATGCCGGAATTTACGGGCCTTTCCTATGTGACGAAAAATCTTCTCTGGATCGCGTTTGGAGCAGTGCTGTGTCTTGCGATGGCGCGCCCTTCGTATAGCCTGTGGCTTGCCGTGGATTACTGGATCTCGCCGTGGAATTCCGAACCACTGAAAAAGAACGATAACACGATGGAACTGCCGCTGGTCAGCCTGGTGATTCGCACGGACAGCGGCGAACCGCACCCGGGAACGCGCCACCGTCCTGAAAACTGAAGAGAATTTCCAAACCGCTAGTTGTCAGTGAGCGGCAGGCGGCTGAGGAATGTGTTTCTGCTGAGGAATGTGTTTCTGCCCGGCCAGCTCGAGATCCGTGTAGTGAATGTCCGTCTTGGAAAAATGAGGAAAGAAATTCCATGAGCCGTACTTCTGCTGAAGCTCCGGAAGCACTGCCGCGATGAGCGCATCGCCCGATTTTCCTGCAGATTGCGCCTGCGCCACGTCAGCTCTTAAATCCGCCACGTAATTGCGAAAATCTTTGACGTCTTGCAAATGCCCCACTTCGCCATGTCCGGGGACAAAGGTGGCCTCTGGGTGATCCTCGATGGCGAGGTCAAGCGTATCGATCAATGGCTTAGTGGAAGCGTCGATCAGATTCGGCAGAGTGTGACACCAGAAAAGATCGCCCATGAAGACGACGTTGGCGTCCGGAATGGAAACGGCGCTGTCGCCGCCGGTGTGGCCGGGGAAAGAATGGATGAACACCTGTCGCGAGCCGAGGTAAACCGTGATGCCAGCGCGATACGTGAGGGACGGGAGCCCCAGTGATTCGACCATTTTCGTTTGCTCGGGCGTGATTTTCGCGCCGAAGAATTTTTTGTTTTCGGTGCGCTCCCACACGCGGACGTTATCCTGCGCCAGAACGATTGCGCCGGCATTGGCGAAGATATTGTTTCCCATGACGTGATCGAGGTGGTAGTGCGTGTTGACGACGAAGCGAATCGGCAGCTTGGTTTTTTCGCGGATGGCGTCGAGAAGCTGCTGGGCGGCCTCGGTGCGCTGGAAGGTGTCCACAACAAGCACGCCATCGTCGCCGATGATGAATCCCGCATTCGCGCCTGATTGCGCGGACTTCGCCGCGGGGTTATCGATGGCGGCCCACACGCCGTGACCAAGGTCGTGCAAGGTGAATGGCGCGGGCGTTTGCGCGGCCGCGGCGCAAACAAGAACGCAAATCGAGGCGGCAACCAGCAAGAATTTGAATCGCATTGTTATCACCTCATAAATTGAGCGCTGTGTGTGCCGGCATTAAAGGTTTTTGAGAAAAAATTGCGTGATGCGCTCGAAGAGTTGGATACGCGCCGGGTGATCCGAAATCGGGTGCCCACGGCCGGGAAAGATCATCAGCGCGGCCGGATATTTGCCGGCGGCAATGAAGCCGTTCAGCATTTCGGCGGTGTTGGCGAAGTGAACGTTGTCGTCACCCGTGCCGTGGACTTCCATCAACTGGCTCTGCAAATGGGACGCATACGTGACCGGCGACGAATTTTTGTAGCCTTCGGGGTTCTCCTGCGGCGTGCCCATGTAGCGTTCGGTGTAGATCGTGTCGTAGAGTTTCCAGTCGGTGACCGGCGCGACGGAGACGGCCGCTTTGAAAACGCCGGGGGCGTTCAGAATGGAATAGAGCGTCATGTAGCCGCCGTAGCTCCAACCCCAGATGCCAATACGCGAGGGATCGACGAACGATTGCGATTTGAGCCAGCGCACGCCGGCGAGCTGATCCTGTAACTCGATCTTGCCGAAATCATGGTAGAGGGGCGTTTCAAAGATATGGCCGCGGCCGTACGAGCCGCGATTATCGACAGTGAAAATGATGTAGCCCTTCTCAGCCATCAGCTCGTGCCAGAGAAAATCGACTCCGCCCCAAGCATTGCGCACTTCCTGGGCGTGCGGGCCGCCGTAAACGTTGATGAGCACCGGGTACTTTTTTGACGCGTCGAAATCCCGCGGAAGAATCATTTTTGCGTAAAGCGTGACGCCGTCATCGGCCTGAATTTTTGAAAACTTCACGGGGGAGAGATGGTATTCCGCGAGTTCAGGAAGATTATTTCCCTGAAGAACGGTGACGCGAGTACCGTCGATCCGATACAAATCCTCTGTCGGGGGCACATTGGCCGTAGAGAATGTATCTTCAAAATACCGCGCGTTCTGTGCGAGCTTGACGGTGTGCGTGCCGTCGGATTTTGTGATGCGCGTAAGAGATTTGTCCGCGAGCGCCAGGCGATAGAACTGCAAATCCTTTGCATCGCCTTTATTTGAAGGAAAGTAGACATAGCCGTTCGCTTCATCAACCGCGATGCCGTTTTCGCCTCCCGGACCGAAGCCAGAGATATCCGAAATTTGCCAATCCCCGCTAGTGAGTTGTTCGAGCTCCTTACCTTCTATGCTGTAGAGATAGAGATGGCGATAGCCGGTACGCTCGCTAGACCACAGGAATTTCGAGCCGTCGGAGAAGAAATAAAGGTCTTCGCTCAGGTTGATCCAGTATTTATCCGTTTCGCTCAGAATGATTTTCGAGGCGCCGCTCGAAGCATCGGCGAAGATCAAATCGAGGCGATTCTGCGCCCGGTTCAGGCGCTGAATGGCCAATTGTTGCGAATTCGGCAGCCAGTTCACGCGCGGCAGATAAACGTTCGTGTTCGAGCCGGTGTCCATCCAAGTGGTTTCGCCGCCGTCCACGGAAATCACGCCGACGCGCAGGATCGGATTCGGGCTGCCCGCCTGCGGGTAACGCGTGGTCAAGGTTTCGCCGGTCATCGAAGTCATATCAATAATCGGATAGGGAGTGACCGGGCTTTCGTCAAACCGCAAATACGCGATGCGCTTCGAATCGGGCGACCACCAATACGCTGTATCGAGATCGAGTTCCTCGGGATAAACCCAGTCCACTTGGCCTTTGCGCAATGATTCCTTGCCGCCGGTCGTGACGGTGTGCGATTCGCCAGTAGACACATTCACGGCCCAAATATTGTAGTCGCGCGTGTAGCTGACCCATTGGCCATCGGGAGAAAATTTCGGATCGCCGATTTCCTGCTCGCCGCTAATGAGCTTCTTGCTATCGCTCGTTTCCGTATTGAACAGCACCAGACTCCCTCCGCCGACGAAGAGCAGCGATTTGCTGTCCGGCGCCCACAAATAGCGCGCCGCAGTGGCGCGGCCGAAGCCCGTGCGCTGCGCGACCTGCTTGTTCGGCGGCGGCATCAGGGAGGCGAGCTTTGCGGCGGCCACGAGGACGTGGCTCTGGCCGGTCTCTGCATCGACGACCATGAGGTCCCGGCCGCCGTGCGCGGAGCGAAAATAGCTGAGGCGTTTGCCGTCGGGCGCCCATTCGACGTCGCGCAGCGTTTCGGCATTTAGGCTCGGCTCGCCGTAGATACGCTCGACCGTGAGATCTTTTTCGCCAGAACGCATCGCTGATTGCGCGCGCGCAGCGGGAATCGCAAACAATGCGGCGAAAACGCCGGCGCAAATTAGCGCCAGGAAGAACGGGATTTTTACGCCGTGGGTGTTACGAAATAAATGCATCGATGCCTCCGCAGGAAAGCCCGTCATTGTATCTCGCACACCAGGATTACGAAACGGGATTCGAGGGGAGCGAGCGGCCGATTGCCAAGGCTAATTTCACGGCGTTGGTCGACTGAGCAAGGCAAATTCTGAGGCGAATTTTGACGCGAACCAGTTTGTATTTCGCAAGGGGAGCTGCTACGTCACAACCACGGTTGATCGGCTTCGACGATAAACGATAAAGGCGCCAATCGTGACGGCTACGCCGAGAGCGAACAGGCATCCGTCGCGCACGAGCGTCCATGCGCCCAGCTTTTCATTCGGTCCGAAACAGCCACAGTTAATCGCAAGGTGCAGCGCATAAGAGCGGATCACCACGGCGTAGAAAAGCGCGAGCAACAGCGTGGAAGCCAGCGAGATGTACCGTAACGCGAAGCCAGTGAGAAGCATGATGCCCAGTCCCAATTCAATCCACGGCAAAGCGTATGCGAATGGGCTGACCAGGCGTGCCGGCAAAAGCTGATACGAGTCGACCTGCATCGCAAAGAACGTCATCGACAGGCCCAAAGACGCGGGCGTGATTTTCAAGGAAGCGAGCGTCCAAGGCACGGCATTTTGGGGGCGCAATTTTCCGTACGCGGCTGCTAGGAACACGACGGCAAGCGTCAGACGCCCAATCAACAGCAGGACGCGTCCCATGCTCCAGCGAGAGGAAGATGCCATCGCGATTATTTCTGGCTCAAAAGCTTATCGAAGAATTGCCGCAGAATGGGCCAGGAAATGGCTCCGGTCATGGGCGGATATTGCTGGCCGCGGACAGAAATCACAATTGTTGGCGTGGCGCGCACGGGGAGAATCTGGCCTTCCGCCAAATCGCGCTGGATGCCCGCGTCCACTGCACAGCCCTTGATTTCGCTTTGCGAATTACTTTCGCAGCCTTGCATCAAACGTTCGACGCGCTTGAACTCCGCCGGCGTGAGGGCCGACTGTACGATAGGCTTGATAATTCCTTTGGGATTCTCGGTTCCGTACTCCGACCACGCCATCTGATTATCGAAGATGGCCCGTTCGACGGCCTCAAATTTTCCGATGCGTGCGGCCGCATTTACCCAGCGCGCGGCCTGGCGCGAATATGAGTGTATCGTCAACGGAAAGTCACGGTGAACCAAATAGACTTTTCCCGACGCCACATAATCGTCAATCAGCGGCCGCAAGGTTTGCTCGTACAGCTCGCCACACACCGGGCATTCGTAATCGTCATAAACGATCATCTTGATCGGCGCGTTGGGATTGCCCAGCGATTTCTCGGCTGAGAGGCGTTCCCACTCAGCAGGCGTCTGCGCTGCCACCGGCGCGACATGAGACGTCAGGCACGAGAATAAAATAACCCCAGCGGCGACGGAAACTACGGCGCGCAGAAGATGCCGATTCAGGATTTCATTCTTCCAGCGAGAAGAGCGCGTCATGATTATTTTCCCTTTAAGATCTGGTCGAGAAACTGCCTCAGCAACGGCCATGAGATGGCTCCGGCGGCCGGCGGATAAGACTGGCCGCGAGCGGAAACGATAAACGTGGGCGTTTGCGTCACAGGGAGCAACTGCCCCGCCGCTATATCGTGCTGAATCTCCGCATCCATGGCGCAGGCCTTGATTTCCTCATGCGAATCCGTTTCGCAGCCTTGCATCAGGCGCTCAACGCGCTTGAACTCCGCCGGAGTGATGGCCGCTTGAACGAATTTCTTCACGTCGCCTTCGGCAATGCCATGTTCTCCCCAGACCGCTTGATTATCATAGAGTACGCGGTCAACCGATTCGAAATGTCCCACGCGCGAAGCAGCGTTTGCCCAGCGCGCCGCTTCGCGCGAGTATTTGTGCATGGGAAGGGGAAAATCGCGGTGGATTAGGTAGACCTTTCCCGACGACACGTAGTCATCGATCAGAGGCCTTAGAGTGCCTTCGTAAAAACGGCCGCATGCCGGGCATTCGTAGTCGCTGAAGACCTCCATCTTAATCGGAGCGTTCGGATTGCCAAGGGACTTCTCAGCCGAAAGATGGCTCCAATTTACGGCAGCATGTGATTCCTGGGTCGTTTTCGGCTGCGCGTAGGCGCGTAGACCCACGAACAAGGTTCCCGCAGCACAGAGCAAGGTCAAGGCTCGAAGAGAATGCCGGTCCAAAGTTTTCCCTCCCCAAAAGCAAATCGATGGGCATTCTAGCGCGATACAAGCGCAAGTAACGCCACGAATCAGGACAGCTGTCGCTAAACAGAAACGGTAAGTATACTTCAGCTCAGATGCAGGGACAGTCAATATTGGTTCGATGAGAGGATGTTCATCGAGGTCGGAAGGGCGGTGGGACGAGAGAACCAAAAGGGCATTTTTGTTGTTGAGTTCGCATAAACTACTTACTAACAGCGATATACAAGCAATCAACAAACTTGACAATGACACGCTCAAGGTGTAGAATGTGCTCCAGTTATAATTTGCATCCGTCGAAGCGGACATTTTGCGCCAGCATAACGAGGAGGGGCTTCAGCAATGAGCAAAATTATAGGAATTGACCTGGGGACCACGAATTCGGTCGTAGCCGTAATGCAGGGGGGCGAGTCTACGGTGGTTCCAAACCAGGAAGGCGCGAGAACCACGCCGTCAGTTGTCGGAATCACGAAATCGGGAGAGCGGCTGGTCGGGCAGGTTGCCAAGCGCCAGTCGATCACGAATCCCGAAAACACAGTTTATTCGATTAAACGCTTCATGGGCCGCCGATACGACGAGGTCGGCGAAGAGTTGAAACGCGTGCCGTATAAGATTGTGCGGGGTCCGCATGATGACGTGCGCGTGGAGATTTCCGGCAAGGTCTATAGTCCGCCGGAAATTTCGGCCATGATTCTGCAGAAACTGAAGAGCGCGGCCGAAGACTTCCTGGGCGAGAAGGTGACGAAGGCCGTCATCACGGTGCCTGCGTATTTTAACGACGCGCAGCGCCAAGCCACCAAGCAGGCGGGGGAAATCGCGGGCCTTGAAGTGTTGCGCATTATCAACGAGCCGACCGCGGCGGCGCTGGCGTACGGGCTCGACAAGAAAAAGGACGAAACGATCGCCGTATACGACCTTGGCGGCGGCACGTTCGACATTTCAATTTTGGAAGTGGGCGAAGGCGTCGTCGAAGTAAAGTCAACGAATGGGGATACGCATTTGGGCGGCGATGACATTGACCAGCGAATCGTCGACTGGATGATCGCGGAATTTAAAAAAGAGCAAGGCATCGACCTGAGCAAGGACCGCATGGCCATCCAGCGTCTGAAGGAAGCCGCGGAAAAAGCGAAGATCGAGCTGTCGCAGTTGGTGGAAACCGAAATCAATCTGCCGTTCGTCACGGCCAACGAATCCGGGCCGAAGCATTTGCAGCAGAAATTGACGCGCGCGAAGCTCGAGCAGTTGATGGAAGACTTGCTCCAGCGCACCGTTGGACCTGTGAAACAGGCGCTTTCCGACGCAGGCGTCTCGCCGGACAAGATTGACGAGGTGGTGCTCGTCGGAGGCTCAACGCGCATCCCACGGGTCGTCGACATTGTGAAGAATTTGTTCAGCGGAAAAGAGCCTCACAAGGGCGTCAATCCGGACGAAGTGGTCGCGGTAGGCGCGGCGATTCAGGGCGGAGTGCTCGGCGGCGAAGTGAAGGACATTCTGCTGCTCGACGTGACGCCTCTGTCGCTGGGCGTGGAGACGATGGGCGGCGTGATGACTGTGCTGATCCCGCGCAACACGACGATTCCGACGCGCAAGGCGGAGATGTTTTCGACTGCCTCTGACAATCAAACGTCCGTCGAAATTCACGTCTTGCAGGGTGAACGGCCGGTTGCCAGCGGGAACCGCACACTCGGAAAATTCCACCTGATTGGGCTGCCGCCGGCTCCGCGCGGAGTGCCGCAAGTCGAGGTGACGTTTGACATCGACGCCAACGGCATTTTGAATGTGTCCGCCAAGGATATGGCGACGAACAAGGAACAAAAGATCACCATCACGGCTTCCTCCGGCTTGAGTAAGGAAGAGGCCGAAAAGATGCGCAAGGAAGCCGAGTCGCATTCCGATGAGGACAAGGCGAAAATCGCCGAGGCCGAGGCGCGCAACCGTTGCGACAATCTGGTTTACCAGACGGAAAAGCTGATCCACGAAAATCGCGACAAGCTTGCCGAGGCGGACGTCAAATCCGCCGAGGAGGCGGTGGAAGCGGCAAAACGCGCGCTTGCGGAGGGCGGAGTCGAGCGGCTCAATCAAGCTGCCGAGGAATTGACAAAGGCGTCGCACAAGCTGGCCGAGGCAATGTACAAGGCAACTTCGGCTGCGGGCGCCGCGGCGGGCAGCTCGGGAGCAGGTCCGGGGCAGGGTGGGCAGACACCGGGGGCCGACGGCAATGCGAGCACAACTTCCGGTCCGCCGCCGGGGCAAGGCGACGTAGTGGACGCCGAGTTCGTGGACGTGGACGAGTCAAAGAAGCCAAACTGATCGCCGAATAAATTGGCGCGGCGTTCCGGCGGCGATTCATTTTGCGCTGCCGGAGCGTCCACCACTTTCAACCAGAAAAGAGGAACACGGTTGGATACGACTACGGGAATTAAACGGTCCGGGCCGCCACAGGCGGTGCAGAAAGTCCGCGACAATTATTATTTGGTGCAGGTACTGCTGACAAGTTCGCCTTCCGCGGACTGGCGGCGATTGTTTTATGAGACGAAGCACGATGCGGCCGCGGAATTTCGTCCACGGTCGGTCGAGATTTCCGGCGCGCTCATGCGCTTCCGCTCGGAGCCGGAGGCGGTGCAACAGAGAATCGGGATGATTGATCTCTGGGTGGAGCACGCTAATGGGAAGGAAGCGTCGATGGGCACTCGCAATGACGACCAACGCCGCAAACGGGAAGACCTGGCGCGCGAAGCGGAGGAGCTCAACGAATGGAACTCACGGTGGGCCAAGCTCTGAAGTAAAAAGCAAATTCCTCTCCTTCGCTTGCTGCGATCCTGGTACCGCAGGCAAGTTCGAAATCAGAAAACATTGTAAGGGCACGAACGCAAATGCCGACGACCACAAAACAGGATTACTACGAACTGCTGGGCGTGCCGCGCAAGGCTGCGCTCAAGGAGATCCGCCAGGCGTACCGCAAACTTGCGCGCAAATATCATCCTGACTTAAATCCCGGTGACAAGTCCGCGGAAGAAAAATTCAAGCAAATCCAGGAAGCGTACGAGACGCTTTCGGACACGAAGAAGCGCCAGATGTACGACCAGTTCGGCTTCAACACGCCGGGCTACCCCGGCACAGCAGGCGGAGAGGCAGGAGCGGGAGGCGCGCCCGAAGACGTCCAATTCGATTTTGGCGGCTTCGATTTCGGAGGCGCCGGCGGCACAAGTTTTCGCGACCTCTTCAGCCAGGTATTTCGCGGGGCGAACGTGGCGCATGGCGGGCAGGAAGCCGAGCCCGGCAGCGATCTGGAATATCAGATCGATATTAAATTCGCGGAAGCCATGCACGGCGCAGTGAAGAAAATCACCATCACGCGTCTTGATGTCTGTCAGGCGTGCCACGGAACCGGCGCAACGCCCGGCACCGGCCAGCAAGTGTGCCCCGGGTGCGGTGGTTCGGGTCAGGCCACGCAAGTGAGCGGGCGCATGCGATTTCAGATTAACTGTCCCCGTTGCGGCGGTTCAGGCCGTATGCGCACCGTTTGCCGCACGTGCGGCGGCGAAGGACGCGTGAGGCGCGCGGATACAATTGATTTTCGTATTCCTCCCGGCGCCCAAACCGGTTCACGGTTTCGCGTGCCGGGCCGCGGCAATGCCGGGACGCACGGCGCGCCACCGGGAGACCTTTACATCATCACGCGCGTCGAGCCGCATCCGTTTTTCGAACGGCGAGGCGACGACCTTTACACCGTGGTTCCCGTGACTGTCTCGGAGGCGGCGCTGGGAGCCAAAATCGAGGTGCCGACAATTGACGGGCGCGCGCAAGTCCGCATTCCGCCGGGAACGAATAGCGGCAAAGTCTTGCGATTGCGCGAAAAGGGCGCACCTTCCGTGCGGCGCGCGGGACATCGCGGCGACCAGCTTGTGGAAGTGCGCATTGTGGCGCCGAGGCCCGAGGATGAGCGCGTGCGGCAGTTGCTCCGCGATCTGGCGAAGCATGATACGGAAGACCCGCGACGAGAAATCTTTTCACGCGCGACGCTGTGAAAGGTGCGCTGGTAAGCACCATTGGAAAGTAAAATGCCGAAGCAGAGAAAAAGGGCGAAAGCCGGTTACATGATTAGCGCCGTTGCGGAACTCTACAAATTGCATCCGCAAACGCTGCGACTCTATGAGCGCGTCGGCCTGTTGAAGCCATCGCGCTCGCAAGGAAACACGCGCCTGTATACGGACCAGGACCTCGAACGCCTCGAAGTGATCCTCACGCTGACGCGGGACATGGGCGTCAATCTCGCCGGAATCGAAATTATCCTCAACATGCGCGACAAAATGTCCGAGATGCAGCAGCAGATGGAAGCGTTTATCGGATTTGTGCGCGGCGAACTGTCAAAAGGATTCAACGCCGAAGACCGTCGCGTGGTGCGCAATGCCATTGTGCGCGCGATGCCCCCCAAAGCCATTCGCATCGAAAAGTAAATGTTTCGCGCGTTCAGCGCGAGCTTTCCTTCGAATGGCGCTCGATGAAGCGCTTGGTCATCAGAACGACGCCAAAGATTTGCGTCCATTCGGACACGACATTCCCGACGACCTGGCCCCACCTGCTTCCGGCGTCCATGCGCACAAAAAGCAGCGTCCAGCCGATTCCCGTTATGATTAGAAATATGCTCAACGAGTGGTCGCGCAGAAATTCGAGCGCAGGTCTGAGAGTGCTTTTCGGGAGCCGGCGGCTTTCCGCGGAACCTTTTTCGTATAGATATTTCGTGGCCAGCAGCATCACCACCACGCCCGACCAATCGGCGATGGCATTCCCGAAAAATGAGCCAACATGGGTGCTGGGGCTCGAAACAATGTAGAGGCAAAT
This sequence comes from Candidatus Acidiferrales bacterium, assembly GCA_035943235.1. GTDB lineage: Bacteria > Acidobacteriota > Terriglobia > Acidiferrales > UBA7541 > DAHUXN01. The sequence continues at coordinate 14,095 of DASZCH010000207.1, forward strand.
CCACAGCGTCAGAATGCCGCCAGAGAGCAATGTCAACGAATGCTGATGAAACCAGCCGTGTCTGCGCTTACGCGATTCAGCCATTAACGGGCTCCTGAACAAAGAGTGCTATTTGGTGACACTGAGTTACCACAGAAGGATGACGAAGTTCGAGTTGGGATGGTCCTCAAGGCGCAACCGTGACTTTTGAAGTGGCGCGTTGAATTGAGCAGCTTTGGCCTGAGGAAGTGTTATGCAGACCCCGCCGCGAAAGGCTGAGATCGGGCACAGCGAATAGCAATTAGCCCTGGGGCCACGGATCGGCGGGAACGATATCCGGGTCGTCAAACATGTTTTCGCTGGTGATATTTTCGATCGGAGCATCGCCTTCGGCGCGCGGAGCCAGTTTTTTCTGAGCGCGGCGCTCGGCCTTCATGCGCTGCTTTTCCTGGCGCTTCATTTCCTTTTGCCGCTTCTGAAACGTTGACTTTGACCGTGTGGCCATAAAGGGCTCCTTGAATTCGCAGTATACCCTCAGCGATTTTTAATTCGCGCGAAGGTCACGCATGATTGCAAGAGTAACTTAAATTTGTGGCAAAAATCGCCGGACAGCGAAAAAGCGCCGCGTATTTACCAGCGAGGCTCGCGCGGCTGGCGTGCGGCTTCGCGATAGTCCTCATTCGAGAACCGCTCGCGGTTACCGCCGCGATTTCCACCCCCGCGCCCCGGTCCGCCGCCCCGTTCGGGGGCGCGGCCTTCGCCTTTCGGGCGCGCTTCGTTCACTTTCAAATTCCGCCCGCCGAGCTCTTTACCATCGAGGCCGGCAATAGCTTTGGCAGCCTCCGCGTCGTTAGGCATCTCGACAAACGCGAATCCGCGGGCGCGGCCCGTTTCCCGATCCATCGCCAAATGAACGCGCGTGACCGCTCCAAACGGTGCAAACAGGGCGCGTAAATCCGCTTCTGTCGTTTGGAAACTCATGTTCCCGACAAACAAGTTCTTCATTCTCCCCAATCTCCTTCTCTCTCAAATCGAAAACATGACAAGCCAGAAACAGAGTCCCGTTTTTCAAATACGGCGAGGAAGCGGATCTAGTCAGGCAAAGCGCCCACAAAAGCCGGCCAGAAAGGCGACGCAATCCAAACTTCTTCAAGTTGCATACCGATTATAACACGAAGTGATGATTTCCCAGATGCCCGGCGCAATCGGCTGCCGGCGCGGATTCAGGGTTGCGTGGGAGTCGCAAGCCGCCGGGCCTTGACCGCGCGGCTAACAAATCAATTGCGAGGCACGCAGAGGTATGCACAGATTCCACAGCGATGCACAGGCCTGTGCTTGCGCTGCGAGGCTGGCTGCGCATATCCTTGCGACATGGCACGGAAAGATTGTCCGCATTGCAGCGGCTCGGGTTGGAAAGTAGTCGAGCAGCCGTTGCCGAATGAGGAAGCGCGAGCTTTCGCCGCGGCAGATGCGGCGCGTGCCGGTTCATCTGCCGGCGAGCCCAAGACGGTCTGGGCCGTGCCGTGCGATTGCACAGTGGGCGACCGACAGTCGCGCATTTTGGAGCGCGCCCGGCTACCGAAACGCTATCAACATTGCAATTTCGAAAGCTTCGATACGGACCTCGACTATTCTGGCGCCGAAGCAGCCGCGTGGAATCGCAGTTTGCAGCAGGCGAAGCTCGAGGTGCAAGGCTTCGCGCGTAATTTCCCGGTCGGCACGGAACACGGACTCCTATTGATGGGCACTTGCGGAGTGGGCAAGACGCATCTTGCCGTAGCGGCTCTCGAGGAAATTGTTCTGCGCGGGCACAGCGGACTCTTCTACGACTATCGCGAGTTGCTCAAGCAAATTCAGGACAGTTACAACCCGGAGAGCAATTCAACGGAGATGAGCGTGCTTGAGCCGGTTCTGACGGCGGAAGTGTTGCTGCTCGACGATTTGGGCTCGTCCAAACCGTCTTACTGGGCGCTGGAAACCGTAGGCCACATTCTGAATACGCGCTACAACGATCACCGCGTGACGCTGCTCACCACAAATTTTCTCGACGCCCCGGTTGCTGCTCCGACCGGCTCTGCTATCGCGGGAACTCGAAGCTCCATCGCGCGGCCAGCATCCGCCGATGATTCGCTGACCGAACGCGTCGGCATGCGGATTCGTTCGCGTCTCTACGAAATGTGCCGCACGGTGGAGATTTCCGCGCCCGATTACCGCAAAGAAATCCGCCACGCCGGCCACTTCCATGCGTAGTCGGAATGGAGAGCGGCGGTGCGCACAAATCCCCGCGAGAACCGGATTTAGGTGCAGCGTGCTATTTTATGCGGCAGAGGATGGTGTGTTCCGGGTCGATGACTAAGCGCGATGGCCGCTGGTGGATCGCGAAGTGGAATTTCGTGGCGGGACCTGTAGTGACAACGTGTCCAAGCAGCTCCAATTTTCCCTGGGCGCGCGCGGCGTAAATAGGTACGGATTCGGTGAAGACATTCGGCACGTCGCCTTGCTGCAAGGTTCCCTCAATCTCAAACCTGCTGCCGCGCGAACGGACTTGATAATTGACGCTATACTCCGGAATTCCCGTTTCACGCACCCACTCGTCAAAAAACCAGTCCATTGAACGGCTGCCTTCCAGATCCATCGATGGCGTCATAAAATGCTCGACAGCTTTTTGGAATTGCGCGGTGGAAAGTGACTGAAAGCGGTGTTCGCTCAAAACGTAGCGCAGCATTTTGATGAAACGCGCGTCCGGATTCTTCGCTCGGGGCTCGCGCAACATCTCGCGCAGCATGTGAATCACCCATGCGCCTTTGTCATAGACGATTGTGTTGTACGCATCGGGAGTTTTGGACGAGTCCAGGCGATAGCCGAAATCGAGCGGGCCTGCCTGTTCAATGGCCGCATTGGTGGCCGGCGCTTTAGCAAGCAGGATGTCGCGATATCGCGTCAGCCAATTTTGCAGCCGACGTTTACCCGGATTATGCGAATCGTCGTACATCAATGACTGGTAGTCGGCCATCCCTTCTTCGATCCAAAAATCGCGATAGCTTGCCGGAGTCACAATGTTGCCCCACCACTGATGGGCCACTTCGTGGAACGGAACAAGTTGCGCGATTTCTTCTTGCGCGCGCTCCGCCACACCGGCTTGCTGCTGCGCCTCGGGCGGCAGGAAAACCAGCGTCGTCAGGTAAAGCAGGCCCGGCCAACCTTGGCCAAACGAACCGGGAATTTGCGAGACATCGAGCTTCGGAAAGGGAAACGGTCCGTTAATGGTTTCAAAATAGTGAACCGAATCCAGCAACTTGCCGCCAAGTTGCTTGAGCACCGCCGGAGGATTCGGCAGAGGTGACAGGCTGAGGGTGCCAGTTCCTCCATAAATTGATCTGGACAACGTGTTGGGAGGCAAACGAGCGGCGGCGTTCTGCTGCAGGCGCGCGACAATGGCCTGCTCGAGCTCCTGATTCGCGTAGAGCGCAATCACGGGCTTCCCCGCGACCGTCTGCTCGGCGTAGTCGCCAAGATTAAAGCCGGCGACTGACATGGGCTGCTGCGTACTTTGCCAATGGCCAGTGCGCTGGGCGCCGTCGACCGAGGTTTCTGTTTGATCGCCGGTGGCGACCAAAGTCAGGCGCTTCGGCCAGTGAAAATTCAGATCAAACGAGGCGAATCGCTCCTGTCCGGCCAGATGGGGATACCAACTCCCGCGCGCCCCGACGAAGTACACGCTATTGCCGGCGTCCTGAATAACCGTGCCGTGATACGCAACGCGAAGATGGTAGTCCGCCCCGGCCGTAGCGGCTGCGGGCAGCACGACGAAGAGCGCATCATTGCCGCGCCGCGCGATTTCCTGGCGGCGAAGGTCTTGATTCTGAAAAAAGACGAGCGGATGACCAGCTTCGTCGGTGACGCTTGAGACGCGGAGAATGCGGGACAGCTCGAATTCAATAACGCGTTCTCCGGAGCGCAACTGTTTCCAATGAATTGTTGTCGCGCCCGTCAGGCTCAGATCCTCGGCGATTGTGGTATCGATCGCGTAATCGACGGGCGCGGATTCTTCTTCGGGAGCGGGCTCGTTCGGAGGGGCGAATGACGTCCAGACGTCGAACAGCGTGGCTCCATTTGCTTCGTGCGGCTGGCCGATCATTATCGCTTCCGGGTGACGCTCATCAACGATGACATCGAAAGCGCCAACCACGTTCGAATTGAGCGCCGCATAAAGGCAAGGACGCGGCGTGGTCGAAAGCCAATCTTGCATAATGCGAAGCGCCGATGCCGGTTCGAGTTTCGCCACAATCGGATTCCAATTCTGAACAAAGGTGGGATCGTTGGACGTCGCGATTTTTTGTTCGGCAAGGTCGCGCTGAATTTCTCCGGCCGTGTCGTCGTCGAAGCGCAGGTATGCCTGCCAGAATTCAACGTCTACCAGTGGCACTTTCAGGAATCGCAGAACAGAAGCGCGCTCTGCTTGATCCGGCGGGAGGGCGAAGACGCGTCCGCGGCCGACAAAAACCGCACCTAATGTCCGGCCGTCGACAGGCGCAAGGAGTCCCAACGTACCATCGGTGAAGGTGAAAGAAACGCCGTCCCTCCGCAGGATGAGGTTGTGGACGGTATAGACGCGGCTGGCATCGACAGGGGATGAGCTCAACGATTGATAGAGTTGTTGTGGCGACGATGAGGTAATTGGAGCCTGTTGAGATGAAGCAGCATCTTGCGGCGGCTCGTAAGCAAGAGCAGCGTTGGCCGCAAGAAAGACGCTTAGCGCGAGAATTGTACTGGTTCGCACGGGTTTGACTCTAGCAACACAGATGCGATGCAGCAAGCAGGCCCAGGGTGAGCTACAGCGTGGCGAGCAGGCCTGCGAGAAGAGCGGCGCGTTCCGGCAGAGAGCGAATGATGACGTTCTCTCGCGGGCTGTGAGCGCCATCGCCCACGGCGCCCAAGCCGTCGAGCGTAGGAATTCCAAGAGCCGCCGTGAAGTTTCCATCCGAGCCGCCGCCCGTGGAAGCTTCTCCCAGCCTGATTCCCATCTGATGCGCCAGCTTCCGCGCATGAAGGAACAACGCGAGCGCCTCGGGTGTGCGTTCCATTGGCGGACGATTTATGCCGCCCCGGATTTCAATGCGCGCACCGGGCAAAATTGGGCGCAATGCGTGCAGTTTGCGATTGACGGCGCGAGCATCAGTGGCGCGCGCGACACGCACGTCAATGGATGCGCGCGCGTGCTCGGCGACAACGTTAGTCACCGTGCCACCCGTGATCACGTTTGCCTGTACCGTGATTCCGCGTTTCGGATCGTTCAACTTGAGCAGGCGGGCGATTTGCAGCGCCAGTTCGTGAACTGCGTTCACGCCCTTATGCGGATCAATTCCGGCGTGCGCGCTGCGGCCGGTCACAATCAATTCGGCTTCGCCGACGCCTTTGCGTTCGGTCTTCAGCCGGCCGTCGCCGCCGAAGGCGGGCTCGAGGACGAAAACTGCCGCGCTCTGCCTGGCGGTGCTTTCAATTACGCCACGAGAAACCGTGCTGCCAATCTCTTCGTCGGAAGTCCAGAGGGAAACGATTTTCCTACGCATCGGGATGTGTAAGGCCTGCAGCGCGTCTATCGCGAAGAGCGCAATTGCTTGCCCGCCTTTCATATCGAACGCGCCGGGACCCCACGCGCGGCCGCCCGCTATACGGAATGGTGTCTGGGCAAGCGTACCAGCCCGGTAAACCGTATCGAGATGTCCGAGCACGAGCACCTGCTTTTCAGCATGTCCGTGTCCGAGCCAGATCTCCGCGCGAACATGGTCGCCGAATTCACGTTGCCGCAGCAGCTTTATACGCGCGCCGCGTTGCCTCCACTCTGCCGCGATCATGGAACCGAAACGATCCACGGCAGCCTTGTCGCGGCTCGGCGACTCCATCGCGACCATCCGGCCGAGCAGACGCACCATCGCAGGTTCATGTTCGCGCAGCCAGTTGAGTAACTCGCGCATGGGTATCATTGCGCCGCGTATCCTAACAATCGCGCGCGCATTCGGCAATGGCAGCGAGCCACGGCTGTTGCGTCCTGGGAGGGGAAATCCATAAATATTGGCCTCATACCACGCAGGCGGCTTTACCGGCCTTAGAGTATCGGGCCACGCGCCAAATTCCCATTTTGAGTGCGTGCGCCCGTCCGGTATATTGTTTAAGCGCTTGCATGGGGGTCATTTCCCGACTCCGCGAGTTTCCAGCGGCGGAAGTATTATTTGCCCGGAAGCCTGTTGCCTCTGTGAAGACGCCACCAAAAGCATGAATCAGGACATCGCCAAGCATCTCGACCGTGCTCGCAAACACTTGGAGAAAAATAAACTCCAGGAAGCCATCGCGGAGTATCAGTCGGTCGTCGATGCTTCGCCAGGACATCCGGAAGCGGTTCAGATGCTCGCGGACTTGTATGCCCGCACGGGCGATCTTGTCCAGGCCGGCCACTTTTTCGGTTTGCAGTTTGACAGGCTGGTGGAGTCCGGAGACACCGCGCGCGCTTCGGCGATTTTCACGCGGCATTTGAAACCCTATCCGCAGCCACCGAGCCGGTTGGCTCGATACGGGTTTGTGCTGCAAAAACAAAACAAGACTCCCGAAGCCATTGACCTTTACTCCACCGCCGCCCAACAGTTCCACAGCCAGAACGAACTGAAGTCCGAATTCGAGTGCCTTCAGAGAATCGCGCAGCTTGATGCTGAGAATCCGGATCGCCAGGTGCAGCTTGCCGAGCTCGCCGAAAAGCTCGGAAACACGGACACGAGCGGCCGCGCCTATCTGCGCGCAGCCCAATTAACGCAGGCGGCGGGCGACGGCGAACGCGCCCTTACGCTTTTCTCGAACGCCCATCGGCTGACTCCGGCGGACCGCAGCGTGGCTTTATTGTTTGCGGATGCGCGCCTTCATCGAGGCGACGCCGCGAAGGCCGTCGAGCTGCTCCAGCCTTTTGCTCCGCCGGAAGTTTCTGACACGGCATTCCTGTCGCTTTATGGGGAGGCTTTGCTGCAAACCGGCCAGCTGGACATGGCGCGGGAGATGCTCTTTGCCCTGTGCAAACAAAAGCCCGATAGCTTCGACAAATTGTTCGAGTTGGCCGCCCGCTACATGCAAT
>DASZCH010000208.1:0-3163 GCA_035943235.1 Candidatus Acidiferrales bacterium
GCTCATACGCGTAAAACAGTTCCTTCTTGCAGATTTCACATTCGGATCCGTGCATATCACGATAGCAACTGAGCAGGCTTGTGTGACCGACCGCTTGATCGCAATGGCAGTAGCACGGCAGCTGATAAAGTACGGGCTTGATTTTCGCGGCGTAGGAATACGCTTTGACCGTCAGCGGGTCGGAGAACTCGCTCGCGGGCAGAGTCGCGGGCAGCGGACCTTTCGGTGGCGCGGTATGGTACGCGGGAAGTGGCTGGGTCTTGGATAGCGACGGCGACTGCACCGCGGGCGCATTCTGGTGCGCGCGAGGACGCGGCAGAATCGCGGCCGACAGTACGAGAAAAATAACGGGAGCGAGGCTCAATACTGTTTTTTTCATCTTTGCCTCCTTCATTCTTTCTTGTGTCCTTCGTTTTTCACCGTGCGAAATTCCTATTCATAACGCAAAGCGACGATGGGATCCGTGCGCATGGCGCGCCTTGCGGGAATGTAGCACGCCGCGATAGCGACCACGCTGAGTAATATCGCCACGACAGCGAACGTCAACGGATCGGCTGCACTGATCCCAAAAAGCAGACTCCTCATCAGTTGCGTCAGCACCAGCCCCGCCCCAATTCCAACCGCAACTCCGGTCAGCGCCAGCCTCGCTCCCTGCCCCATCACCAGCCGCATCACGTCCCGCTCCTGCGCTCCCAGCGCGATACGTATTCCAAGTTCGCGCGTCCTCTGCGATACCGAATACGAAATCAGGCCATACAGCCCAACGCACGCCAGAATCAGGGCCAGCGCCGCAAACCCGCCAATCAGATAGGACGGATACCGTCGCAAGAACACCGACGGCGAACGCGCCACCACCTGCTCCATCGTGGCTGGCTGATAGAGAGGCAACTGCGAATTCATTTCGTGCAGCGCGCTGCGCACCCCGCTGACGATTGCTGCAGGATTCTGCGCCGTGCGAACACCATACGCGATGAAATTGCTTGGCCTATTTCGGAACGCCGCATAAACCACCGGCGGCATCTCGCCATCCAGATTGTCCGGCACGTTGCCCACTACGCCGACAATGTCCTGGAACGGATTCTTCGGCGAAAAAGTGAAGCGCAGCCGCTTCCCGATGGGATTCTCGCCGCGCAGGTACCGGTCCACGAACGCCTGATTCACGATCAAATGTCCCGGCGCGCCCAGCTTGTCCGCGGCATCATCGAAGAACCTGCCCTTGACCAAGGGAATTTTCAGTGCCGTAAAGTATTCGGGCGTCGCATCGTTGATATCGCATTCGTCTTCGTGCCCCGCGACTACCGAATGCCCTTCGATCACGAACCGAATCGATCCGCTGCCGCCGCTAAGCGGCAGAGCGCGCCCGGCGGCAACATCAACAACTCCGGGCAGCGTTTTCAGACGGTCTGTAAATTCCTTCTCGAAGCGATCTAGGTCGACGTCTTTCGGGTAAAGCCCCGGCGGCATGTAGACGCCAAAAGTGAGCAGGTTTTGCGCGGAGAAGCCTGGATTCCGGTGCAGTAGCGCGCCCAGACTTTCCACCATCAAGCCTGCGCCGACCAGAAGAACCAGGCACACGGCAATCTCCGCGATGACCAGCGCGTCGCGAAGGCGCGCCCGAAGCCCACCGGCCACCGTCTGCGTTTCTTCCTTCAGCGCATCGCTCACCTTTTCACGTGAAACTTGCAGCGCGGGCGCGAGTCCAAACAACACCCCCGTCACCACGGCCGCTCCGCACAAAAATGCGAACACTACGCCGCTCGCGTGCGCGTCTGCCAGAAACGGCATCTTGTCCCGCAACTGCTGCGGAATCGCCGCGATCAACAGCGGCGTGCCCCATTGCGCGCCGAGAAACCCCAGCACGCTTCCGGCGCCCGCAAGCATCAAACTCTCCGTCAGCAGTTGCGAAACCAGCCGGCGGCGTCCCGCGCCGAGGGCCGCGCGTATGGCGAATTCCCGTCGCCGTCCCGCCGCGCGCACAAGCAGAAGATTCGCAACATTCGCACAGGCAATCAGCAGGACGAATCCGACCGCGCCGAACAAAATCCACAGCAGCGACTGCACATTGCCAACGATTCGCTCGCGCAGAGGAATCAGCGTGGTTCGTTTGTCGCCGTCCTCTTGCGGGTAAGCCGCGGCCAACCGCTTCATGATTGCGGTCATCTCTGCGTTCGCTTGCGCCAGACTTTCTCCCGGCGCCAAACGGCCCAGCGCGTGGAACCATCCCAGGTTGCGCCGCGTGGCCGAATCCTGATTCAAGTGCAGCGGCACCCATAACGCGGCGTCGCCCGCGGGAGCAAATTCAAACGTGCGCGGCAACACGCCGATGATGGTGACGGCGTTGCTGTCCAAGCGAATCGTCTGTCCAACGATCTTTGGATTCCCGCCGAACTGCGTTCGCCAGAAACCGTAAGTCAACAATGCGACTTTGGGGCCGCTCGGGACGTCCTCCCCAGCCACAAAATCTCGGCCGAGAAACGGCTTTACTCCGAGCGTCGAGAAGAAGTTCGTGCTCGCTTGCGCGGCGTCCAGGAGCTGCGGCTGGCCCTGGCCGTTATAAAGGAACCCGTCGCCGTTAAATCCGGCTAAGGCAGCGAATGATTTCGACTGCTTGCTCCAATCCTGAAAATCGGGATAGGACACGGGAATCCAATAACGCGTGGCTTCGTCTGCACCTGCGGAGTCCTTCGAACGCGACTCGGCGATCGTAATCAGCCGGCCCGGCTGCGCATACGGCAGCGGACGCAGCAGCGCCGCGTAAACCACCGTGAAAATGGCGGTGTTCGCTCCAATTCCCAGAGCCAGCGTCAGGATCGCAATCACCGTGAATCCGGGCGCCTTCGCCAGCATCCGAAACGTGTATCTCACATCCCGCATTAGCGTTCCCATCATTCGCCTCCGCACCTAAGGTTTCTGTTCCGCATTCTTACTGGCACCTATCACTACGGTCTTTTTAGCCAACGTCTCGCGCGTCCTGATGAAGGACGGGTTGCGTTTTTGCCGCAACTGACGTGAGGCCTGTAGCGCCGCTTTTCTCGTCCTTGTCCTCACGCCCATTGATCGACACCCAGGCTTTGCCTCTTCGCTTCGAGGCTTTGTGCATCTCAACTGCCGAATTTCATCGCCCTAAACTCTTCCGTGTTTATGGCTTACGCTGAACGCACGT
>DASZCH010000209.1:0-6884 GCA_035943235.1 Candidatus Acidiferrales bacterium
AAATGAAGATGCACCCCGGCACGGAAATGTCCATCGGCCCTTACAAGCTGCTCTGCCAGAATTTCGACGCCACATCGAACAGCAACTACACCGCGGAACGCGCCACCATCGAAGTTTTCCAGGGCGATCGCTCCGTCATGATGCTTTATCCCGAGCGCCGCTTCTATCTGGCCAGTCAAGTCACGCAGACTACCGTCGCCATTCATTCCTCGCTCGCGCGCGATCTGTACGTCGTCTATGCGGGACGCAGCCCCGAAGACAATAATCCCGTGATTCACGTCTATCTGAATCCGCTGGTGCGCTGGATCTGGCTGGGTGGACTGGTTCTCGTCCTCGGCACGATCTTGGCGCTGCTCCCGAATCGCCAGCCGCAAATCGTCTTGCAGCCAGCCCGCGAAGAAGCAAAGGCAAAGGCCTTCCCCGAGCCAGCTCCCGTGCGTCACCACGGCGATGATTAACAGCCTAAGAGGGCGGCGCTCCAGTTTCAGCCGTAACGGCGCGTGAAAAATTGCTCCTCGCACGCGTCGCAGTCGTTTTTTAGCATGGCACGGTTCCAGCCGTGCTGGAATTGGCTTTTAGGAGGGAGGGGCTTTAGCCCCGCCGTAACAGCACGCAGGAAACGGGTCTTCAGCCCCTGAAGTGAGTGTCTTTTTCTTGGAGTGCGGCGGCCTGCCCGCCGTGGCGGGCTCGACGCCGCTTTGCCTTCGTGGACGTGGCTTTACGCAGCAGTCTTTCGCTCTGATTTTGCGGGTGCCCCATCCTGAGCGCTTTCCGCGAAGGGTGGGGATTTTCCAGCGAGGCGGCCTGAATTGTTCTCGTCAGGGCACGGCCTGCCCGCAGGCGAGCTTCAGCCGTGCTGGAATTGCCTTTTAAGAGGGCGGGGCTTTAGCCCTTGAGGTAAGATCGCTGCTCGCATGCGTCGCAGTCGTTTTTTAGGAGGGCACGGCTTCAGCCCCGCCGTAACGGTACGCAGAAAACGGGGCTTTAGCCCCTGAAGGGAAGCCGCCCTTGGAATGGGCGCTTCGGGTACCAAACAACGATGAGTAATCACCCAACTCGGCGAATCGGCCTTTTCCTGCTGACCCTTGCGCTTTGTTCTTTTTCGGGCCGTTCTGCCAAGGCGCAGGATCCCCTCGCCGGCGCAGGCGCAAAAAAACTCGGCAACCGCGTCATGTGCATGTGCGGAGGCTGCAACGACACAGCCGCGAAATGCAATCACATGGGTGGCACCTTCGCCGGCCCGTGCGAGACGGCGCAAGCCGAACTAAAGGAATTGAACGAACGCGTCGGCCAGGGCAAGTCAGACGATCTGGTCCTGCAAAGTTTCGTGCAGGAGTACGGCCCCACCGTGTTGATTTCTCCGCCCACAACGGGCTTCGATCTATGGGCCTGGCTGATGCCCATAATCGCCCCGCTGATTGGCATCGCGCTCATCTGGATGGTAGTCGTGCGCTGGCGCCGCAAGCTGGCAGTCGCTGGCGGACATCCGATCTCGCCCGAACTCCTCGCGCGCGCCCGAAACGACATCAGCCGCCACGCCGATGAATAACGAGAACGTCTTTGCATCAGCGGCCGGTCGCCATGAGTCTTTGCGGGTGCCCCATCCTGAGCGCTTTTCGCGAAGGGTGGGGATTTTCCCGTCAGCGAGGCCGCCTGAATCGCTTTCGACGCCGCCTCGCCTTGTAGAGGCGGGTCGGCGACGTCGGCCGACGCGGCAGGTATATGGCTTTGGGCCCCAAAGCCGGGGATTTTCCGTCGTCGACGAGAACTGAATCGAACGTGTGACAGTGTCTACTGAACTCATCCTCATCACGCTCTGCTGCATCGCCATCGCGCTCGCTACGTTGTGGTTCGTCTTCGCCATCAAGCTCGAACCATCCGACTTCGCTCCTCATCGCTCGAAACTCGACCAGCTCCTCGAACGCCGCGACGCCATTTACGAAAACATTCGCGATTTGCGTTTCGAGCATCGCGCCGGTAAATTTTCCGAGGAAGACTACGAGGAGATGAAGCGCGCCCTTGAAATCGAAGCCGCCCGCGTCATCGCCGACATGGACAATCTCACCGGAGGCGCGCCCACTCCCGCCGTCCGCCAGGCCATGTCCGGAAAGCCGCGCGCATAATCTGTGCACATGGATAAAATGGAGCCCATGACCGCCAAAGCAAATCCGCTAACCTCACGTTCTGCATACGAACGTCACAATTTCTGGCAGCACGCAGCCGTCGCTGTTCTTCTCGTTCTCGCCGCCGCGATTTCCGCCTCCGCGGCGGGAACCGTCTCCGGCACCGTGAATAACGCCACCAAAAACGCGCCGGTCGGGGACGCCCAAGTAATTCTCCTGCAATTGCAGGGAGGCATGCAGCCCGTCGCCACCACGAAAACCGACGCCTCCGGCCATTTCACAATTACGAGCGACGCCTTAGGCTCCGGCCCCATGCTCCTCCGCGTCCCCTATAAAGGCGTCCTCTACCACGAGCCAATCACTCCCGGAACCACCGCCGCCGATGTCACCGTCTACGAACCGACCACCGACGCGCATTCCTTCGCCGTCACCACACGCGCAATCGTTCTGCAGCCCAAGGGTTCTGACCTGCTCGTCGGCGAAGAATACACAATCCAGAATCAAACGCATCCTCCCGTCGCGTATTACTTGAAAGACGGCACCTTCAAATTCCAGCTCCCGCAGGGCGGCCAGCTCAATCAGGTTTCCGCGTGGGGTGCTACGGGCATGCCTGTAATTCAGGGCACGATTGACAAAGGCAAGGGCGTCGAAGCCGTCGACTGGCCATTCCGTCCCGGAGACAACGGAGTGCGCCTCTCCTATCAGCTTCCGTATCCCTCCAATCAAGCCACGTTTCGCACGGCTTCGCTTTACAATGTCCAACGCGTCCTGCTCATCGTTCCACCCGGCCTTCAAGTGTCCAGCCCCGGATTCTCTCCCGCGGGCACAGAGCAGGGATACGACATCTATACGCGCGATTCGATCTCCGCTAATTCGCCGTTCACGATTTCCGTTTCAGGAACCGCCTCCGCGCCTTCGTCCGCCGCCGCTTCCCAGGACCCCTCCGTGAACTCGCGCGCCCCGGATGCCGCTGGAGAAGCAGCGGCCACCACCACGCTTCCTCCGCGCATCAGCAGCAATCTGCAATATATTTTGGTCGCGGGATTCGCTGCTCTGTTTTTGCTCGGCGTCATTTTTCTCTGGCGTCGCCCCGCTGCGCAAACTGCTGTACCCGACAGCTCGAATCCCGCCGCTCCGAATCTTTCCCGGGACGCATCCCGCGCCGTCGCGCCCGCGTCGCAGCAACGCAGCGCCTCGGCAGCTCAAACCGTCGCGGAAGTCGAGCGCGAAGTCAGCCACAGCCTCGACGAGTTGAAGGAGAAATTGTTTCGCCTCGAATTGCGCCGGCAGGCGGGAACCATCAGCGAAGAAGAGTACGCGCGCGAGCATCAGCGCACCGAAAAGATTCTGCGCGATTTCGTGAAGGGCTGAGCGTATCGCCTTGGCGACTCCGCACTCGCAAACCTCGCTCGGCGCCTCATCGCACGCCATAACATCGTTAGGCGTGCAATTTGACCGCATCGAAAAACGCTACGGCGCCTTTGTCGCCCTCCGCCGCGTTTCTCTCTCCATCGCTCCCGGCGAATGTGTCGCCTTGCTTGGCCCAAACGGCTCCGGCAAAACCACGCTCCTCAAAATGGCCGCGCTCCTGGCGCGCCCCACCTCGGGACGCGTCTCTTTCATCGGCGACGGAGCCGCCGATGGTGGGACGCTCGCTATGAAGCGCCTAATCGGCCTCGTGGGCCACAATATCCTCGCCTACGACGAACTCACGGCAAAAGAAAACCTGGAATTCTTCGCGCGCCTCTACGATTTGGAGGATCCAGCCAAGCGTGCAACCGAAGCGCTCGATGCCGTAGGCCTCGCCCTGCGCTCCGAATACGTTGTCCGCACATTTTCGCGCGGCATGCGCCAAAGGCTCGCCATCGCCCGCGCATTGTTGCCTTCGCCGAGCCTTTTGCTTCTCGACGAACCCGCCGCCGGCCTCGACCGTCAAGGTGTCGCATGGCTTTCAGAAACTCTGCGCCGCCTGCGCGCCGAAGGCCGAACGATCGTCATGAGTACGCACGCGCGCAACGAATCGCTCGATATTTTCACGCGCGCCGTCGCAATCGCAAACGGCCGCATCGACCGCGACACCGGCCCCGGCGGAAATCCTCAACCTCTGTTTGAAGAAATGCGAGCCGAGGGATAATGACTACCGCTCGCGCCGCCTCAATCATCTTCGGCAGGGAAGTGCGCGCCGAGATGCGCACGCGCGAATTGTTGCAGACCACCGTCGTCTTCGCCGTTATCGTCGTCGTGCTTTTCAACTTTGCGTTCGAGCCCACCGTCGGCGAGGCCCGCCGCTTCGGCCCGGGCCTCATCTGGATCGCTCTCCTTTTTTCCGCCTCGCTGATGCTCAATCCCTCCTTCGCGCGCGAACAATCGAACGACACGATTTACGCCTTGCGAATGGCTCCCGCCGGTGCCTTCGCCATTCTTCTCGGCAAGACCCTCGCCAATTTATTGTTCCTCTGCATCACCGAACTAATTCTCCTGCCCGTGTTTTCGATTCTTTACAATGTCCCGCTCCTGCCCGTAATCGGCCGACTCGTGCTCGTGCTTTTCCTCGGAACATTCGGAATCGTGGTTGTCGGCACCGTTTTCTCCGCCCTCGCCACCCAAGCGCGTCTGCGCGAATTGCTTCTCCCGCTCCTGTTGTTGCCCGTGCTCATCCCGCTCCTTTTCGCTTCCGTCGAGGCCACCGCCGGCTTGTTGACGGACGCGCCCGCGCTCGATGGCACTTGGATGGCTGTCCTCATCGCCTTCGACGTGGTATTTTTTACGGCTTCGTGGCTGCTGTGCGAATATCTGTTGGAGGAATAGTCGCGCAATGAAACGTTACGGAATCGCGAACATAGTAACAGCGGCGCTGCTTTTCTTCGCCGGGTACGCCGCGCTCTTCATTGCGCCCGACGAAGCCACCATGCACGCGATTCAGCGCATTTTTTATTTCCATGCGTCCTCCGGCTGGGCCGCCATGGAAGCCTCCATCATCGTCTTCGTCGCAAACGTCGCGTATCTTGCCAGGCGCGCCCCCAAATGGGATTGGCTCGCCGTTTCCGCCGCCGAAGTCGGCCTCGCATTTTGGAGCGTAATGCTCGTCACCGGCCCGATCTGGGCGCATCCCGTCTGGGGCGTCTGGTGGGCGTGGGACTGGCGCCTCACTCTAACGTTGATTCTCTGGCTGCTCTATATTGCCTATCTTATTTTGCGCACGCTCATCGCAGACCCGGAGCGCCGCGCCGTCTTCTCCGCCATTTTCGGTATTTTCGTTTTCCTCGGCGTGCCTCTCGACTATTTATCCATTCGCATTTGGCGCACGCAACATCCGCAGCCCGTGGTTTTCGGCGGCGCGAACTCCGGCCTCGAACCCACCATGTTGAAAGTGTTTTTCTATTGCAGCGGTGTAATGACTTTGCTGATGCTCTTGCTCGTCTGGCAACGTTACAAACTCGAGCGCCTGCGCCATCAAACGGAAGAGCTCCGCATCGCCGCCGACGATGCCGCCGAGGTGCGCGTGAATGCCCCCACGTCCGGGCCACGGAATTCGTAGCCGTTTTCGTCACAGACTTTGCGGCGGCTTTACGCGGGCAGTCTTTCGCTTTGGTTCTGCGGGTGCCCCATCCTGAGCGCCCGTGAACTTTGGGCGCGAGGGGTGGGGTTTTTCCCGTCAGTCGGGGCCGCGCGAATCGTTTCGCCGCCGCTTTGCCTTTGCAGTTTTTAGTTGTTTTTGGAGTGCGGCGGCTCGACACCGCTTTGCCCTTTGTAGTTTGCATATGAGGGGCAGGGAATTCGTAGCAGTCGTTGTCACTAACTTTTTTTCGGGTGCCCCATCCTGAGCGCTTTTCGCGAAGGGTGGGGCCTCTGTAGGGCCCGATCGGATTTATCGGGCCTTTGTTGCTTTCTGTAGCTCAGGTCCCGTTTGCGCGTTCCGCGCAAACTGACCTGAGGTTCTGCAGCCGGACAGGCAGGCTTGGAGTGCAGCGACTCGCCGTCGCTTTGCCTTTTGTGGTTGCTTTTTAGGAGGGCGGGGCTTCAGCCCCGCCGTAACCGCGCCTGCGAAACGGGGCTTTAGCCCCTGAAGCGGGTACGTTTTTTTTTGGAGTGCGGCGGCTCGACGCCGCTTTGCTTTGCAGTTAGCCTACGAACAGCAGAGAATTCGTAGCAGAATCCGCATCAAGGAGGAACACCGTGCAAAATTTCGGAAGCCTGTTCGCCGCATACATTGCCGTCTGGGCAATATTTTTCATTTACGATTTCACGATCGCCCGCCGCATGGCGCGCATCGAAAAGGAGCTCGCGCAAACAAGGCAGCAGTTGCACCACGATTAGCAGCGGACCGTCGGTATCACGGCCAACAAAGCGCAGCCCTAACCCAAACCTTAGTCATTCCGAGCGGGACGACTAACTGCTTTTGCTTCTGGCAACAAAGGTTAGAATTGTCATCCCGAGGAGTTTACCCGCCGCAGGCGGGCCATGCGACGAGGGATCTGCTTTGTTTCTGGCGACGGCAACGCTTCGTTTCAATCTGCGTCAGGGCAAGGCTTCGCCGATTTGCTTTCTGTAGCTCAGGTCCCGTTTGCGCGTTCCGCGCAAACTGACCTGAGATTCTTGCAGGCAGGCTTGGATTGCGGCGGCTCGCCCTCGCTTCGCTTTTTGTAGTTGCTCTTTAGGTGGGCGGGGGTTCAGCCCGGCCGTAACCGCGCGTGGGAAAAGGGGCTTTAGCCGCTGAAGCAATGCTCTTTGGGAGTGCGGCGGCTCGAGGCCGCTTTGCCT
>DASZCH010000210.1:0-28046 GCA_035943235.1 Candidatus Acidiferrales bacterium
GAATCGAACTGGACGTTCCGGGTGGCAACTACACTTTGCATTACCGGAAAGGATATTTCGCTTCCGGCGCCGAAGAATGAGCCAACAGGCCGATAACCCGGTTCATTTTCTGGAAGTTGCCGCCAAAGCCGCCGAGGAAGCGGGCGCGATTATCACGGAAGCCGCAAGCCGTCCGAAGAATATTTCATACAAGGGCGAAGTAGATCTGGTCACAGAGACGGACAAGAAGTCCGAAGCAGCGATCCTGGCTCGGCTACATCACTATTTTCCGGGACACGCGATTGTCGCCGAAGAGACCGGCGCATCTGGGGCGGATGCGTCCGCAAAGTACAAATGGTATGTCGATCCGCTCGATGGAACCACGAACTTCGCTCACGGCTATCCAATGTTTGCGGTTTCTATCGCGCTGCTGGAAGATGGCGCGCCGCTCGTTGGCGCGATTTACAATCCCATGACGCGCGAAATGTTCAGAGCGATCCGCAATGAAGGCGCATATCGTGGCGACACGCGAATTCACGTTTCGAGCGTCGAAAAACTCGCGAAGAGCTTGCTGGCAACTGGTTTTCCCAGCCACAAGCGCGTCCAGAACCCTAACATCCACTACTATTGGGAATTCACTCTGCGCTCTCATGGAGTGCGCCGCGCAGGGTCCGCCGCCCTCGATCTGTGCTCCGTAGCGTGCGGACAATTCGAGGGATTTTGGGAGTTTGGGCTAAAGCCTTGGGACACTGCGGCGGGAATTCTGCTGGTCCGCGAAGCAGGCGGCAGAGTCAGCGATTTCGTTGGCGGACCCTACCATCCTGGCGACAGGGAATTGCTCGCATCGAATGGACTCGTTCACGTGGAAATGCAAGAAATTGCGGCGCATGTGGCCGCGCAACCCGCTGGTTTGGCAGGCAACCCGGGCTGAGCTTTGTGAACCAAAGTATATGGGGACTGCTTTCCAGGATTCCGCGGATTCGGTCGCAATTGCCCTTAAGTACAGGTAATTTGCCCCACAACGGCAGGGAATTGCTGCTTTACTCCCGCAAATGCTGGATGTAGCCTGAAACCGCACCAGAAACCTCGAATGTCTTATGCTCACACATTAATTCGGCCAAGACTTCGCCAAACCACCCTGGCAGAGCCGTGGGATCGTCTGAGGGGCCGCTGGCGCAACGGCGGCGTCGAAGAATACTCGCTAGGACAGTCGCACGGGATGCGCCAGCTCCGGCGATTGCGTCTGCGGGGTGCGATTGAAGTCAGCGAACACCCTATGGGCCTCGAAGGCCTCCCTGAGGCTTTCCGCGGCTTCCGCATCGTGCACCTGACGGATCTTCATCATGGGCTGTATTTCCCGGCCGAAGCGCTCGCTGCAGT
This sequence comes from Candidatus Acidiferrales bacterium, assembly GCA_035943235.1. Lineage (GTDB taxonomy): Bacteria > Acidobacteriota > Terriglobia > Acidiferrales > UBA7541 > DAHUXN01. The sequence goes on from DASZCH010000210.1 coordinate 1,360, forward strand.
CGTCGAACTCACTAACGAACTTGAACCCGACCTGATTGCCGTGACCGGGGACTTCGTGACCAGATCTCGCAACTACATCGAGCCTGTGGCGCAAATGCTCAGCGGGCTTCGGGCGCGCTCGGGCGTGTTTGCGGTGCTCGGGAACCATGATTTTCGCGTCGGCGCCGGTGAAATCGCGCGGGCCCTCGATCGCCAGGGAATCCAGGTGCTGCGTAACCGGCACGTCACGCTGCGGCGAAATGGCCAGAAGATCTATCTGGCGGGTGTGGACGATTTGCTCTATCGTGCGGACTTGCGCCGCGCGATGCGTGGTGTTCCGGACGGCGCGCCGACCGTTCTGCTCTCGCATAATCCCGCAATCATCGACGAAGCCGCCGATAGGGGCGTTAATTTGGTTTTGTCCGGCCACACGCACGGCGGGCAGGTAAAGTTGCCGCTCATCGGTTGCGTCTACGGACGTTCCGAAAGAAAGATGCGGTTCAAGATTGGCCACGATTCTCTTGGTTCGACTCAGATTTATGTGAGCCGGGGCATAGGCACAGTTGTACTGCCCGTGCGTTACGGCTGCCCTTCCGAGATTCCTCATTTTGTTCTTGAACCGCTGCAAGACCGCTTGCACGAAGATTCCCCTTCCTCGTATGCTGCTGGCTGGCAATCTGCCCGGCCACATGCGTCCAGTTGAGCTGATCCGCAAAAAACGAGACGGCGGGGAATTGACCCGCGAAGAAATCACCTTTCTTGTCGAGGGCGCGGCACGCGGAACTGTGCCCGACTATCAACTTGCGGCGTGGCTGATGGCCGTTGTATGCCGAGGGATGACGCGCGCCGAAACGGCGTGGCTCACGGAAGCGATGCTGCATTCGGGCGATGTGATGGATTTTTCTACGCTCCCCGCGGCGAAGGTCGACAAACATTCCACCGGCGGCGTCGGCGACAAAACTTCTCTGGTGATCGCGCCGATTCTCGCCGCAGCAGGACTGTACGTCCCAATGATCAGCGGCCGCGGCCTGGGACACACGGGCGGAACACTCGACAAACTCGAAGCGATTCCAGGATTTCGCGTCAACCTCTCGTTGGAAGAATTTCGCGCGGCGCTCACTGTCTGCCGTTGCGCCCTTGGAGGACAGACACCCGAAATTGCGCCTGCCGATAAGAAGCTTTATGCGTTGCGCGACGTCACAGGAACAGTGGAAAGCCCTGCGCTGATTTGCGCGTCCATCATGAGCAAAAAACTCGCCGAAGGAATCGACGCGCTTGTGCTCGACGTGAAAACGGGCGACGGGGCGTTCATGAAGAAAGAAGCGGACGCGATTGCGCTTGCGGAGTTGCTCGTCGACACCGGGAAACAAATGGGGAAGCGCGTCGTCGCGCTGATTACGGATATGGATCAGCCGTTGGGCAGGACAATCGGCAACGCGCTTGAGGTGCAGGAGTGCCTCGAAGTTTTGAATGGTGACGGCCCGGAAGATTTGCGTGAACTGTGCCTTGAGCTTTCGGCGTGGATGCTCCTCTTGGGCAAACGCGTCCCAGACGTAGCGGCGGGACGGAAATTGGCGCAAGAAATGATTGCGAGCGGGCAGGCTCGTGATACATTCCGTCGGGTTGTGCGTCAACAAGGCGGCGACGAGCGCGTTGTGGACGAGCCCTCGCGGCTGCCCCGCGCGCACCATACGGAAACCTTGCGCAGCAAGCACGATGGATTTGTCGCGCAGATTGCCTGCGAGCGAATCGGCGTGGCGAGCCTCGTTCTTGGCGGCGGACGCGAGAAGCAGGACGACGCCATCGATCCGGCCGTGGGAATCGTGCTCGAAAAGAAAATGGGAGACGCCGTTAAATCGGGCGAGACGCTTTGCATCGTGCATTACAACGCCGACGCAAGGCTGCAAGAAGCAATAGCAATGCTCGAAGGCAGTTTTGTGGTCCGCGCGCAGGCGCCCCCTGCGCGAGCGCCGCTGATCCGCAAAATCGTCGGCGCGTAGATTGTCCGCAATCACTAATTTCGGGAGAGTGGTATGCAGCGCTGGGTTGGCTTGCTGGGCATGATCACCATCCTCGCCCTTGCCTATCTTTTTTCGACGGATCGCCGCGCCATCCGCCTGAAAACCGTTCTGTGGGGCCTCGCCCTTCAAATCACGTTTGCGTTTATAGTGCTCGACACCAGCATCGGCCGCGCGACTTTCAGCTTCATTGGCGGAGCGGTGGACAAGCTACTCTCGTATTCGTTTTATGGCTCCGCGTTTGTCTTCGGCGATCTTGGCACGCAGAATTCCAAGATGGGTTTCTACTTCGCTTTTCAGGTGCTTCCCACGATCATCTTTATCGCCGCGCTTTTTGCCGTGCTTTATTACTACGGCGTGATGCCGTTCATCGTGAAGCAGGCGGCGAAAGTGATGACCAGGCTGATGGCGGCCAGCGGCGCAGAGTCGTTGAACATCGCGGCAAGCATTTTCATGGGGCAGACGGAAGCACCACTCACGATTCGTCCTTATCTGCCGGACGTCACGAAATCCGAATTGATGACCATCATGACCAGCGGCATGGCGCACGTCTCCGGCGGAATCATGGCTGCATACATCGCATTCGGCGTCGACGCTAAACATTTGATCACTGCCGTCATTATGACGGCGCCGGGAACACTGTTGCTGTCGAAGATGCTCGTGCCGGAGACGGAAAAGCCCGTGACGGCGGGGCGCGTCGAAATGGCGAATCTCGAAAAAGATCCAAACGCTCTCGGCGCACTTTCGCGTGGCACAATCGACGGCTTGCATCTGGCGCTCAACGTTGCTGCCATGCTGATTTCGTTTATCGCCATCATTTATTTGTGCGACGGCATTCTGGGCGGGCTCCACAACTGGCTCGCGCCGCACGGATTCACCTATCTGCCGTCGAGCCTCGAGCAATTGTTCGGATGGGTACTTGCGCCGGTGGCGTGGCTCATCGGCGTGCCGTGGCACGACTCAGGCAAGATCGGCGGATTGTTGGGAACTCGCATGGTGCTGAATGAATTGATCGCCTATGGACGCCTTGGTCCGATGAAAGCGGTTCTCGACCCGCGCTCCTTTACGATTGCCACCTACGCGCTCTGCGGATTTGCGAATTTCAGCTCGATTGGAATTCAGATTGGCGGCATTGGCGCCCTCGCCCCCAACAAGAAAGACGAGTTGGCGCGCCTCGGCATTCGCGCGATGCTCGCGGGCACCGCCGCGAATTTGATGTCGGCGTCGATTGTGGGAATCATGCTGAAGTGAACGCGCGAGCCAAAGCGAAATCTTCCAGTGGCGATGAATTTGCGCGCGCCGAGCGAGCCGCGAAGTTCATTCGCTCGAAAACAAAGCTGCGACCGCAGATTGCGCTGGTGCTCGGTTCAGGACTGGGAGCTTTCGCGGATGAATTCCGGAGCGCGACGCGCATCCCGTATGAGCGCATTCCTCATTTCCCGCGTTCGACGGCTGTTGGTCATGCGGGACAGCTCGTCATCGGCAAAGTTGAGGAAATAGCCGTTGCTGCGATGCAGGGACGCGTTCATTTTTACGAGGGCTATTCGCTCGAGGATGTGATTTTCCCGATGCGCGTTTTTGGCAGGATGGGAATCCGCGCGGCCATCTTGACGAACGCCGCGGGCGGCATCAATCTGGGTTTCAAGCAGGGAACGCTGATGGTGATGCGCGACCACATTAACCTGCAAGGCTCGAATCCACTGATCGGACCGAATGACGAACGTTTCGGGCCGCGTTTTCCGGACATGACGCACGCCTACTCGAAAACCTATCGTGCGGCCGCTCTCGAAGAGGCGCGTCGGTTGGGCATCGAAGTTTCAGAAGGCGTGTACGCGGCGCTTCCCGGGCCAAGCTACGAAACGCCCGCGGAGATTCGCTATTTGCGCGCGATTGGTGCGGACGTGGTGGGCATGTCCACAGTGCCGGAGGCGATAGCTGCGCGGCACATGGGAATGCGCGTGCTGGGAATTTCCTGCGTCACGAATATGGCCGCAGGAATTCTCGATAAGCCACTCGACCACTCGGAAGTGCTCGCCACCGGTGAACGCGTGAAGGATAATTTTATCGCATTGTTGCGCGCGGTCCTGCCCCGCATCGCTGCGGATTTGAATTGAGCGAGCCAGGGAATAAATTGTGAGCGACGAGGAAAAATTGATCGCGGCGGCGCGTCAGGCGCGCGAGCATGCGCATGCACCATTCTCCGAGTTTCGCGTTGGCGCAGCCGTGCGCACAAAGTCCGGACGCACTTTTAGCGGCTGCAACGTCGAAAATGCCAGCTACGGTCTGACAATTTGCGCCGAGCGCGTCGCGATTTTCAAGGCAATCTCGGAAGGCGAGCGCGAATTCGATGCCATCGCCGTTGTGACTGACGCGGACGCGCTGACGCCGCCCTGCGGCGCTTGCCGCCAAATCATCTGGGAATTTTGCGGGGACGTGCCCGTGATTCTCGCGAATCTGAAAGGCAAAGTGGAGCGCGAAAGTTCGTCAAAGCTGTTGCCCCGGCCATTCGATTCATCGAGTTTATAGTTGCATACGCAATGAGGCCATCGTGAAAAGATTTTTTCTCGCTCTTTTATTCCTCGCCATCACCAACGCTCTCGCGGCGCAATCGAAAACACGCGTAGATTTAATCGTCACGGGCGGCACTGTGGTGACAATGGACGCGGCGGGCCACATTTACAATGACGGCGCGGTCGCCGTGCGCGACGACGTGATTGTCGCCGTCGGCTCGCGGGAGAGCATAGCAGCGCGCTATGACGCCGCGCGCACGATCGACGCGCACGATGAAATTGTCATGCCGGGGCTGATCAATGGCCACCAGCACGCCGCGATGGCCTTGTTTCGCGGCTTGGCGGACGATTTGGCGCTCAATGACTGGCTGCAAAAATATATTTTCCCCGCGGAAGCGCGCAACGTCACGCCCGATTTCGTCACGTGGGGGACGCGGCTCGGCGTTCTCGAAATGCTGCGCGGCGGCACCACGACTTACGCCGACATGTACTATTTCGAGGACGAAGTGGCCCGTGCGACGAAGGGAGCGGGCATGCGCGGCGTCCTGGGCGAGACCATCATCGATTTTCCCGCTCCCGATAATAAAAGCGTCCCGCAGATGCTCGCCTACACGGAAAATTACATCAAGCACTGGCAGGGCGACCCGCTGATCACGCCGGCTGTTGCGCCGCACTCAATTTACACGTGCTCGACGAAGACTTTGCAGCAAGCGGCGGCGCTCGCGCGCAAGTATCACGCGCCGATTCTGATTCATCTCTCCGAAGCAGCATTCGAGGGCGAGCAGAGTCGCGCGAAGTATGGCCTGTCGCCCACGGCATATCTCGAAAACATCGGCGTGCTGGGTCCGGATGTCACGGCGGCGCATTGCGTGTGGGTGGATGCCGGTGACATGAAGTTGTTGGCCAGCCGCGACGTCGGCTGCGTCCACAATCCGTCGAGCAATATGAAACTCGCGAGCGGCACGAGCCCCGTCGTTGATTTAATCGCAGCGGGGGTTCGCGTCGGATTGGGCACTGACGGAGCTGCGAGCAACAACGACCTCGACATGTTCGAGGAAATGGACCTTGCGGCGAAGCTACAGAAACTCGCGCGCATGGACCCGCGAGCCTTGCCGGCGGAACAAGTGGTCGCGATGGCGACAATTAACGGAGCGCGCGCGTTGCACATGGAAAAGCAAATCGGATCACTCGAAGCAGGAAAAAAAGCGGACGTGATTCTAATCCGCACAGACGCGCCGCATGCGACGCCGCAGTTCGCGGCGAAGGGAAGCGTGTATTCTGAGCTCGTTTACGCGTTGAAGGCCAGCGACGTCGACACGGTTGTCGTCGGCGGCAAAATCGTCATGGAGCACCGCCGCATGCTGACCCTCGACGAACCCCAAATCCTGGCCAAAGCCCGCGAATACGCGAAAAAGGTTCAGGCCTCTCTCGCCGTTTCGGCAAAATAGCTATCTGATACTGGGGCTGCGCTTTCTCGTAAGTTATCAGGAGTCCTTGCGGGATTCGTTGCGCTTGCGGTCCATCTTCGCCGCCATCGACCGGAGCGTCTCCGGCACGTTTTTATTCGTCGCCAGGATTTTCAGATCCCGAACGGTCAAGCGCGGAAGAAGATGCAGGGAAATATCGAGCGGAGTCTTCGAGTTGGTCGTCAAGTTGCGAGCGATGCTGTAATTCTTCATCCACAGACGATTATTCGAAATCGAGCGCAGCACTTCGCCGGAAAGCACCGTCATGGACGCGAAGCTTTCGACTTCAGACTCAGTGAGGCGAGCCGATTGCAGCACCGCGCGCTGCACCACTTTATTCGGGTCGCGGATCAGCGCGATGCGCTCTTCGCGTCCGCCCAGGAGTCCCAGTTGCACGCGTTGCACCACGTTCATTTTTGCAAGGCGCTGGATCAGCGTCCTGCGTTTTTCCGGATCGACGGCGGCAATTGCAACGGCCTCTTCCAGGTCCTTCTCGTCGAGCGCACCTTTTTGCAGCTCCGCAATTTGATTGCGCTGTTCCGGATTCGCAACCGTCAAAGAGGCCAATGCAATAACGAGCGGCGGCGACGAAGTGAGTCGCTCGAGATTGTCGAGAAGCGCCTGGATTCCAACGGCAGAAAGATGTCCCGCCACTCTTTCCACCAACGCCACCGGGCACGAGCCATTCTTCGCCAGCGCGTCCGCGATTCCGGGTTTCGCCGGCAGGTTTTTGGCGCAGTAATGGAAGAGCGCCGGAGCAGCGTCGGCGCGTTCGAGAGCCGCAAGAAAATTCTCAACTGGAACGCTCAGCAACGCGGATGCGGCGCGTTGCGCGACTCCTTCTTCCGTATCCAAAGCCAGCACGGTGAATGCTTCCGCACGATCGGCGGGAGAAAGCGACACGCCGCCGGTGCAAATGGCGAGTTTGCGCTCAGGCCGCACGCTGCCGGCCAAAAGTTCCGCGCGAACGTCATTCGGTGCTTCGTTGCTAATCGTCATCTCCCGGACTGGGTTTCAGATTCGCGCGCGTCAGCGTGATTTTTCCCGGTTCTCCCGGCGGTCCCAGCGGAGCCACGGTATGGCCATTGAGTTCGAGTAGCACGGCGTTCGACTTGCTCGACGAGACAGTAAAATTTGTCAGCGCGTGCACAGTCAGAGTGCGCTGCGCTTCCAAGACTCCCGAGAAAACAGATTTGCCGTCGGCGAGCACGCTCACAGTGGACGTTTCTCCAGCCTCAATCTTCAACTCCATCGGCCCGGAAGGTGCTGCCGGGTTTCCGGCAGGCGACGCCGTGTTCGTCGTGGCAGGAATTGGTGGCGTGGACCCATGCGGCTGTGCCGATGCAGCTGATGGAGGCGTCGCAGCTGCGCCCGGATTCGAAGAATTGCTCGACGGTTGACTCGATAATGTTTGGTTCGGCGAAGACGCCTTCGAATGATGGAATGGCGCCGTCAGCGTCTTAAATACCGGATGATTTTGATGCCACGCATCTATTCCGGCGCCATAGTGATGGTGGATATACCAGACGCCGGCGATTATTAGGATCACGATAGTGATCGCGCTGCCTATGGCCGTCCAGTTGGTGCGCTTGCGAACTGGCTCTTTCGTCCACACGGCAATTTCCGGCCGCTCGTGAGTCTCCATCGCGTATTCAGCGACCAGATTTTCTTCGTCCAACCCCAGAAACCGTGCAACGGAGCGAATAAAACCGCGATTAAAGATGCCGCCGGGCAGGCGTTCCCACTGCTCATTCTCGAGCGCCTCCAAAAAACGAACGCTGATGCGCGTCGCCGCGGAAATTTCCTCCAGAGACACTCCGCGCATTTCGCGCTCGCGCTTCAAATGTTCGCCGAACAGATGTGTCGATTCCATTGAGAGGCTGCCTAAAAAATATAGGCGGCCACTGCGGGGGTGTCAATCAAAGGTCTCGCATCCGGTACCATGCCGTTGAGTAAGATTTGCCTTTCGCGCACCGAAAAAAAGCGGCGGTTGCAGTCGCGTGTAACCAAACCTATAATGAAAAAGCATTCGAGGGGGTCGTTCGGACTCTCGCAGTGCCCATGCAAAACGCGCCCGAGCCAAAGCCTTTCGAAGGTGTGGAACGCCGTCGCAGCCCCGCGCTGCCCGTCGAGCCGGTCTACGGAAGCGAAATTTCCGTCTTCCATGAGCTCGGCAAGGCGTTGACGTCATCGCTCCAGCTCGATCAGGTTCTCCGCACCATCATGGAAAAAATCAACGAAGTGCTGCGCCCGGATACCTGGTCGCTCCTGTTGATGGACACCGAGAAGCAGGAGCTCTACTTCGAAATCGCCACGGGCGAGGGCGCCGACGCGCTCAAGGACATGCGCATCAAGCTCGGGCAGGGAATTGCCGGCTGGGTGGCGCAGACCGGCGAAGTAGTCGTGGTTCCTGACACGCGCAAAGATTCGCGTTTCTTCTCGCAGGCGGACGAGAAAACGAAGACGCAGACGCAGTCGATCGTCGCCGTGCCCGTCCGCTTCCGAGATCAGTGCCTCGGCGTGATCGAGCTGATCAATTGCGTGGGCGATACGGGTTTCAGCGCGCGTGAACTGGCGCTCCTCGAAGCGCTGGCCGATTATGCCGCCATCGCCATCGAAAACGCGCGCCACGTGCAGCGCATCCATGAACTGACCATCACCGACGATTGCACCACGCTTTACAACGCCCGCCATTTGAATTTCATGCTGGACACGGAGATTTATCGCTCCCACCGCTACAGCTACGAATTCTCGCTCATCTTCATCGACCTCGACCATTTCAAGGCCGTCAATGACACGCATGGTCATCTGATGGGCTCGAAGCTTCTCGGTGAAATCGGCACCATGGTCAAGAATAATTGCCGCCTCATCGACTTCGCTTTTCGCTACGGCGGCGACGAATTTGTTCTCCTGCTTCCGCAAACCTCCAAGGAAAACGCGTGCCGCGTAGCGCGCCGCCTGCATCGGCTGATTAAAGATACGCCGTGGTTGAAGGACGATGCCCTGAATGTCCGCATCACCTCAAGCGTGGGTGTCGCATCGTATCCCCTCGACTCGGCGGACAAGGCGGGCCTGCTGCACCTTGCCGACGAGGCCATGTACCTCGTCAAGAACACCACCCGCGACCGCGTCGCCGCCGCCACGACCGGCGTTTTGCCAGAAACGTAACGCGCGCGGCGCCAGGAGTTAATCGGTGAACTCGCTGCTCCAGGACATCCGCTACGCTCTCCGCATGCTGCGCAAGTCGCCCGGATTCGCAATCACAACCATATTGACGCTCTCGCTCGGCATTGCTGCCGCGATAGCGATCTTCGGTTTCGTGGACTCAGCGTTGATCCGACCGTTGCCGTATCCCAATCTCTCCCGGCTCATGGGAGTTTTCAAGACGACGCAGCTAGGCAGTCAGCACGCAGGATATTCCTATCCCGATTACCTTGACCTGGAGCGTTCCAATCGCGTCTTTTCCTCGATCGCTGCCTATGTTGGCGACGGTTTCGTTCTCTCCGACGGCGGAGGCGCGCATCTGGTCAACGGAGCCAGCGTGACAGGTGGCTTCTTTCGCATTCTCGGCGTGACGCCCATTCTGGGAAGAGATTTCGTTGCCAGTCCTGCCAGCGAGGATTTGCAAGCGGCGCCGTCGACGGTCATCTTGAGTTATGCCGCCTGGCAAAAGTGGTTTGGCGGAAGTCCGGATGTGCTGGGAAAAACAGTTACTTTGACGTCACACAGGGAACCTTACACCGTGATCGGCGTGCTGCCGCGCAGTTTCGAGTTCGCTCCGGCCGGAGCCGTTGATTTCTGGACGACGTTTCATTCCGTCGCCGGCGATTCCTGCTATTTGAGTCGCGGATGCATGGTGATGAGTGTGATTGCCCGGCTGAAGGATGGGGTCACCATGCAACAGGCATTGGCCAATCTGCGCGCCATTGCCACGCAAGAAGCAAAAGAATATCCAGATCCGGACAAATACCGAGGCGCGAATATCGCTCCTCTGAGCCAGTGGATCCTGGGCGACATCCAGCCAATCTTGCTCGCGCTCCTCGGCGGAGCAGCGATGCTGCTGCTGATTGCGTACGTCAACGTGGCAGGTCTTCTCTTGGTTCGATCGGAAAACCGCCGCCGCGAATTTGCGGTGCGTGGTGTGCTGGGCGCCAGTCGTGGACGCCTGATGCAGCAATTCGTCACCGAAGGGTTTGTCATGGTGGCAGGAAGCGGCGCGCTGGGGCTCTTCGCGGCGACATTCGCGCGGCAACTGCTGCTCAAATTGATTCCGGCGGACATGCTGGATTCGATGCCCTACCTGCGCGGAACCTTTTGGAATTGGCACGTAACCGCATTCGTCACCGCGCTCGTGCTGGTTGCTTGCACTCTGTTTGCAGTGGCTCCTGTCCTGCGGTTTCCGTTCGCTAACCTGCGCGCCGGTTTGACCGAGGGAGCTGCTGGCGCGCCAGGAAAGGCTTGGCGGCGACTGGGAGCGAGACTCATTGTCGTGGAACTCGCTACGACGATGGTGCTACTGGCAGGCGCAGGCCTGCTCGGCAAAAGTCTTTACCGGCTGCTACATGTAGATCTCGGATTCGTGCCGGATCATTTAGCCACGCTTTCGATAGGCGTGCCGGAATCAAGGTATTCAACGAGCGCGCAACAGATTGTGTTGCACAGAGAAATCATAAGCCGCCTGTACAGCTTGCCGGGGGTTATCGGCGTAGGCACCGCAAGGGACTTGCCTATGAGCGGGCCAGGCTCCACGCAGATCGGATTTGTGGGCCGGTCAAGCCTCGGTGTAAATAACGAGGTCGGGCATCAAGTTGTTAGCCCGGGATATTTGTCTGTTGTGGAAGCCACATTACTGAAAGGCCGGCCTTTCAACGAGAACGACAATGCCGGCGCGCCTCTTGTCGCGATCATCAATCAGACTCTGGCGCGAAGGTATTTTCCCGGCGAAAACCCGCTCGGCCAACATTTTTTTTATCATGCGCACGACATAAACCGGGAAGCGTCGCAACCTCCGATACAGATTGTCGGGGTGGTTGCGGACATGAAAGATTACGCATTGGATTCAAAAGCGGCGCCGGTCATTTATACCCCGTACGAGCAATGGTCGGATGGCAATAGCATCGTGGTGCGCACATCGCAAAAGGCCGCGTCTGTGTTGCCATCACTGGTCGCCGCAATCCACACAATTGATCCTGAGATTCTGATCGACAGTGGGACCACCATGCCTGAGATTATCCAGAACTCACCGGCAGCTTACTGGCATCGCGCTTCGGCATGGCTGGCCGGGGGCTTCGCCGCACTCGCGTTGGTACTGAGCATCGTTGGCCTTTACGGCGTTATCGCTTATTCGGTTAGCCGGAGAACTCGCGAAATCGGCATTCGCATGGCACTGGGCGCGCAGCGAAGCTCGGTATACCAACTCATTCTGAAGGAAGCTGGCTGGTTGACCCTCCTCGGAATTCTTTTCGGTTTGGCATGCTCGGTAGTCACTGCCACACTCATGCGTGGGCTGCTTTTCGGCGTCCAGCCCTGGGACGTGTCCACGTTGTGTGTTGTAGCAGGAACGCTTGCGGCTTCGGCGTTGCTGGCGAGCTATATTCCCGCGCGTCGCGCCACGCGTGTCGATCCCATGGTTGCCCTTCGTTACGAATAGCTGCTCCGCTTGCAGCTATGTGCTCGCGCGCGTGGTCCTTACTAGAGCCGCACGAATTCCTTCGACCTCGAAGGTTGTAGCGCACAACCCCATTCCCTATACTCAAGACTAAGCCCGAATCACTGCTGAGGCGCTTTCGAATTGATGCAAAACAGGCAAGCTGCGCGATACGCACGATGGTCCGCTGGCGCCGCTATCATCATTGTGTTGGTGGTGGCGGCGGTGTTTTTGCATGGACGCCTGGCCAATCGCGCCGCGCGAAAGAACTTGCCGCCTGCCGTGCCGCCAAGCGTGCAGCAGCAATCCGCGGACTTCACATTTTCGAAGCAACTGAAAAATCACACGCTCTTTACCTTGCACGCCTCGCAGGCGACCGAGTTCAAAGACAAGAACCGCAGCCTGCTCGAGAACGTCTCCATCACGATTTATGGCCCGGAAGGAAAGAGAAACGATTCAGTTCGCGCGAACGAATGCAGCTATGTGCCGGACACGGGCAGCATACGTTGCCAGGGCACGGTCCAGATTGATTTGCGCAACGCGGCAAAGAATCCAGCTGCCAATCTCGGCTCCGGCGGAATGCATTTTGAAACCAGCGATATTCTTTTCGATCGCGACAGCGGCAAAGTCTCGACAAAAAACAATGTCACGCTGCGGTTCCCTGGCGGCGAGGGACAAGCGACGGGCGTTTTTTACGATCCGCAGACGGAAGATGCGCGGCTGCAAAGCAATGTCCAATTGACAATGACGCCTCCCGCCAATTCTCGCGCACTTCCGGCAAACGTAACCGGCAGGGCGCTCGAATTTCGCAGGAGCGATGGGACGCTGCGGCTTTTCGGTCCCGTTCGCGCCAAGCAGGGACAGCGCATTTTGTCGGCAAGCGCCGTCGAAATCGATTTGGACGCGCAGATGCATCCGCGTCTCGTGATTGCCAGTGGCCATCCGGAGATAATCGCCGAGGACCCGCGCGGAAATGCGTCGCTCGTGGCAAATCAGATGGACGCTTCGTTTGCAGACGGCGCAATCGAGAAAATTTCAGCCGATGGGAATGTCCGTGGAAACGCCCACTCGCGCGGAGGCGAAAATCTTATTTCCGCCGAACATGTTGATCTCATGATGGCTGCTGCAAAAGATGGCGCCAGCCAGCCGCGCCAGATGCTCGCTCGCGGCAACGTGCAAGTCGCCATGCAACACGGTTCAGCAAAGCGAAATCTGCGCACGGCCGCATTGCGAATTGATTTTGTTCCGGAGGTTGGGCGCCGCGGCGTGCGCGTGGCAAACGCCGAGACGCTCTCTGCGGGAGAAGTCGTCACGAGCAAGCCGGGAGAATCGGACACCATCAGTGGCGGCAAATTAATCGCGGATTTCGATGCGCAAAGCCAATTGACCCAGCTTCGCGGCGCTTCCGGCGTAAGAGTCGTTCATCAGTCCGGTTCCGTCGCGCCGCAAATCACCACGGCGCAAAATCTGACGGCTGGTTTCGGCGCTGGCGGCGATTGGGAAGCAGTTGAAGAAGATGGCGGCGTTAAATTCCAGCAGGCTGGCCGCACGGGACAAGCAAATCAGGCCCGTATGCTGCGTTCGGCGAATCAGATTACGCTCACCGGCGCGGCCTCTGTCGCGGATTCGACGTCGCGCTCTTCCGCGGAGCAAATCGAAATCAACCAGAAAACTGGAGAGGTTCACGCGGCTGGAAATGTGATCACCACGTATTTTGGCAACACGAAAAAGCCCGGTGCCTCGGAAGCGAATATTTCGGCGGATCAAATGAATGGCTCCAGCGCAACGGACCACGCTGTCTTTTCGGGTCGTGCCCGGTTCTGGCAGGGAGCTGACGTCCTTCAGGCCGACACGATCGAATTCTGGCGCCAACAGAATCGTGCCGAAGCGCGCGGGAATGTTGTGGGCGCTTTCCCGGAGCTGCCTCCCTCCACACCTAACGCGAAATCGAAAGCCGGCATGGCTACGGTATGGCAAGTCCGTGCACCGAAAGCCGATTACGACGGCAACGCCGGAAAGGGCGACGCGGCAGTCAAATTAACCGACGGCGTCACGGCGCAATCGGCGCGGGGCTCGATTTCCAGCCAGACCCTAACTCTTTTCCTTTCAGCACCAAACAATCGGCAGCAAAAATTGGAACGCGCAGTCGCCGAGGGCAATGTCCGCATCGAACAAAATGGCCGTATTGGTACTTCTGAACGGGGCGAATATATCGCAAGTGACGGCAAATTCGTGCTTTCCGGTGGCAAACCGGCGCTTTCCGACGGTTCTGGAAACACTACAACGGGCCGTGAATTGACCTTCTTTTTAGCGAGTGATACGATTCTCGTGGATTCGCAAAAAGGCCCGCGAACGATCACCAAGCACCGGGTTGAGAAATGAACTGGCATGTTGAAGCTCCAAGCCGCCGAGTTGAGCAAGAGCTATCGAGGCCGGAAGGTTGTCGATAATGTCAGTTTGGAAATCCAACAGGGCGAAGTGGTTGGGCTGCTCGGTCCCAACGGCGCAGGCAAGACCACGACCTTTTACATCCTGGTCGGTCTCGCGCGCCCCGATTTCGGGCGAGTTCTTCTGGACGGTGAGGACATCAGCGATCTGCCCATGTACCTGCGCGCGCGTAGCGGAATCAGCTACCTTCCCCAGGAACCCTCTGTCTTTCGCAAACTGACCGTCGAAGAAAACTTGCTCGCGGTGCTGGAAACGTTGCCGATCACGGCGGAGCAGCGACGCGACCGCGTGGAAGAATTGCTTTCGCAGATGGGACTGGAAGGCGTGCGGCACAGCAAGGGCTACGTGCTGTCGGGAGGCGAACGCCGCCGCCTGGAAATCGCCAGGTCTCTGGTGATGCAGCCGTCGTTTGTACTGCTCGACGAGCCGTTTTCAGGAATCGATCCGCTGACTGTGATGGACTTGCAAAAAATTATCAACGACCTGAGCGCTGCCGGAATCGGCGCTCTTGTAACCGACCACAACGTCCGGGAAACCCTCGCCGTCACCACACGGGCGTACATCATTCACGGCGGGAAAATTTTAAGCGCCGGCACGCCCGAACAGTTAAGCCAGGATCCTGAGGTGCGGCGATTGTATCTGGGAGAGAATTTCCGTTTGAATTAACGCTATGAATTGGCTTCAGCCCAAATTAAATCTCCGGCTCGCGCAAAAGCAGGTCCTTACGCCGGGCCTCGTGCAGATGGTCAGCGTTCTCGCGCTCAATCGCCTCGAGCTGCGGGAAATGATCAATCAGGAGATCATGGAAAATCCCATGCTGGAGGTTCTGGGCGACGACGGCGTCGTCAGCGAGAATTACACCGACGAAACATTCGTAAAGGAAGAAACCGAAAAAGTTCCCGAAACGGAAGCCTCGAATCCCTTCGATGAATTCGACATCAGCTCATTCTTCACGAAGTATCTCGACACGGGCGCGGCCAGCGGCGCCGGCAGCGAACGCGAAGAAACGGAAAAACCCGGCTTCGATAAATTTTTGTCTTCCCCGCAAAATCTCGCCGATCATTTACTTTGGCAACTCAGCGTCAGTATTTGCAACGAGCAAGTCCAGAAAGCCGCCGAAGTCATTATCGGCAACCTGGATGAAAACGGCTATTTGATGGCCACTCTCGAGGAAATCGGCCAGTCGGATGGCTATACGCCGGACGACGTGGAAGAGGCTCTCGCGGTTGTGCAGGAGTTTGATCCACCGGGCGTGGGCGCGCGCGACTTGAAAGAATGTCTTCTGTTGCAATTGAAATTGATCGATCCGCAGAACACCCTGGCGCAGCAAATCATTTCCGACCACCTGAAAATGCTGCAAAACAATCAGCTGAAGGAAATCGCCCGCGCGCTGAACCGCCCCATAGAGGCCGTCAAACGCGCGGTCGACACTGTGAAGAAACTCGATCCGCGGCCCGGGCTGCGTTACAACAAAATCGAGCCGCGGTTGGTCGAGCCGGACATCGCGTTTCGAAAAGTGGAAGGCGAGTGGCAGGCGTTCTTGAACGATGACGATTTGCCGCAACTGCGCTTGAGCCCTGTATATCGGCGCCTGTTGGCGCGTGACGCTGCGGACCGCGACGTGCGAAATTATGTCAAGGAACGTTTCACCGCGGCCGTGCAGTTGATGAAAAATATCGAGCAGCGCAAGCACACCATCGTGCGTGTCTGCCAGTCGATTCTGCGCCGCCAAAAGGATTTTCTCGAATACGGGATCGATCACCTGAAGCCCATGATGATCAAGGAAGTGGCCGAGGAAGTGGGCGTGCATCCGTCCACGGTCAGCCGCGCGGTGGCAAACAAATATGCACACACGCCCCAGGGCGTTTACGAGCTGCGATATTTTTTCTCGGAGTCTGTGAACGGCCCGCAGGGCGGCGACATGTCGCTGCTTTCTTTGAAACGGCTGGTCAAAAAAATGATCGAAGAAGAGGATGCGACGCATCCGCTCACCGACGAGCAGATTGCGAAACAGTTGGACGTCGAAGGCATTCACGTCACGCGCCGCACCGTGGCGAAATACAGGGAAGACCTGCGCATTCCCAGTACGCACCAGCGCCGGCAGAAGGGCTGACGGGCAGTCTCGCGTGGCTCCGCGCCATACTCAACAAGATCGCCAGTTGGTCATCCTTACGGGCCTTTCCGGCTCCGGCAAAGGCTCCGTTCTACGCACGTTCGAGGATTTGGGCTTCTACTGCGTCGATAATCTTCCCGTTTCGTTCATTCCATCCTTTGCCGACTTGTATATGGAGGGCGGCGGCGATTTTGAACGCGCCGTCTTGCTGGTTGACGCACGCGAAGGCGAACAATTGAAGCGTCTGCCGGAAGTTTACCGCCGGTTGCGCCGCGAATATCCGGCCACGCTCGTTTTTATCGAGGCCAGCGACGAGGCGCTTGGCCGGCGCTTCAGCGAAACGCGGCGCCCGCATCCCATGGGCAGCGAGTTTTCGATTCTCGACGGCATACGCGCTGAACGAAAACAAATGGCAGCCGTTCGCGCCCTCGCCGACGTGGTGATCGATACGACGAAATTCACGGTGCATGAGCTCCGTGACTTCATTACCGAGCGTTTTCAGAAGGCTGGCCGCAATCCGCTTCTTGTATCGCTGGTGAGCTTTGGTTATCGCTTTGGTTTGCCTTCTGACGCCGATCTTGTCTTCGACGTGCGTTTTCTGCCGAATCCGCATTTTATTCCGAAGTTGCGCCCTTACAGTGGCAAGAATGCGCGCATTGCTCGATATATCCGCTCATTCAAGCAAACGGGACAATTTTTGCGGCGCATTGAAGGGTTGCTCGAATATCTGATCCCGCATTATATCCGCGAAGGAAAAAGCTATTTGACCATCGCGTTCGGCTGCACTGGCGGCCGCCACCGCTCTGTCATGATGGCGGAGGCCGTCGGTAAGGCGCTCGCAAAGCGCGGCTACACGATCAAACTCGAGCACCGTGACCTCGACCGCTCCGGCTCATGACTTTTCCGCGCCGCTGCTCTGGCGCGACTATTTTGCATCTTGTAAAGTGGAACACATAGGGGTGCGCGGCGAGTGAAAGTTCCTCCGGAAATTCACGACCTTTTCCGTTTCGTGCGGCCATACCGCTGGCGGCTGATTCTGGGCGTCGTGTTGCTCGCCATCGTGGGTATTTGCGAGGGTTTGGTTGCGCTGATGATTATTCCGGCGGCAGACGTAATTTTGAACCCGCACAGCGCAGCGACCGAGGTCAAACTGGTCACATTGCCGGCTTGGGCAGTGCATTTGTTCCATCTCTCCCATAGCGACATTTATTTGAATTCGTTTTTGCCCTCGAACATTCATTACGTGTGGACTGTCTTTGCGATTTGCCTGGTGGTCATTTTTTTCTCGAAGGCCATTGCTGAATTCTTCGGAAACACGCTGATCCAATATTCGGGTCACGCGGCGGTCACGGACTTGCGGGATCGGGCGTACGGCAAACTGGTACGCCAGCCAATCGGATTCTTTCAGCATAATCCCACGGGCCGCGTGATGTCGGCTGTGATTAGCGACGTGGACCAGGTGCGTAGCGCGCTTTCCGAGCATCTGGCCGATTTTGTTCAACAAATCTTCGCGCTGGCGGCGTTTGTAGGTGTGCTGCTCTGGTTGAATTGGAGGCTTGCGCTCGGCTCGGCGGTAATTATTCCCCTGGTTGTGTACCCCGTGGGCAAATTGGGACGCAGGATTCGCCGTTCGGTCCAAAATACCCGCTCGCGCGTCGCCGACTTGAGCGAGATTCTGCAGGAAACGGTCAGCGGCAATCGCGTTGTAAAAGCCTTCGGCATGGAGAATTTTGAAATCCAGAAATTCCGCGCGACGGCGCGCCGCCTGTTGCGTGAAAACATGCGCTGGGTCAAAGCGTACGTTGTGACATCGCCGATGATGGATTTGCTCGGCGCTGTCGTGTTCGCGGTGCTGCTTTTTTATGCGCGCGGTGAAATCTTGCGTAATGCGATGACGCTCGGAATGGTCGTCAGTTTCATTTATTCACTGCTCCGCGCGTATGAACCGATCAAGCGCCTGGGCAGCTTGTACCATCAATTCCAACTCGCCGTCGGAGCCTCCACTCAAGTCCTCGGTTTCCTCGCGCTTCAAGAAGAGATTGCCGACGAGCCAGGGAAAACTATTGCCCCGCGCTTCTCAACGGCGGTGAATTTCCAAAACGTCGGATTCGCGTACGAGAATGGTCCTCTCATCCTCCACGATGTCAATTTGAAAGTGCCGGCGGGCAGCGTCGTGGCAATCGTCGGATCGAGCGGTGCAGGCAAGACGACGCTCGTGAATTTATTGCCGCGCTTCCACAATCCCACGCTCGGAACGCTGCGGCTCGACGGAAACGACGTTTGCGAGGTAAACCTGCGCTCGTTGCGCGAACAAATGGCCATCGTCACGCAAGAGACGATCCTGTTCAACGACACGGTATGGAATAATTTGTGCTACGGCCGTCCGGATTTGCCCCAGGCGCGCGTTGTGGACGCCGCAAAAGCAGCCCTGGCGCACGAATTCATCACGCAATTGCCGCAGGGCTATCATACTAAAATCGGCGACCGCGGCCAGCGCCTCTCCGGTGGCCAACGGCAACGAATCGCCATCGCCCGCGCCCTGCTGAAAGATGCGCCGATCTTGATTCTTGATGAAGCGACGTCGGAACTCGATTCCGAATCCGAGATGCTCGTCCAACGCGCCCTTAACAATCTGATGGAGAATCGCACCGTGTTCGTGATCGCGCACCGCCTTTCCACCGTGCGCCGTGCGGACATGATCGTCGTGCTCGAAGACGGCACGATCCGCGAACGCGGCACTCATGAAGAACTGATTGCCCACGCCGGAGCCTACGCGCGGCTCTACAATCTTCAGTTTCAGGAAATCGAGCCACCGTTGCCGGCCGGACCCGTGTAAGATGGCTGACCCTGTGCTCAAATCGCTTGCGGTCGATTCGTCAGTTCCTAAGTTCGCGATCATCAAATCAATGACTGGCTACGCACAAGCTCGCGTCGAGCAAGACGGCTGGGCCGTGCAGTTGAGCCTCCGCAGCGTCAATCACCGCTTCCTCGATTTGCGCATACGCATGCCCGAAGGTTGGGATGCCCTCGAGACTGAAATCCGCCATGTCGCGCGCGAGCATGTGCGTCGCGGACATCTGGACGTGACGCTGCACGTAGAAGCGGCGAATAGTCACTCGATCTCCATCAACCGAGAAGTGGCCGCCGAATATTTGAAGGCGGCGAAATCTCTCGGTGAACAATTTGGCGTTAAATCGGATCCCGACCTCGCGGCGATTCTGCGTTTGCCCGGCGTGACGTCGTCGGGTTCGCCGGCCGAAGATGAAATCGAAAAGCTAACCGCGCTGGTTCGCGCCTGTTTGACGCAGGCAATCGGCCGTCTTGACCAGATGAAGCAGATCGAAGGCCGGACGCTTCTCGATGAGTTGTCGCAAAGATTGGCAACGGTTGGCGATCACGCGAAGCAGATTGAAGTTCTCGCTGCACGTGCGCGTCCCGCATATGCGAAGCGCCTCGAAGCCCGTCTCAACGAATTACTCGCTAATTTCCAACTCGATCCCGCGCGTTTGGCGCAGGAAGCCGCGTTTGCCGCAGAGCACAGCGACACCACGGAAGAGTTGGCGCGATTGAGCAGCCATGTGCAACAATTTCGCGGATTGCTGGAGGCGGGCGGCGAAGTCGGCAAGAAACTCGATTTCCTTTTGCAGGAAATGCAGCGCGAGACAAACACATTGTTGTCGAAAACAAATGGAATCGACGCTGATGGGCTCGAAATCACGCAACTGGGCCTGGAGTTGAAATCCGAGATTGAAAAACTTCGCGAACAAGTGCAGAACATCGAATAACGATGGCTGAATCCCTTGAACCGCTGATTTTAATCGTTTCCGGGCCTTCGGGCTCCGGCAAATCGACGCTGGTGAAAAAATTGCTCGAATTGCCCGGCACGATGCTTTCGATTTCAGTTACCACGCGTCCTCCGCGTGCGGGTGAAAAGGACGGCAAATGGTATCATTTCGTGGGGCAGGACGAATTTCGGAAAATGGCCGCCCGCGGCGAATTTCTGGAACATGCCTGCGTGTTCGGCAAGCACAGTTACGGCACGCCGAAAAAATGGCTCGACGAAGCGCGCGCGCAAGCGAAAGACCTGGTGCTTGAAATCGACGTGCAAGGCGCCGCGCAAGTGCGAAAAAAAGTTCCCGAATCCGTGGCGATTTTCATTGTGCCGCCGTCACGCGAGGAATTGGAAAAACGCATTCGCGCGCGCGGCCAGGACAACGACGAGGAAATCGGCCGCCGTCTCGAACGCGCCCGCTTGGAAATGGAGCACTACGTGGATTACGATTACGTGGTCATCAATGAGAACCTCGAAAAGGCGGGCGACGCCGTATGCTCCATTGCGCTCGGCGCGCGTTGCCGGACTCGACAGAACCGCGAACGCGTTCAGAGAATTTTGAAATCCTTTGGAGGATAATCTATTCATGGCGGTTTCCACCCAACCACCAGACAGCAGATTTTCGTATGTCGTGCTCGTAGCGCGCCGCGCCCGGCAGCTCATGGCCGGGGGCCGCCCGTTGATCGATAATCCGAAGAACAACAAATACACCCGCGTTGCCGAAGAGGAATTGCAGAGGGGAATGCTCGAATACGAGCTTTCCGAAGCCTTCGACGGCACGGAAGACAAAGACGGCAAGAAAAAGAAGCCGTAGCATCTACTGCGGAGATTGATGCGCGTCGCACTCGGAGTTTCGGGAGGAGTTGCTGCCTATAAGGCCGCGGAACTGGTCCGCCGCCTGCAGCAGGAGAAGCTCGACGTGCAGGTGGTAATGACGCGCGGCGCCCAGGAATTTATCACGCCGCTCACTTTCGCCGCACTGACAGGCAACAAAGTCATCACCAGCCTTTTCGGCGAAAAAGAAACTCCCGCGAATGTCGAAAGTGCTATCGAGCACATCGCCGTCGCGCAGCGAATCGATCTGCTTGTTGTGGCTCCAGCGACTGCCGACATTCTCGCCAAGCTCGCGAATGGCATCGCCGATGATTTTTTGACCACGCTGTACCTCGCGACGAAAGCTCCCGTAATCGTCGCTCCCGCCATGAACGTGAATATGTGGGAGCATCCGGCCACGCAGAAAAATATTGAGACGCTGCGCGCGCGCGCCGTGCGCGTCGTCCAGCCCGACGAAGGCTATTTGGCATGCGGTATGGTTGGGCCGGGACGCCTCGCCGGAACCGAAGCGATTGCCAGCGCGGTTTGCGAAGCGCTTGGCTTGCGCCATGACCTCGAAGGCCTGACGGTGCTTGTGACCGCGGGTCCCACGGTGGAGGATGTCGATCCCGTGCGCGTGCTCACCAATCGCTCCTCAGGGAAAATGGGATATGCGCTCGCGGATGCGGCCGCGCGTCGTGGCGCTCACGTGATTCTGATCAGCGGCCCAACAGAACTGCGCGCGCCCGCTGAAATCGACTGGCTTCCCGTGCGCTCGACCGAAGAAATGCATCGCACCGTGCGCGAACGCGCGAGCGTGGCCGACGTCGTCATCATGGCCGCTGCCGTGTCGGACTACCGGCCCGCTTCCCCCGAACAAAACAAAATCAAGCGCGGCACAGGGAAAATGATGCTCGAACTTGAGCCAACCACCGATATTCTCGCGGAACTCGGACGCAACAAAGGGGCGAAAATTCTTGTTGGCTTTGCGGCAGAGACGGATCACCTCGCGGAAAACGCGCGCCACAAACTTGCAACAAAGGGCGCGGACATCATCGTGGCCAATGATGTGACGCAGGAAGGCGCGGGGTTCGATACCGAGACAAACATCGTGACACTCTTTTTCCGCGATAGCCGCGAAATCGCGCTGCCGAAAATGTCCAAATTCGATCTAGCCAACCGTATTCTTGATCAAATCGCCGAATTGCGGCCCGGCCGACCCGGAAAAGGCTTGAAGTGACGCGCCGCCCCGCAGGCTGTCGATGAATCCCGAAGGTCGCGCGAGGGTCGAAGCATGGCTCGAATATTTCAACGACCTGGGAATTTCAAATTTCTGCCTCGATCGCGCCACAAACACAGCCCAAGCCGCAAGCATTCCCGTTGAACCCGTCGTCGCGTCTGCTGCGTCGCTACCTCGTCCAGTCCTCGCGACGCCTCCAACGGTAATTCCAAATCCAACCCACGTCGCCTCGGTGCTGCCCGTGATGAAAAGCGTATCTCTTTTTGCCGCCAATGAACGCATCGAGGGCGACACCCTTGAGCGAATTCGCGAAGACATCGGAGCGGATTGCCGCCGCTGCAAACTCTGCGAGCAACGAAACAAAATTGTCTTCGGTGCCGGCCACCCGAACGCCGAGCTCGTATTCGTCGGCGAAGGACCGGGACACGACGAAGATGTTCAAGGCCTCCCCTTCGTTGGCCGCGCCGGAAAACTTTTGACGCAAATGATCGAGGCGATGGGCTTGCGCCGCGACGACGTTTACATCGCGAATGTAGTGAAGTGCCGCCCGCCGCAAAATCGCGCGCCCGAACCGGACGAAATCGAAACCTGTTCTCCGTTTCTTTACCGCCAGCTCGCCGTGATTCGCCCAAAGGCTGTTGTGTGCCTCGGCGCGATTGCCTTTCAATCGCTCACGGGCACGAAGCCATCGATGTCCAGGATCCGCGGCCAGTGGCTCGAATTTCGCGGCATCCCGCTGCTCCCCACATACCATCCCGCTTATCTTCTCCGGAATCCCAACGCAAAGGGCGACGTCTGGGAAGATTTGAAAAAGGTGATGGTCCATCTGGGCCTGAAGCTACCCGCCAAACGCTGAATCTTTCGTCGTGAATGATTAGTGCACGCGCCCGCCGTCTTTCCGCCTGCCGACGAATTGAAAGCTCCTGTTACACTATTGCGCGCCGCGCGTGCTCGCGGACCTGCCTGTCAGCGGCCTACGCCGACGGCGTTTTTCCTGATCGTCCTTTTGCGGTGTCGAAATTTTGCGGAGATAGCGGTTGCGCATCTTTCTTAGCTCGGGAATTTTTCTTGGACTTGCGGCGGCGCTCGGCTGGGGCGTCGCGGACTTCCTGGCGCGTTTCGCCACACGCCGCGCGGGCGCATATCGCACGCTCATGTACATGCAGCTCGCCGGTTTCCTGGCCCTCACGGCGGGCATGGCCGCCAGCGGTCGCTGGGCGACGTTTTTTCCCAGCCACGCGGAACATCACGCTTGGGCATGGGCGATTTGCGCCGGCCTATTGAATGTAGGCAGCGCGTTTTCGCTCTATCGGTCGTTTGAAATCGGCGTCCTCGCGCTGGTCGCCCCGATCGCCGCCAGCTATCCGGTCCTCACGGTCCTCCTCTCGCTCTGGAGTGGCGAGCGTCTAACTCTGCCGCACGCCGTCGGCGTCGCCGCCGCGATCATCGGCGTCATCCTGGCTGCCGTATCATTTTCTTCCGCGCCCCCGGAATCCTCCGCCGAAGATCACCGGCGTCACGTTTTCCGCGGAATCCCTTGGGCGTTGGCGGCCGCGGTCGGATTCGGATTGCTTTTTTGGGTTCTCGGATTTCACGTGATGCCGGTTTTCAGCAGCGCCGCGTCGGTGTGGATGGTCCGTATCACCACGTTCGCCATGCTCGCATTACTTGTCATTCCGATGCGCCAGAGCGCCAAGCTCCCGGCCGGCTCGACGCTTTGGCTCATCGCCGCGGTCGGCGTCATGGACACGGCCGCGTTCGTCGCCAATAATCTGGCGCTCAAGAATGAACAAGTCGCGGTCGCGAGCGTACTGTCTTCTCTTTACGGCGCAGTTACTGTGGTGCTCGCCGCGATTTTCCTGCGCGATAAACTCGAACGCACGCAGTGGGCCGGCATCGTCCTGATATTTTTGGGCATCGCTTTGGTCAGCGTTTAGCCGTAGCAGCTGGGACAAGAAATCGACACAGAAATTGCCGTCCATATATTTCAAGCGAAGTGCCTCGCCGATTTCTGCGCGTCGCCCCTTGCTGCTACACTAGTTCGCTAATATGACTCCGCGGTACTGTGAAATTGCTCTCCCCGTCCCGCTCCGCTCGACGTTCACATATGCCATTCCGCAACATTTGAACGCCTCCGAACTTGTCGGCAGTCGCGTGGTGGTGCCGTTTCGCAACCGCGCGATGGTTGGAGTCGTCGTCGCTCTTGCCGCGAATCCGCCCGAAGGCAAGAAGACGAAGGAAATCGTCGAATTGCTCGATGCTGTTCCCGCGCTGCCGCCAAAATTGATCGAACTGGGCGAATGGGTCAGCCGCTATTACGTCGCGCCGATTGGAGAGACTCTGCGCGCGATGCTGCCTCCGCTCGCCGAATTGCGACAGGAACGCGAATACGAGCTGACGGATCACGGCCGGGAATTTCTCAAGGAAATGAAAGAGCGCGGGCCTGCTGATGCGGGCGAATCGGTTGATCTGGCGATTCTCGAGCTTTTGCGCGCTGACGACAAGCCTGCGCCCTCCGCGCGATTGCGGCGAATCGCCGGGGGCGAAACTGTGGCAGAACGTCTGGTGCGCCGCGGATGCATTGTTGCGCGCGAACGCATGCGTCGCCAACGCGAGCGCGCGCAGAAAATCGTGGCGTGGAATCCCGTGGCAACCGCGTCCGACGCTAAAGAAGAAAAGGTACGCGAGATTCTGACGGCGACGCGCGGGCCGTTGCCCGTTCCGATTTTGCTGAAAGCAGGCGCTTCACGCGCCGTCGCCGCGCGCCTCGAAAAAGAGGGCAAGCTCACATCGTGGCAAGAACCCCTCGTGGCGCACGCAGATGCGGAATCGGCGGAAGATGCTTGGGAGACGGATTTCGTTCCGCCCGCGAATGTCTTGAACGCGGATCAAAAGTCCGCGCTCGCCGCGGTCAGCGAATGGCTCGCACAAAAAGCGTTTGTAACGGGTTTGCTCCACGGCGTCACGGGAAGCGGCAAAACAGAAATTTATCTCGGCGCGGTCGAAGCCACATTAGCGCAATCGCGCAACGCTATTGTGCTGGTGCCGGAAATCGCGCTCACGCTGTGGCTCAGCCGCTTGGTGCGCGCGCGATTCGGCGGCATCGTCGCCGTGCTGCATAGCGGCCTCGCCGACAATGAACGCTCGCGCGAATGGTGGCGCGTGCGTCGCGGCGAAGCGCGCGTCGTCGTCGGAACGCGCTCGGCGGTCTTCGCGCCACTTGAAAATGTCGGCCTCATCATCGTCGACGAGGAGCAGGAGTCGAGTTACAAACAGGAAGAAACACCGCGTTACAATGGCCGCGATGTCGCCATTGTCCGCGCGCGGCTCGAAGGCGCCGTTGCTCTGCTCGGCTCTGCAACGCCCTCGCTCGAGTCCTTTCAAAACGCACGCACGGGGAAATATCGCCTGCTCGAGCTCACCACGCGCGTCGAGGCCCGCCCGCTTGCGTCCGTGAAGCTTGTCGATCTGCGCCAGGAATTCAAGCAGGCGCATCGTTCCGCGCCCGTTTCGTCGTCGCTTCTTAAAGCCGTGGGCGAACGTTTCGCCGCCGGTACGCAAGTGTTGATTCTGATCAATCGCCGCGGATATTCCTGGTACGTCCTCTGTCGCAGTTGCGGCGCGGGAATTGAGTGCCAGAATTGCAGCATCGCGCTTTCGTATCACAAACGCCGCGCGCGCCTCGAATGCCATTACTGCGGATATTCAATTACGGTGCCGAAGCTCTGCCCGAAATGCAAATCGGAATATTTATATTTCGTCGGCGATGGCGCGGAGCGTGTCGAAGAGTACTTCCGTGAGCAGTTTCCGAAAGCGCGTATCGCGCGCCTGGATCGCGATACGGTGCGGACGAAGCGCGAGTATCAGAAAGTCCTTGGCGCGTTTGCGCGCGGCGATTTGGATTTGCTGGTGGGCACGCAAATGGTCGCGAAAGGCCACGACTTCGAGCGCGTCACTCTCGTCGGCGTGGTTTCAGCGGACTTGGCACTCGGACGCCCGGATTTTCGCGCAGCGGAAAGAACCTTTCAGCTTCTCACGCAAGTCGCCGGGCGCGCGGGCCGCGGCCGGTTCCCCGGCGAGGTGCTGATCGAAACGTATTATCCCGAGCACTACGCGATCCAGCACGCGGTCGACCAGGATTACTCCGCCTTCTTCGATCGCGAAATTCACTTTCGCCGCATGATGCATTATCCGCCGTTCATTGCGCTCGCAAACGTGCTGGTGCGCGACCGAAAAATCGAGAACGCCATCCGGTGGTCGCGCGCCATCGCCGCGCATTTCGATGCACTGAAAATCAGCGAGCTGAAAGTCCTCGGGCCCGCGGCGGCGGCGCTTTCGAAATTGCGCCGCGAATATCGCTTCCAGATTTTGCTGAAGACGCCGAATCGCCGCCTGCTCGCTCAAGTCCTCGACGGCTGCCTCTCTTATTGCGAAAAAAAAGGAATCCCCGATAGCGCCATTATCGTTGACGTCGATCCCACGAGCCTGCTATGAGTCTCCGGATATTTGCGTCGCGCTGGATTTCCGTCAGGGCATGGCTTCAGCCGTGCCGCGAAAGAACAAGTCAGTGCGGCCTCGGCCGCTGAGATCGGTTGTCCTGCGCTTCTACGCACTCTCGGAC
>DASZCH010000211.1:0-6148 GCA_035943235.1 Candidatus Acidiferrales bacterium
GAATCAAGCCGGTCCTCGGCCGTTGGTTCACGCCGGCCGAAGATAAAATCGGGGCCTCGAACGTTGTGGCAATTAGTACGGACCTGTGGCGAAAGAAATTCGGCGCGTCGCCCGATGTGATCGGCAGAGGAATCACGCTGGACGGCAAAGGCTACACCATCGTGGGCGTGTTTCCGGGCCACTTCGACTTGCCGATGCGCTATTTCCATTCCGTTGACATTTACGCTCCGTTGGGTGGGTTCGCTAATCCCGCGCTTAACGTTCGCGCGGCGGGGTTGGGCATTCATGGCATCGCGCGCCTGAAACCGGGCATTACTATCGAACAAGCGCGCACGGATATGCAGCAAGTCACCAACTATCTTGCACAGGTCTATCCCGGCGCTAATAAGGGAACGGGAGCCACTCTGACTCCATTGAAGGAAAGGACCGTTGGCAGAGTGCGTGCGTTTCTGCTGCTGTTGCTGGGCGCGGTGGGACTCGTCTTGCTGATTGCCTGCGTGAACATAGCGAATCTGCTGCTGGCTCGCGGGACGGGCCGCAACCGGGAAATCGCCGTGCGTTCGGCGCTGGGCGCGGGCAGAGGCCGTCTGATCCGGCAGATGCTTACCGAAAGTGTGTTGCTCGCGGTGCTTGGCGGCGCGGTTGGTCTGGCGCTCGCCAGCCTAGGAACGCATGCCGCGCTCGCTGCACTGCCTGCCATCTTGCCGCGCGCGAGCGAAGTGGGAATCGACGCGCGCGTTCTCTGGTTCAGCGTGGTCCTCTCATTGTGCGCGGGAATTCTTTTTGGACTGATCCCGGCGATCCGCACGGCGAGACGAAATACATACGAGACGCTGAAGGAAGGCGGTCGAGGCGCGATTGGTTCACGTCACCGGACGCAGGCCGTGCTGGTGACGGTTCAAATGGCGCTGGCGCTCGTGCTGCTCACGGGCGCGGGACTGGTGATTCGCAGCCTCGCCAGGCTGTGGAATGTCGATCCGGGATTCAACGCTAATAACGTTGTCACCTTCAACCTCGCGCTGCCGCCAGCGTTGATGCATGCGCCGGCCGCGGCTGTTCGCGCTGCGTACCGGAATTTCGACGCAACAATAGCGGCGACGCCCGGAGTGGAAGCTGAGTCGCTGACTTGGGGAGCGCTTCCGATGTACCAGGAGGACGACACAGACTTCTGGATTGAAGGGCAGCCCCGCCCCGCCAGCGTTAACGAAATGAACGGAATGCTCGACTATAACGTCGGGCCGGATTACCTGAAGGCGATGCGCATTCCCTTGCTGGCGGGGCGCTTTCTCTCGGCGAGCGACACCGAGAATTCGAAGTCCGTAGTGGTTATCGACGAAGTGCTAGCACGCAAATATTTTCCCAACGGAGACGCGGTCGGCAAAGTGATCTACCAGGGAGATCAGACCCATGCTTTTCCCTTTGAAATCGTCGGCGTGGTCGGCCACGTCAAGCAATGGGGACTGGATACTGACGACAAGAATTCCTTGCGTGCACAGGCTTACTTCCCCTTGATGCAATTTCCCGACAGAGTCATCGCTCTGATGCCTTCAGGTATCAGCGTCGTCGTGCGCTCGACCGGGAATGTTCCGGGTGTGCTGGATTCGATTCGCAGCGCCACCAGCGCCCTCAGCAGGGACGAAGTGCTTTCGGACTTCGAGACAATGCACGACATCATTCAGACGTCACTTGCTTCGCGGCGTTTCGCCATGATGTTGCTGGGAGCGTTTGCCGCGGTTGCCCTGGCGCTGGCAGGAATCGGGCTCTATGGCGTCACTGCTTACGCCGTCGGCCAGCGCACCCATGAAATGGGCATTCGTTTGGCGCTCGGCGCGCATCCGCGAGATGTCTTCCGCTTGGTAATTGGGCAGGGCCTACGGCTGGCTCTCGCGGGTTTGGTGATTGGAGCGGCTGCCGCGGTGGTTCTGATACGGCTGCTGTCGAGCTTCTCACAGTTGCTCTACGGAGTGGGGAAGAGCGATCCGTTAACGCTCATTGCAGTGGCCGTCGTGCTGCTCATTGTGGCGCTTTTCGCTTGTTATATTCCCGCGCGGAGGGCGATGCGCGTGGATCCCATGGTCGCGCTGCGCTACGAGTGAAACGCTGGCTCAACCTTTTGTGGGACGGAGGGGAACGACGTGAAATTTCGCCGCCGACAAAAAGAGCTTGAGGAAGAGATTAACGGCCACCTGAAAATGGCTGCGCACGAGCGAACGGAGCGTGGGGAGAATCCACGGCAAGCGGAGCAATCGGCTCGGCGCGAGTTTGGAAATGCCGGCTTAATCACGGAAGTCACACGCGACCAGTGGGGGCGGCGCTGGCTGGAACAATTTCTTCAGGATCTGCGCTACGGTGCGCGCAACTTGCGCAGAAGCCCCGCCTTTACTGTCATTGCTGTACTTACACTGGCACTTGGCATCGGTGCGAACACCGAGACGTTCAGTATGGTGAATGCGTTGATACTGCACCCCTATAATTTTCGTGCGCTCGACCAACTCGTAAAGGTTTGGGAAGACCGTGGGATCGACGAGGGCGTCGACTCACGATTTGTGGCGCCCGCCGATGCAGACGATATTCGCGCAAGCGCAAACGTTTTCGAGGGGATGACCACTTACCGCTTCCGAAGCTTCAATTTGCGCTCCCAGGGGACTGTCGAGCACATCCTAGGATGCGAGGTGTCTGCGAATTTCTTCGACGTCCTCAGCATTCGTCCGGCTCCCGGGCGCGTGTTCAGTGCAGCGGAAGAGCATGCCGGGGCAGGGCAGGTCGCAATCGTAAGCTACGGACTTTGGAAACGCCAGTTCGGGAGCGATCCAGCACTTCTGGGCAGGATGATTCAATTGAATGGGCGCGGCTACACGGTCGTGGGAATCATGCCGAAGGGTTTCGATTATCCCGTGCCCGTGGAATTGTGGACTCCGCTCGCACTGAGTCCCGCGGACCGCTCCGATCGCGCGCAACTGTTGCTCGAATCGCTGGCGCGACTCAAGCCTGGAATGAGTGTGGCACAAGCCCGCGCATCGCTCGGCGCTGTTTCGAGGCGCCTCGCGCAAGAATATCCAAAAACGAATTCGGGCAGAACAGCCACAGCTCTGCAACTTCGAAAAGAATTGTACCTCTACACGCTGCCCCTTTTTTTGTTGCTGCAAGCAGCGGCGATTTTTGTGCTGGTGTTAGCGTGTGCAAATCTTGCCAATTTGCTTTTCGCGCGCATGATCGGCAGACAGAGAGAAATCGCGGTCCGCGTCGCGCTGGGCGCTAGTCGCCAACGTCTCGCGCGGCTTTTTGTGTCCGAGACGCTTTTATTTTCGTTGATTGGAGGCGGGGTTGCCGCCGCGGTGTCGTTCTGGAGCGTGGATCTGCTTCGCACCGGCATTTCGCCTTCATGGACCAAGTGGGTTCCGGGTTGGGAGGGCATCCAAGTGCTTCGCAACGTGCTGGCCTTCACGATGTTGCTTACAGTGTTCGTGGGAATTCTATTCGGGCTGACTACGGTGTTTCATTCCGGCCGCGTCGACCTGAACAAGATGCTGAAAGAGACGGGCACTGGTTCTATGACGCCGGCGAAGGCGAAGCTGCGTAGCGCCATGGTGGTGACGCAGGTGAGCTTTGCGCTGGTCTTGCTGGTCTGCGCTGGAATCACCATTCAGGGATTCACGCGTCTCGCAAATGCGTATCAAGGATTTCAGCCTGCTAATTTGCTGCGCGTGGAAATCAATTTACCGGACAAAGACTATGCTGGCGACGAGAAAATCAGGACCTTCTACCAGCAATTGCTGCGCTCGACGGCTGCATTGCCCGGTGTGACCGCCGCGGCGCTGGCCAGGAATCTCCCCGCCAGCAACGTCGACAACGAAACGAGCTACTTCACGATTCAGGGGCGGCCCGCAGTCAAGAAACGGGAAACGCTTTCAACTGACTTGCAGATCTCGAGCCCGGATTATTTTCGCGCTCTAATGGTTCCTGTGATTTCCGGCCGCGTATTCTCCGATGCGGATAGCGAAATCTCAGCCCGCGTGGCGGTGGTGAGCCGCAGCATGGCCGCGCGTTTCTGGCCCGCCGGAGATGCTGTGGGACAGCGCATCAAGCTCGGTACAGCGGATTCGACCGCTCCGTGGATGACGATTGTAGGCGTCGTGGGCGATATTCGGCAAAATTGGTGGAATCCCGTCGAGCGTGCGATTCTTTACGAGCCTTTTCAGCAATTGCCGAAGCGTGGAATGGTCCTCGCGCTTCGTACCGCTTCGAATCCAACGAGCTACGTTCCAGCTGTTCGCGACGCCGTACGTCAATTGGACACGGGGCTTGCGCTGACGGGCGTGAGCACACTTGAAAGTGAAGTGAAAGATTCAATCGCGATCATACGAATCATGGGAATTCTGATGGGCGTGTTCGGCTTCGTGGCATTGGTGCTCTCTTCTGTCGGAGTTTACGGCGTTCTGTCGGAGCGCGTGGCGCAACGAACGCATGAGATTGGCATCCGGCTGGCGCTGGGAGCGCTTCCGCGCGACGTTATGACGCTGGTCTTGGGGCAGGCGCTGAAGCTGGCAGGAATCGGGCTTGCCATCGGCG
This sequence comes from Candidatus Acidiferrales bacterium, assembly GCA_035943235.1. Taxonomy (GTDB): domain Bacteria; phylum Acidobacteriota; class Terriglobia; order Acidiferrales; family UBA7541; genus DAHUXN01. The sequence continues at coordinate 4,570 of DASZCH010000211.1, forward strand.
TTCCTGTTGCATTTGTGGTAAGCCGTGTGATGGCCAGCGTTATTTACGGCGTCGTGGGCGTGGATTTCGCGGTTCTGAGCGGATTCACTGTGGTCATGGCCGCAACCGCGGCTGCGGCGGGATATTTCCCGGCGCGGCGGGCCATGCGCGTGGATCCCATGGTCGCGTTGCGGTATGAGTGAGGAATGGTCGATAGTCGAAAGTTCATGGTCGAAAGTCGAAGGACAACGCAAGAAAACGAAATCCTAAAAGCGAAGAACGAACTCCCTCCACAAATCCTAAAGACGAGAACAGGACGCACATCGTGACAAGCGCGGGGATTTGTGTGTAGGATGGCGACAGTTTTTCCGGAGCGACGCAATGACAGAACTGCTGCAGGACGTTCGGTATGGATTGCGGATGCTGGCGAAGTCGCCTGGGTTTGCTGTGATTGCAGTGCTCACACTGGCGCTGGGAATTGGCGCGAACACGGCGCTTTTTTCCGTGGTCAACGGAGTGCTGCTGAATCCGCTGCCATACCCGCATTCCGGCGAGCTCACCGCCATTTACGGAGAAACACCCGGCGCCACGCAAGGCTACATCACCTACCTCAATTTCCTCGACTGGCAGCGCAACTCGCAAACATTTTCGTCCATGGCGATGTATCGCCACGAGGATTACAACCTCACCGGCGGGGGATTGGCGGAGCGTCTGGGCGGCTACATGATTTCGGCGGGATTTTTTCCGACGCTGGGCGTAAAGCCAATTCTTGGGCGTACTTTTCGCGCGGATGACGACCATGTCGGCGCCGGTCCCGTCGCGATCCTCGGCGGAGGATTTTGGAAGCGTAAATTCGGTTCTTCGCCCGGCATCATCGGCAAAGCCATCATCTTAAACGGTGCTTCTTATACTGTCGTCGGAGTGATTCCCTCGAGTTTTTCATTCTATGGGCAGGCGCAGGATGTCTATGTACCGCTCGGCCAGTGGAACGATCCATCGTTTCGCGATCGCCGCATTGACATGAGCGCGCACGCCATCGGCCGCCTCAGGAATGGCGTTACGCTCGCGGAAGCGCAGGCCGACATGGACCACGTCGCGCGAAACTTGGCGGTCGCTTATCCCGATGCCGACAAGGATGTCGGCATCACTCTGGTTTCCATGAAGCAAGACATCGTCGGCAACGTCGAGCTATTTTTGTTGGTGCTTCTGGGCGCGGTGGGATTTGTGCTGCTGATCGCGTGCGTGAACGTGGCAAATCTTCTGCTGGCGCGCTCGATGGGAAGGTCGCGGGAGTTTGCAATCCGCGCGGCGCTGGGGGCAAGTCGAGGACGCGTGATTCGGCAGCTTCTCACGGAGAGCACGTTGCTCGCCGGCGCGGGTGGAGCGTTGGGACTCTTGATTGCGTACTGGGCCACCAGGGGCGTTCTCGATGTGTTGCCGGGGACCTTGCCGCGAGCAAATGAAATCTCGCTCGACGGGCGCGTAATGCTGTTCACGATGACCGTGTCGCTATTTGCCGGGATTGTTTTCGGTCTCGCTCCTGCACTGAAGGCGTCGCGCGCGAATTTGCAGGAAGTGCTGCAGGAAAGCGGGCGCGGAG
>DASZCH010000212.1:0-36814 GCA_035943235.1 Candidatus Acidiferrales bacterium
AGCCGGTACTGGGAAGAGGACATTGTTGACCCGCCGATCGCCGTCAGCTCGCATGGCACGATCGCTGCGCCGCAAGGTCCGGGCATTGGTTACGAAGTCAACGAGGCGCGATTGGAATCATGGACCATGCGACGTGAGGAAATTTCGCTGGCCGTCCGGACGCGGGTGTGAACGAACAAATTCAGCGGCGTCGCTGAAATTAGTGATTTGCGATACTTCGCGTTCATGGCGCAGACAGATTTAGCGAGGAGCTTCTGATGAACAAGCGATGGCTGATAGCAAGCTTGGTTGTGCTGACGAGCGCCGGGATACTCGGCCTGTCGTCGATGGCGCCCGCGAAATCGGAGGCGCAGGATTCCGGCCAATTTGATTTTGTCATCCGAAATGGGCACATCCTCGATGGTAGCGGAGGGCCGTGGTACGCCGCTGACGTTGGAATTCGTGGCGACCGCATTGTCGCGATCGGAAAACTGGATGCGACGCGGGCAAAAAAAGTGATTGATGCCACGGGCTGCGTTGTTTCTCCCGGTTTCATCGACATGCTCGGCCAATCGGAGACGGCTCTGCTGATCGACAATCGCTCGTTGAGCAAACTCTCACAGGGAATCACGACCGAAATCACGGGTGAAGGCGGGTCGATCGCGCCCCAGGATGAAAAAACTCTGGCGCCCATGAAGCCATTTCTGGACCAGTTTCACTTGACGATCGATTGGACCACCCTCGACGGCTATTTCCAGCGCTTGGAGCAGAACGGGACGCCCCTCAATCTTGGGACCTACGTTGGCGCAGCGCAGGTTCGCGAAACCGTAATCGGAGACGAAGATCGTGCTCCGACAGCAGGGGAACTCGATCAGATGAAGACTCTCGTCGCGCGGGCAATGCAAGACGGCGCTATGGGACTCTCCACCGCGCTGATTTATCCTCCCGGGCATTACGCTAAGACAGATGAGCTGATTGCTCTCGCAAAGGTTGCGGGGCAGTATGGCGGCATTTACGCCACGCATATGCGTAGCGAAGGTGCAAGCGAAATGGCCGCGATTGACGAAGCGATTCGCATTGGCCGGGAAGGCGCCTTGCCGGTGGAGATTTTTCATCTGAAAGTGATCGGAAAATCGCGATGGGGCTCAATGCCGGCAATCGTGAAGAGAATTGACGAGGCCCGGGCGTCAGGCCTGGACATTCGTGCCGATCAATATCCGTACGTGGCTGGCGGCACCGCGCTCGCTTCGTCGTTGCCGCCGTGGATGGCGGACGGCGGCGCAGCCAAATTGCTTGAACGGCTTCGCGACCCCGCAATTCGCGCGCGTATCAAGGGTGAGCTCGCCGAAGATCATTCCGACTGGGAAAATCTCTATTACGACAGCGGCGGCGGTGCGGGCATCGTGATTTCGGGCGTCGTCAATCCGGAACTGAAGAAATATGATGGCGCGACCGTTCAGCAGATGGCGAAAGCGGAAGGGAAGCCGGAGCTGGATGCACTCTTCGACTTTATCCTCGCGGATCAGGCGCAGACGGGTGCGATATATTTTATCGCCAGCGAGCAGGATCTTACATACGGGTTAAAACAACCCTGGACATCCATCGGTCTCGATGCGAACGAGGTTTCACTGGATGGCCCTCTTTTCGAGGCCCACAATCATCCTCGCGCATATGGCTCGATGCCGCGCTTTCTCGGCCATTACGTCCGCGACCAGCATTTAATGCCGCTCGAGCAAGCCATCCGGAAAATCACTTCGATGCCGGCGCAGCGAGAGCACCTGACGAACCGTGGACTCATCAAGACGGGCTTCTACGCCGATGTGACGATCTTTAATCCTGAAACGATTATCGATCGCGCCACCTACGCCAATCCCGCTCAGATTTCCGAAGGCGTGGATTATGTACTCGTGAACGGCCAACTCGAATACGATCATGGCAAGCTGACCTCGGCGAAAGCCGGACGTCCATTGCGGGGGCCCGGTTGGCACGGAGAGAGCGACAAGTAGCGTCACTGTCAGTGCGTGAGGATTCTACAGGTTGTGATACACGCCGAGGCGGCAACCCGAATCGGATTTTCAGTGAAGACGAAGCGCCATCAAGCGAAGAAATGCGAGAATCTTCGAGCGATGAATGCCCTCGTCCGGGCCGGGCAAGAATGATCTGACGACTCAGGAGTTAGTGGTCGGGGCGTGGAGATTTGAACTCCAGACCTCCTGCGCCCAAGGCAGGCGCGCTACCAGGCTGCGCTACGCCCCGACGGACGGACACGCTCAATTCTAACTTAACTTTGCAGATTTGCTTCCACTGGTTCGGCTTAACTGTCCCAGGACGCGTTCGACCCATTGCTGCGATTGTTTTGCCAACATAGCTCGCGCGCGCAGTCTAGAACCATGACGGTCGTTACGAAACGCGCAGAAGGCAAACCACCAAGTTGCGCAAACAAGGAAATAGCCACAGGTTCTCAAATTACAGCATTCGCCACTTCGTCAGTTGAATGGGACCATCGAGTATTTCTTCCGCGATCTTGAGAAACGCTTGCAAATGTGCAGAATTCAAATGCGATGCGAGATGTGATTCGCTGTTCCAATTCTCGTAAAACACAAATTGCCTCGGGTCGTCTTGCGACACATGCAAATCGTAATTGAGGCATCCTGATTCGCCGTGCGTCGGCGCGACCAGGCCAAGCAGCGCATCCCGCACTCGCGCTTCCTGTCCGGCCTTCGCACGGATGTGAGCAATCACTGTCAACTTGCTATTCATGAAGTATCCTTGGAGGAAGATTCGGCAAAACGCTCAAACAGTTTTGTCTTTCGAATAGCAAATCCGCTCGAGATTGCATTCGATGCAACGCGGCTTGCGCGCCTGACAAACGCGCCGTCCATGCCAGATGATTTGGTGCGCGAAGAGAATCCAGCGGTCGCGTGGAATCACGTTCATCAGATCCTGCTCGATTTTCTTTGGGTCTGTGTTTTTCGTCAGGTCGAGGCGCGCGGATACTCGTTGCACATGCGTATCGACGACTACTCCAGACGCGATTCCGTATGCGGTGCCTAACACCACGTTGGCCGTCTTGCGCGCTACACCGGGAAGCGACAATAGGTCGTCCATCGCTCGCGGCACTTTGCCACCGAATTCGTCCATGATGCGTTTGCTTGCGCCCATGATCGACTTCGTCTTGTTGCGGAAAAATCCGGTGGGCCGAATGTCCTGCTCGAGCTCTTGCGGGTTCGCGTACGCGAAATCCTTTGGGGCCGGATATTTCGGGAAAAGCGATTTCGTCACGATGTTGACCCGCTCGTCCGTGCATTGCGCGGAAAGAATCGTGGAGATGAGCAGTTGAAATGGATTTTCATGGCGCAGTGCGCAGGTGGCGGCGGCATATGCCTCGTCAAGTTTTGCCAGGATGGCGCGAACCCGCTTCGGATCTGTACCGCGCAGCGCGCTACCGCGAGCCGGCTTGCCCTTTGTGCTTTTGCTTCTCTTGGTCTTTTTTGCTTTTGGCATGAGTCGCGGCGTGGAAATATACCACAGTCGGCGTGCGCATCGCTTCCGTGGCTCGGCTTTTTCGGCTTACGCGCTAGCCCGTCCCGAGTCCTCTGCGGTTAATCAGTCGGATTGTCCTAGAAGGCGCTGCTTTGCACTCGCCGCGCGGAGGAGGTTAGAATAGACTTTGCACGGTCCGCGGGCGGCTTACGTCCGGTGACCGTGCAACTTATACTGCGCTTCGAACAGCCACAAGAGAGGCTTGCGACGCTTGCTCGAAAGCAAGCATCCAACACCAAAGCATGGATGCCGATAGGTTTGTTGAAAATATAATTGCGTTTTTCGTTGGGACGAAGCACGAGCGTGACATCAAGAAGCTCAAGCCGCTCGTCGCGCAGATCAATGCGCTCGAGCCCGAAATGCAGCAGCTCGCCGACGACGACTTCCGCATCAAAACGGCCGAATTGAAGATGCAAGTCACGTCAAAGCTCGAAGGCGTGGACATCAAAGATCCCGAATACCGCGCGAAAATGCAGGAAGCTTTTGCGCCCGTCCTTGTGCCGGCGTTCGCTCTGGTGCGCGAAGTAGGCCGTCGCAAACTCAGCATGCGCCATTTCGACGTGCAGCTGATCGGCGGCATGGTTTTGCATGAAGGAAAAATCGCCGAGATGAAAACTGGCGAAGGAAAGACGCTGGTCGCCACTCTGCCTGCTTATTTGAATGCGCTTGCTGGCCGCGGCGTTCACATCGTCACCGTCAACGATTACCTGGCGCGACGCGACGCGGAATGGATGAGCCCCATTTACAAGACGCTCGGCCTCACCGTGGGCGTTATCGTTCACGATCTCGACGACGTGCAGCGCCGCGCCGCCTATGCCGCCGACATCACCTACGGCACCAACAACGAATTCGGCTTCGATTATCTGCGCGACAACATGAAATACGATCTCGCCGATTGCGTCCAGCGCGGCCATCATTTCGGCATCGTCGACGAAGTCGACTCCATCTTGATCGACGAAGCGCGCACTCCGCTCATCATTTCCGGCCCCGCCGAGGAATCCACGGACAAGTACTACCGCATCGACAAAATCATTCCCAAGCTCATCAAAGAAATTGATTACACGCTCGATGAAAAACACAAGACCGCGACGCTAACCGAAGAAGGCGTGGCGAAGTGCGAGCGTCTGCTCGATTTGCCCAACATGTACGACCCGCAAAACCTCGAACTGATTCATCACGTCTATCAGGGTCTGCGCGCGCATTCGCTTTACGTCCGCGACGTCGATTACGTGGTGAAAGAGGGCGAAGTCGTCATCGTTGACGAATTCACCGGCCGCCAAATGCCCGGCCGCCGCTGGTCCGACGGCCTGCACCAGGCCATCGAGGCCAAAGAAGCGGTTAAAATCGAGCGCGAAAATCAGACCCTTGCGACCGTCACCTTTCAAAATTATTTCCGCATGTACAAAAAACTTTCCGGCATGACCGGAACGGCGGAAACGGAAGCGAAAGAGTTCAATAAAATTTACGGGCTCGACGTTGTAGTGATTCCAACAAATCGCCCGCTCATTCGCCTCGAAAATCCGGACGTGGTCTATCGCACCGAGCTCGAGAAATTCGAAGCCGTCGTCAACGGCATCATTCAGGAAGATGGCACGCATACGAGCGGCATCCGCCAATTGCACGAAAGCGGTCAGCCCGTGCTGATCGGCAGCATCTCGATCGAAAAATCGGAGAAGATCGCCGAGTTGCTGAAAAAACATGGCATCCCGCATCAAGTCTTGAACGCCAAGCAGCACGAGCGCGAAGCGAAAATCATCTCCCAGGCCGGACGCAAAGGCGCAGTCACCGTTTCCACAAACATGGCAGGCCGTGGAACCGACATTCTCCTGGGCGGCAATCCCGAGGCCATGACGCGCGAATATTGCCTCAAGAACAAGCTCGCCATCCCCTACGCGCCCGCAAGCGCCGTCATTGGCAATGGCGACGACCATCCTGCCGGAACGGAAACTCCGAAAGAAATTCCGCAGGAGGCAGCAGCCGGCGGAAACGGCGCGGGAAATGTCGCGATGGTTCTGTTCCAGCAGGAAGGCAAAATCTTTCAAGTGCCACTGGAGCAGTGGAAGCCGATTTACGATCAATATGCCGAACAGTGCAAGACGGAGCACGATGAAGTGGTCGCCATGGGTGGCCTGCACATTCTCGGTACCGAACGTCACGAGGCCCGCCGCATCGACAATCAGTTGCGCGGCCGCGCGGGACGTCAGGGCGATCCCGGCTCATCGCGGTTTTACCTTTCGCTCGAAGACGACCTCCTTCGTATTTTCGGCGGCGAGCGCGTGCAGAAATTCATGTACATGCTCGGGATGAAGGAAGGCATCCCCATCGAGTCGCGCCTGATCTCGAAACGTATCGAGAACGCGCAAAAATCCGTCGAAGCGCAGAACTTCGAAGCCCGCAAGCACCTACTCGAATACGACGACGTGATGAACAAGCAACGCGAAACGATTTACTCGATTCGCCGCGCTGTTCTCGAAGGAAAAGACCAGAAGGACGAAATTCTCGCGCTCACCGAAGAATTGCTCGCCGATCTGGTCGACACGTATTGCCCGCGCGAACAGCATCCCGACCAGTGGAACATCGCGCAACTCTCCGGCGAAGTCCTCAAGCAATTCGGCCTCGACATGAAAGCCGCCGGTATCGATCCGCTGCAGACGGATCACGACACGCTGCTCGACGAACTGATCGCCAAAGCGAAATTGCGCTACGACGAGAAGGAAAAACTATTCGGCCCGCAAATGATGCGCTGGCTCGAACGCCATATCATGCTCGATATCGTCGACGCGCAATGGAAAGACCACCTCCTCACTCTCGATCACTTGAAAGAAGGCATCGGGCTGCGTGGCTACGGCCAGGTGGATCCGCTGGTCGAATTCAAGAAGGAAGGCTTCAAGCTTTTCGAGGAAATGATGGGCCGCATCGACACGGAAGCGGTTCGCTTCCTCTACTTGATGCAGCCCGCGCGTCCCGAGGAAGAAGCCAAACAGATTGAGCGCCGTCAGCGCCGCGCCCAACAGGATTTGCAGTTGCAGACCGGTTCGGAAAAGGCCGAAGCCCCCAAGCAAGTCCGCACCGGCGCGAAAATCGGCCGCAACGACCTTTGCCCGTGCGGCTCCGGCAAAAAATACAAAAAATGCTGCGGCCGCAACTCGTAGCTAAAAATTCAAATAACGCATTGCCCCGATAGATAAAATCAATCCAAGTCTTTTACTGGTCACTCGCGTTGACTTCAATGACATTTTGGGTTTGGCTGACACAATCACTGCTTGAGTCGGAGAAAGCGCGCGGCATTGTTGTAGAGGATGTCGCGCTTTTGCTCCGAAGTAAGCGAGGGAGCGTTTTGAATCGAGTCAATGGCCGCGGCCAGAGCATCGGGCCACACCATCTCGTCGGAGCCGAACATGATGCGCTTTTCAAATCCTGCGTCGATAAGGCGCTGCAGGTAGCCATAAAATTCCTTGCGCGGAAAGGCGTAGTCGATGATGCCGATGTCTACATAGAGTTGCGGGTGGGCGTAGAGCGTGGCGATGGCGTCGTCGCCCAGGGGCCAACCGGCATGCATGGCCCAAAGACGCAGCTTGGGGTGCCGGGCGAGAACATCTTCCAATATAAGCAGGCTGGAAAAGCGCATGCGGTAATTTGGCGCGAAGAAATAGGTGGCACCCGGCGGTCCCGGTCCCATGTGAATGCCGACAGGTACGTCAAGTTCCTCAGCCAGAGCGTAGTAGGGCTCCATCCGCGGATCATTGGCCGCGATGCCTTCATATTGTTGTCCGATCTCTGCAAAGGCGACGACCTGTCCGTTTTTCACCAGTTGTCGTAATTCAGCGACAGTCGGTTTGCCGGACTTAGGGTCGAAGGGGGTAGCAGGTAATATGCGATCTCCACCGGCTTCCCTCCATTTCGCGACTATGTCGGGCGGGCCGCTGGCCAGGGCGGTGACGTTGCGCAACTGCATGATTTTCAGCGTGCGTCGCATCATCTCTTCGTCCGTCGAAGCGGACTGGAGCGGTGATTCACAGGGCGGGTGCTTTAAGAAGGACATTCCGTATGCATCGCCTCCCGTCTTCGGATCCCGCGTGGGCCAAATGGAGAAAGGCGCACAGATAAATATAGGAGGCGGACCCTGGCTGTCAACGTGGTCAGCGTGGAGATGCATATCGATCACCGGCTCGTTGTGAGACTGCGCAAGAGTCGACAAGGGGATGAGCACAACGCAAAGTAAAACAGACATCAGCATGGGAATGGACGAGGATGGTCTGGCTGGTCCCAATAGACGCTCCTGAAATGATCGGCGTCATAATCAGGGCGAAGCTTAGGCGGTGTCAAGGCTCTTATGTAAACGATGTTTTCTTATCTCTTGTCGCGGGCCCGATCCGACTACAAACTTATCTCCGCTCACCATTTGCCGTGGCGCGCGTCTGAACTTCTAGCGGCGGTTTTGCGTAACTTACACAGGCCCAATAAATTTCGCGAGGGGTGAATCCATTATGACGATGAACATGAAAGCGACGAAGAATCTGCGTCTCACGGTCGCGGCATTTGCGCTCGCAATGCTCGCCGCCATGGCTCCAGCGCCGGCGCGCGCGGCCGCCGAAGGCCATTTCGACAAGACTCTCACCGTAAGCGGATCCGTGGAGATGGACGTCGCCACCGGCTCGGGCAACATCACTGTGCGCACGGCAGATTCCGGCAAAGTGGAAATCCATGCCACGATTCGCGCCAACGATAACTGGTCTTCCGGCGCACGCGACGCCGAATCGCGCATTCAATATATTGAGCAGCATCCTCCCATCGAACAGAACGGCAACACCATCACCATTGGCCACGAAAACGACCGCGAGATGATGCGCAACATTTCCATCAGCTACGAGATCGTGACGCCAGCTCAGACGCGCCTTCATTCGGCCACCGGCTCCGGCAATCAGACGGTCGACGGCGTGGCGGGGCCCGTGGAATCCACGACAGGCTCCGGCGACGTGAAGCTTTCCAGTATCGGCAATGACGCCTCCGCCCGCGCGGGCTCCGGCGACATTACGGTATCCAACGTAAAAGGTACGGTCCACGCCTCGAGCGGCAGCGGCACGATTCACGCTGACGGCGTCGCAGGCGCGATGACTGCATCGACCGGCTCGGGCGACATCGTCCTCTCGCAAACCGGTTCCGGCGACGTGGAAGCGTCGAGCGGATCCGGCACGGTGGAAATCAACGGCGTGAAGGGAGCGGTGCACGTTGGCACAGGCAGCGGAAACATTCGGGCGCAAGGCACTCCGACGGGCAGTTGGCGGCTTCGCACCGGCTCGGGCGATTTGACGGTCGCGCTTCCGGAGAAAACCTCGTTTGAGCTGTACGCTCGCACGAGCTCCGGCCGCATCGACTCGAAGTTTCCCATCACGGTGCAAGGCACAATCAATCCGCGCGAGCTTCATGGGCAAGTCGGCTCCGGCGGACCTACCGTCGAGCTGCGCACCAGCTCGGGCTCGATTCGCATCGAATCGCGCTAGCGCCGCCGCATCTTAATTTGTAGTTCCGGCGCTGTCGCGGGTACCCCATCCTGAGCGTTGTTTGTGAAGGGTGGGGTTTTGCCCGTCGGTCGCGGCTCTGGTGCCAATCTTCACTGGCATGCCCGTCAGCAACGGCGAACTTCTTTTCGCCGCTCCGACACATCTGCGTGACTGTCGTCCGTCTCGCCCGCCCGCAGCGCTGCCTGATTCTCAGAAGGCCCATGATTTGTCGCGCTGGTTTCGTACGTTGCGCAGGTTGTTGAAACGCATCGTCTAATCCCAATTGAATCTGCCGCGAACGTCTTGACTCCGGCTGCGCCTCACCATAAAGTGTTATTCAGCGTGCGATGACGGCCTCACCGGCAACCACGCCGCACAAGCATTTCATTCCCAAAGATGCGCCCGTAGCTCAGCTGGATAGAGCGTCTGGCTACGAACCAGAAGGTCGGGAGTTCGAATCTCTCCGGGCGCACCACTTTTACAAATAAGAGCACGAACAATTTATACTTGCGAACATGGGTCGGTCTGCGCCTTACCCTTTTACCGCCTTGGGGAATACAGCATTTGGCCGATAGATGCGGTGCCGGTAGACGGATAGTCTATAAGCAGGCCCGATGTTGCTCGCCATCAATAGCCCAAAGTGAAGAGAGGCCAGCCGGTACGGTGATGGCGTTAAAACAAAAGGAGATGCTAATGACTTATCGATGCAAGACAGGCGATGCAATCCAGTTCGTAGTTAGCTTTCTGGGCGCGATTTCGCTTGTGGCGGGTCTGTGCATTGTGCCGGCCGCTTCAGCGCAAGATCGTGACCGCGACCGGGACCGGGATCGCATGACGCGGATCGACCCCGGCGAGGTCATTCCCGTGCGCACGAACCGTACGATTGATTCCGACAGGGCGGACGGCCAAGTGTACTTTGGACGAGTGGACCGGAATGTCCGCGGCGATAACGGCCGGCTCGCAATCCCAAGAGGTTCGCGCGTCGAACTGATGGTAAGGGTTGAGCGGGACAACGATCTGATCATTGATCTCGAGTCCGTGACCGTGGATGGTGAACGCTACGCAATCAGGGCAACACCGAACCGCCAGGAAGCGGGCCGCGACTATAGCGTGGTTGGCGCCATCGTGGGTGCGATTCAAGGTGATCAAGGCCGCGAAGTCCGAATTCCTCGAGACTCGGTCGTGACCTTCCGCATTGAACGGCCCCTATACATGGGTGTCGCAGATCGTGGTGTTGACCGTGATGGCCGGCACTATCACGACTGGTATCACTATCCCGGTAATCCCGGCGCGCGCTAGCCCTTCCCCATGGAAAGAGCCGCGCACGCGACGTTACACAAGGCCCGTTAGTGCGATGCTCCGTTTCCGCGCGGCGACGCAGGTCGCGCGGGAACGGCCAGTGAACCGGGGCCAGGCTCCGGCACAGGTTTTGGCATGTCCGCCGCTTTGTAACGCGGCACCATTTGATCGGCCATGGCCACTGCATAGACGGCCGATGCGATTTCCACCGCGCCTTCGCGCACGTCTTCCTCGTAAATCCGCTCGTACGTGTCAAGATTCGTGTGGTGTGTGAAGCTGCCGTAGTCAAACGGATCCTGCGCCAGACCGATGCCGGGCAGTCCAGCGTTGTTGAACGACGTGCTGTCGGTTCCGCCGGTAGCACGGCTCTTGCTGGCGCTGACGCCCGTGAATCCCCAATTCTGAAACGGCATCAGCGCGTCGTGGACCATCGTCACCGCATCTTCGGGACCGAAAACGCTCGCCCCGCGCGGTTTTCCCGTGCCCGAATCGATGTTGAAGTACGCGTCCAATTTTGCGTACTCCGGCTTGGGATTTTCAAAGCTGCCAAAGTGCTGTTTCACGTATGCGAGCGACCCGAGCAACCCCTCTTCTTCTCCGCTCCACAGCGCCACACGAATCGTTCTTCGCGGTTTCACGTGAAGCGTCGCCAGTATCCGCACCGCCTCCAACATCATTGAAGCACCGATGCCGTTGTCGGTGGCGCCAGTCGCGTCATGCCAGGAATCGTAGTGGCCTCCCAACATCACAATTTCGTCTTTCTTGTCCGTGCCGGGAATCTCGCCAATCGCGTTGTAGACGGTCGTGCCCTCGGGGTATTCCTTGTTCTGAATGTTGATGCGCAACGTCACCGGCGTGCCGTCGGCAAGGATGCGCGAGATGCGGCCGTAGTCTTCATTGCGTATCACCAGCGTGGGCACGGCTCTCGACCAATCGTACGTATTGTTCTGCTGCGCCACGATCACTCCGTGCGCTCGCCCCGCATCGTTAATGCGCACCAGCGCTCCATTGTCGACCAGGAACTGATCGACGGCCCTCGCAACTTCCTGCCGCGACAATTGTCCCGGCCCCAGCGGTGGCGGCTGGCGACGATTCCCGAATGGGTTGCGTTGCGGATTGTTAGGATCGAAGCGCGCTTTCCATTCGTCATCGGTGCGGCGAAGCGGCGCTGGATTCATGTCTTCCGCCACATCGATATGATTGCCAACTAACACAATCGCCCCGCGGACTTTGTCCTTCATGGAATTCAGGTAGGCATCGAGCTCCGCTTGCGTGGGCTGTTGGGGACGCTCTTCCTTCTGCGGTTGCGGCATCGGCGGAGGCGCCCAGGCTGGCGCGGCTGGCGCTGCACCACCGGGTCTGCCGCCAAATCCACCACCGCCAGGCGCAATCAGCCCGGGTGGCAGCAGCATCACGACTTTCGAAGTGACCGTGCCATGTGTACTCGGGGTCCATGCAAGCGGCTCGACCATCAATGGCCCGTGGAACGGCGCAACAGCTTCCGCCGAAAGCTCCATGTTTTCCCATCCGGGGACAGGTGTCGCCGCGGTCGGAGGCTGAAAGGTCCACGGTTCCAGGTGCGCGTTCTTCAATCCCCACGAAGTCATGGTTCGCACGGCCCAATCGTCCGCGGCCTTCAGGTTTGGCGTGCCCGTCACGCGCGGGCCGTACACGTCGGCGACTTCGTGGATGATCCACATGATTTTGGAATTGTTCGTCTCTTCGGCGCGAATCTGCGCGTACATCTCCGAAACGGCCGGAGCCTGCGCCAGCAGCGGCAGTGCCGCAAGCAAGAAAAAGCACACCACATAACCGTAGCGTTTCGCCAAGGAGTCCTCCTAAATGTCGCCAGAAATTTCTATTTGCTTCCGCGCGTCCCCGACAATATACGCTCGGCTGCCTCAGTGAGCAACGCGTCAGCCCAGTTTTCACCGCAATCACGGTCGGCGGCGACAGGCAGGTGCGGCATCATTCGGGAGTTCAAGGGTGTGCTCTTGCATAATGCGTCGCACTACGTCGCTGCGCGGCTGATTGTGTCGTGAGAGGAAGACTAGAAGCTAAGTGCAGTCTCGCGGATCGCGGCGAATTCTCTACTTTTGCTTCTTAATGAATCCGCAGACGTCTTTCACGGCATTGCTCAGCATATGCGTCGTAGTCCCAAACACTGCCTGTCCTCCCGGCTTGAATAGCGCGAACTTGTAATTGCCGGGCCAGCCTCCCGCTTCGAGCATGTAGTCCGATTTCGTGGAGTCCAGCGTGATCGACACGTTAGGGCATTTCACATGGAGGTTCTTTAAAATATCGGCAGTGGGGATCGTCGATGCCGGAGACAATACGAGTTTCACAGTCTTCGGCTGGTCCTTCGGCTGATTTTTCGCAATTCCTGCGGGTGCCGACAACAACAAGTAAAGCATCGAAATGCCGATTAGCATTTTTCGCATGATTCGATTCTCCCGCGGCTGAGTGCGTCGCAACTGCATAATTCTTGGGACGGATTTCCGTAGCGAATGGTTGCACGGAAGCTCCGTATACGCGCATAAGCCCAACGGTGCGAAACGGTCAGAAGCAACTCCGCCTATTTACACCTCGGGGCAATTCGGAGAAGATGCGTGGGCGCGATTCCGCGTTATGCCAGGCTAAGGAGACCACTTATGCGCAGAGCATTCGTTCGCACGCTGGCGGTAGCTGCGTTGCTAGTGAACACGACTTGGCTGCTCGCGCAGCAGGCCCCATCCGGCGTCGCTGCCGCACCATCGGCGACACGGCAAACCGAAACTGACGCCTACACGCGTTACGAATTGCTCGCTCCCGATTCCGCGAGTTTCAAGATCTATTACGAAATCACTGCCACCACTGCTGGCGCGAAGTATTTCTTCAATCCCATCCGCAAGGGCAGCGTCGCCAGCGATGAATCTGTCTACGATGCCATGTCGGGTCAGCCGCTTCACTTCGAAGTGGTCAGTGGTGCTGACGCCCGCCGGGATCCCTTGATGACTGATGCTGACGCATCGATGGACTACATCAAAGTCACTCTGGCTCGTCCCGTGCCGTCCGAAGGCCAGGGCCGCATGATCATCATAAAGACCTACAAAGACGCGAAGAGCTATTACCGCGATGGCGATGCAATCGTCTTCAATCGCCCGCTCGGAATCAAGCGCAACAAAGTCGTGCTGCCCGCGCGATACGAATTGATTGGATGCAACGTGCCGTCGCAGGTTTTGACCGAGCCAGACGGGCGCATTTCAATCAGCTTCATGAATGGTAGCGCCGGCGAAGCTCCATTGATCGTTAAGGCAAAACTTGGCGCGCAAACAGGACCCGGAGCGGCGCCGCACGCGATGACTTCAGCACGCAGTTGGGAAGCGCCGTTCGAAGGTGAAACGGAACGCGAGCGCCTTTCCGAACGCGCCCATCAGGATCGCGACATCGTTTATTTCCTCAACCAGCCGGATACGCATTCCTTCAGCCTTTACCACGACTACACAGAATCACATCCCGGCGCGGACAAATATCTCAACGTCGTCCGCGAGGGCAGCACAGTTTCGAATCCCTCCGCATACATTCTCGACACAGGCGAAAAACTGGAGAGCCGCATCATGACCGGCGCAGAACTTGCCGCGGCGAAAATCGATACAGGAGACGAGAAAGTTGGCGACACGACGCAAGTAGTCGTGATTCCGTTTCCTCCGGTGAAAAAAGGACAGTCGACTCGTTTGCGGATTTCGGAGACGTACGCCGCGCCCGTCAGCTACCGTCTCGATGGCGACGAATTGGTTTTTGATCGCAGCTTTGGCCGGGCGCGCAATGCCGTCGTTTTGCCGGCAGGGTGGTATTTAACCGCCAGCGCTATTCCCGCGACGGTGAGGCAGCTTCCCGACGGTCGCATCCGGCTCGATTTCTGGAATGGGCGCCCCGATTCAGTCGACGTGTTGATTAAAGCCAAGCGTCGTGCAGCATCGTCAGCCCGGCAATAGAACATTCGTGTTGTTTGGTTTTTAGAAATCATTTGCCGGTAACCCAGATTCGCGAATCCTCGCAGTGGGGTGGACACAAATGAAAACGTCATTCGGCACCGCAGGTCTTATTCGACGCGCAATCCCGTCTGCCGCGTTACTTATCGGCGCACTCATTGCGCTGTGCTGCCGCCCAGGAGTTGCCACGGCCCAGACCAAAGCAGCTCCCGCTCGCGCACAAGCAAGCGCAGAACACTCGCAGAAGACAGATTTGAAGCATCAGCCGACGCTCTACCTCGTTGGCTATGCCCATCTTGATACCCAGTGGCGCTGGGAATATCCGCAGGTCATTTCCGAATACCTTCCAGACACGATGCACAAGAACTTCGCTCTCTTCCAAAAATATCCTCACTACATTTTCAATTGGACAGGCGCGAATCGCTACATGATGATGAAGGAATATTACCCCGCCGATTTCGCAAAGCTGAAACACTACGTGGCAACGGGCCAATGGTTCCCAGCGGGCTCGTCGATGGAAGAGAACGACGTCAACTCGCCTTCGCCAGAATCCATCATTCGCCAAGTGCTCTACGGCAACGAATATTTCCGCCACGAATTCGGCAAAGCCAGCGAAGAATACATGCTCCCGGATTGTTTCGGTTTCCCCGCGGATTTGCCCAGCATACTTGCCGCAGCCGGAATCAAGGGTTTCTCCACGCAAAAATTGACGTGGGGTTCTTCTGCGCCCGTCGGCGGTCCCGATTCTGCGGAACAAACGCCCGCTGGCACGCCGTTCAATGTCGGCGTTTGGACAGGCCCGGACGGCCGCAGCATCATCGCCGCTCTCAATCCTGAAAGCTATTCCGGCGGCGTCAGTTACGATCTCACCAAGAGCACACGACCTTCCGACGTGCGCAATTTCATCGACTGGCCAAAGCGCGTTGACTTAGATGGCAAAGTCAGCGGCGTTTTCGCCGATTACCACTACTACGGCACGGGCGACATTGGCGGCTCGCCAGATGAAAACTCAGTCAGGCTCGTCGAAGAGATGGTGACGAAAAGCATGGGCGCGCTGCCCTCGCGAAATCCGAACCAGGATGACGACAACGAAAATGCATCCACGCCGCCCACGGGCCCGCAAGTCCGCATGGGCACCGGCCCTCTCCACATTATTTCTTCCGACGCCGATCAGATGTTCAAGGACATTCTCGCGCAACATTTGACCGCCGGTTTGCCGCGCTATCAAGGCGACTTGGAGTTGACCAACCACTCGGCGGGCTCTCTAACCTCCGAAGCGGTCCACAAACGCTGGAATCGCGAAAATGAAAATCTCGCTCATGCCGCGGAAGAAGCTTCCGTCGGGGCCGTGTGGCTCGGCGGACGCCCGTATCCGCTCGAACGCTTGAATCACGCTTGGCGTCTCGTGCTCGGCGGCCAGTTCCACGACATCATGGCCGGCACTGCGACGCCCAAGTCATACGAATATTCCTGGAACGACGACGTCATCGCCATGAATCAATTCGCCGGTGTGCTCTCGAGCGCCACCGAGGCACTTGCTTCGCAATTGGACACGCAAGGGAAAGGCGCAGCGATAGTAGTGTTCAATCCCCTGTCCATTGAGCGTGAAGATGTGGTGGAAGCGAATGTCGAATTCGACGACGGCAGTGCGCAATGCAACGTACGCGTGGTTGGACCGGACGGACGAGAAGTGCCGTCCGAAGTGGAAGCGTGCTCATCAATGGGTCGTTCTTCGACGATAAAAATGTTGTTCCTCGCCAAAGTTCTATCGACGGCCTTCGCGGTCTACGACGTGCAGCCATCCGCAACCGCGCCTTCGCCGTCTTCCGAACTGAAAGTCACCAATTCCTCGCTCGAAAACGCCCGGTATCGCATCCAGTTGAATCACGACGGCGACGTTTCGAGCATCTTCGACAAAAAACTCAATCGCGAACTTCTTTCCGCCCCCGCGCGCCTAGCGTTCCAGACCGAAAAGCCTTCGCAATGGCCCGCGTGGAACATGGACTGGTCGGATCAGAGCAAGCCGCCGCGCGGTTACGTCGGCGGTCCTGCGAAAATCACAATCGCCGAACGTGGTCCAGTGCGTGTGGCGCTGCGAATCGAACGCGAAGCCGAAGGCTCAAAATTCGTACAGACGATTCGCCTGTCTTCGGGCGACGCCGGCAATCGCATCGAGTTCGTGAATTCCATCGACTGGAAAACTCGCGAAGCCGCCCTGAAAGCCACTTTCCCGCTGACCGCTTCGAATCAAACCGCGACTTACAATTGGGGCGCCGGAACCATCGAACGTCCTGCCGACAACGAAAAAATGTTCGAGATGCCTTCGCATCGCTGGTTCGATCTCACCGATCAAAGCGGCAAATTCGGCGTCACAATTCTCTCCGGCGCGAAAACCGGCTCCGATCGGCCCAGCGACAATGCGTTGCGCCTCACGCTTCTTTACACTCCGGGCGTCAGTGACGCAGGCCAGTCCTATCGCGACCAGGGCTCGCAGGATTTTGGCCACCACGAATTTCTCTACGGCCTTTCGAGCCATGAGGGCGGCTGGCGCGATGGCGATACGCCGTGGCAAGCGTATTGTCTGGACTCCCCGCTCATCGCATTCGAGAGTGCAAAGCATAGCGGAGCGCTCGGCAAGACTTTGTCTTTGCTAAAAGTCAGTGAAAGCGGCGTTCGCGTCATGGCTTTCAAGAAGGCCGAAGATGGCACCGACGAAGTTGTGCGCCTTGTCGAAATGAACGGCAAGCCTCAGCGCGACGTTCGCGTTTCGTTTGCCGCTCCGGTTATCACAGCGCGAGAAATTAATGGGCAAGAATTGCCCGTCGGCCCCGTGTCAATCGCTGGAGGCGACTTGATTGCAAATTTTGCCCCGTACGAAATCAAGAGCTACGAAGTGAAACTGGCGCCGGCGCGAGTTCGATCAATGCCTACGCGCTGGCAAATAGTCCCACTCCATTACGATCTTGCCGCTGCAAGCAAGGATGGCGAGAAGGCGGCGGGTGGCTTTGACGCAGCGGGAAATGCGCTGCCCGCCGAGTTGTTGCCGTCGGAAATCGCGTACTCCGGAATTCATTTCAAGCTCGCCCCTCCGGCAACGGGAAAACCCGACGCCGTGATCGCGCGCGGCCAGACCATTCACCTGCCCGCCGGGAAATTCAATCGCGTTTACCTCCTCGCGGCATCGGCCGACGGCGACCAGCAGGCAACGTTCAAAGTAGGCGACACCAGCACCGACCTGACCATCCAGAACTGGGGCGGCTACATTGGCCAGTCATATGACCGCTCGTTCACGATGGAGCCCAGACCAATTCCGCCAGAGCCCGATGCAAGCGACACCAGCCAGCGCGCGCAACGAATTCGACGGCGAATCGCGTACTTGCAGAAAAATCCGGAAACGCTGCCGCATTTCGCGGGCATCACTCCGGGCTTCATCAAACGCGCGCCGATTGCGTGGTTCGCCTCGCATCACCATACGTCCGGCGGCGCTAACGTGCCTTACGCATATTCTTACCTCTTTGCATACGCACTGGAACTACCCGCTGGCGCCAAAACGCTGCAGTTACCCGACAATGACAAGATTCGCATTCTCGCGATTACCGTGTCCGACGAACCGGCCGAGACGCATCCAGCACAGCGGCTCTACGACACGACGGAGCAGGTCGCCGGTTCACAGTAACCCCCAGCCCCGCGATCAAATCGCAGCCACGTGGATGCGCGCAAGCTCGCCAGATTCCATACGCGAGAATTTTCGCCGAAAGTTGATATAATTTTCACGGAAGGTTTATCCAGTATTTACACTGGCCGCCCAGACTAGTAGAGTTTGTCCGCACAAATGGCGACGTCAAGCACAGCTCTGGAATCGGCCGCGCGCCCTGAGGAAAAACGCGCCAAGCCGCCCGCGCGTCCCTATTCAGGCGCTTTGGTCGTCGTGGAAGGCATTGACGGCTCCGGGAAGAGCACGCAGCTTCATCTTCTTAAGCGCTGGCTGGAGGTCGGTGGCTACCGCACCTATTTCACCGAGTGGAATTCTTCTCCGCTGGTTAAGTCAGCGACGCGCAGGGGAAAGCGGCGCCGCCTGCTGACGCCGGTCACATTTTCGCTGATCCACGCGGCGGACTTTGCCGATCGCTACGAGCGCCAAATTCTTCCCCTTCTTCGCAGCGGCCACCTGGTTCTCGCCGATCGTTATATTTACACCGCCTTCGCTCGAGATGGCGCGCGCGGCTGTCCCATCGAGTGGCTGAGGAATCTTTATCGATTCGCCGTGGTTCCGGATGTCACATTTTATTTTCGAGCTCCCCTGGAGATTGCGATCCACCGCATTCTCAGCGGCAGGCCGCGAATTAAATACTACGAAGCAGGCATGGATCTGGGCCTATCGCTCGATCCCATCCAGAGCTTTGCCAAATTTCAAGGACTCACTCTGGCGCGTTACGACGAGATGGTGCCCACGGACAACTTCGTTCTGATGGATGGAACTCTGCCCGTTCACCAGTTGCAACAGAAAATGCGCGATGTGGTTGCCGAGCAAATCGAATTGAAGCGGTATAAGAATTTATGACAGAGCCCGTGAAATCAGACGGTAATCCCGACGTGACCCGCGAGTTTGTCACCACGCCAGGCTCCGGCATGCAAACATGGCTTGGCGAAAGCGTGCCGCTTCGCCCTTCCGCTGGTTTGCCCACGAAGAATCGTAGCGAACTCAGCGGCCACTTGATCGTTCTCGAAGGCACCGACGGCTCGGGCCGCTCGACGCAGATTGCGCTGCTCACTGAATGGCTCGAGTCGCAAGGCTTTGCCGTGCAAACGATGGGCCTTCGCCGCTCTTTTCTGATCGCGAAGGATATCGACAGCCTGCTCGCCCGGAATTCCGTTACGCGGTACACGTTGGCGCTGATGTATGCCACCGACTTTTTCGATCAACTCGAAAATCGCATTCTCCCCGCGCTGCGCTCCGGCATGATTGTTCTTGCGGACCGTTACTATTACACCTTGATCGCTCGCGCCGTGGTTCGCGGCCTCGATCACGAATATCTTCACCGAATCTACGAATTGGCGCTGCCTCCGGATCTCACTTTCTTTCTCAACGTGCGCCCGCAAGTCGCCTTCGAGCGCGAGTTTCAGAAATCTCCCGCCATCAGCTTCTGGGAAGCGGGCCGTGACCTGCATCTCTCCGACGATCTTTACGATTCCTTCATTAGCTATCAGACGATGCTGCGCAAGGAATTTGTCAGCCTCGCCAAGCATCACGGATTCGCCGCATTGAACGGCGAAAATCCGATTCGCACGGTCAACGCGGACCTGCGCAAACGAATCGCTTCCTACCTGGGCATCCGGAATATCCGTTACCGGCCCTCGCACGCCCTCGTTCACCTCTGGCAATAACATTGGCCGCCCCCGTCCGAATCGCTGCCATCGACGCGGGCTCCAACGCCATCCGGCTGATTATTGCCGAAGCCAAATCCTCCGCGGAAATTCAGATTCTCGATATCGAGCGTGCTCCTGTTCGCCTGGGCCATCGCGCGTTCACGAAACGCCGCTTCAGCCGGCTCACCATGGACCGTGCCGTTCATGCTTTCCGCCGCTTCAAACAATTGATGGACCGCTATGGCGTCCAGCATTGCCGCGCCGTGGCCACCAGCGCCGCCCGCGAAGCGCGCAATCGCGGTGACCTGATTCGGCGTATCCGCCGCACAACTGGCATTGAGCTCGAAGTGATCGACTCGTCCGAGGAGGCGCGCCTCGTACGCTCCGCAATTCTCGGCGCCGTGAGTCACAGGTTAATTCCGCGGCTCATCGTCGACCTTGGCGGGGGCAGTCTTGAAATAAGTCTGCTTCGCAAGCGCACGCCCGAGAAAATCTTTGCGTTTCCGCTGGGCAGCGTCCGGCTGATGGAAACGCTGGGAATTTACGGCTCGCTCAGCGAAGACGAATTCGAACGCGTGCAACATCGTGTCTTTTCCCTGTTTCGAAGCGTCTGGCCAACACCGCCCAACCTCTCGGGCGCCATTGTGGTCGCCTCCGGAGGAAATGCCGAGGCGCTGGCCCGGATCGCCCCTGGCCCGCGCGTCGCGGGAATCCCGACGGTCAACCTTCGCCTTGTTCGCGAGCGCCTCTGGGAGATTTTGGGGCTAGACGTCGCCGAGCGCATGGACGCGCTCCATCTCCGCCGCGATCGCGCCGAAGTGATTGGCCTCGCCTCCGTGGTCTTCGCCTCTCTTGCGAAGTGGCTTCACTTGCGCTCCATGTTGGTACCGGGAGTTGGCGTCAAAGAGGGAATTCTGTGGGATCTCGCTTCGTCGCAGTTTTCCGGAGCGGCCGCCGGTGCCTATGCCGCTCGTTTTCAGCCGTTGCTCCGCGAAGCGCGCCGCGTCGCTGCCCGTTTTCATTATGAGCCGTCGCACTCGGAGCAAGTTCGCCGTCTCGCGGGTTATCTGTTCGATCAGCTTGCGCGTGTCCACGGCCTTCCGTACGAGATGCGCCTGCCCCTGGAAACAGCGGCCATATTGCACGATGTTGGATACGCCATAGATTCGAGTTCGCATCACAAGCACGGTGAATACATCGTTCGCCACGCGCACATTCCTGGTCTGGCGGAGGCGGATCGCCTCTTGGTTGCCTGCCTGATTCGCTACCACGGCAAGGCAAATCCCGATCCACAGCACAAGCTTTATTCATCGCTCGGCCCGCGCCGCCGCTTTCAGGTTCGCGCGCTTGCTGCCATTCTTCGCATAGCCATCGCTCTCGACAAGGAGCGGCGTCGCGCGGTCCAGAACGTGGACGTAATCATCGGTAAGAAGGGAATTCTTCTTCGCCTGTATTCGAGCGACCGCCAACCCTTGCCCATTCGCGACTGCCGGCGCGGCGCCAAATTATTCGAGGAGGTTTTTGGAAGGAAAGTTCACTTTGGCCGCGCTCGCACCGCGCGAACCGTCTCCGGTCTTGAAGGACCGCTCGCGCGGTCGCATCGGGCTGCGTGACCTTCGCATGCATTCAGCAGTCATAATTTCTTTAGGGCAAAAGGATTCGTTTGGAATTAAATATCGCCTAAGAAGAAAAGGGAATCTCACATGAAAGTCCATCTCTTCCGTCACGGCATTGCCATTGATCGCGACGATCCTGCTTCACCTCCAGAAACAGATCGTTTCCTAACCCCCAAAGGCGTCTCGAAAACCGAAGCCGCCGCGCGTGGTCTGCATGCTTTAGGCATCAAACCCAGCCTCATCCTGACCAGCCCTCTCTTGCGCGCTATACAAACCGCGGAGATTGCCTGCAAAGAGTTGGGGTATCCGGTAAAAAAACTGCGTTACACAGATGCGCTCAAATCAGAGGCCAAGCCCGCGGAGTTGTTCAAGGAACTGTCGGCAATCAAGGCCGACGAAGTGATCTGCGTGGGGCACGCTCCGAACCTG
Source organism: Candidatus Acidiferrales bacterium (assembly GCA_035943235.1). GTDB lineage: Bacteria > Acidobacteriota > Terriglobia > Acidiferrales > UBA7541 > DAHUXN01. The sequence continues at coordinate 21,706 of DASZCH010000212.1, forward strand.
GACGAAGTCATTGCCTACGCAATCGGCAGTCACTCCGCGGTCACGTCGCTAAAGAAGGCCGGTTTCGCTTCGTTGGAACTTAAAACCCTTTCGCCGCCGCACGGATCAATCGTCGCGATCTATTCGCCAAAGGCCCTTAGATTTCTCGCCGGGTAGTGCGCCAACCTTGGCGGACCCAAGCAATTCGGGGACGGTGCCGCGCTTGCCAGTCGGATTCTCTATGCAGCGTTCGCCTTCGCTTTGAGTTCGATTCGTCGCACGCCCGCGCCCGCCGCGCCGGGTAAAATGACGATTGGCTTGCGGCAGGCGATTTCAAGCAGATGTTTGGCGTTGGCCAATTTCGACAGCAACGGCTCCTGTCCATCATAGCCATAGGCCCGAAGCGTCAGATGCTCAGGCGTAACGTCAAGGTCCAGTTTTCGTATCGGTTTTGCCACTTGCTCAAAACAATTTGCAAGGCGCAGGATCCCCGCCAGGAAAAGCGTGGCCTGCCGCATCGCCGCCGACAGGTTGTTAAACTCCTTATGTTTCAGTTGCGGCAGCGCTTTGCGGTGATAGCGCGCGACTAACGCGGCCAGCCGCAATTCCGATCGCTTCCATCCAATCGGCACCGGCTGATTGCAAATCAAGCGGAACGATTCCTTGTGGTGTCCCTTGTTTCCTTCTCCTAAGCCGACGTCTTGCATCAGCGCCGCCGCCTGTACAATCCAGCGCGCGCGTTCCGTCGGCAGTCCAGCCGCAAATCCCCCAGCGGCCAGCACGTCATACAATTCCACCGCCCTTGCCGCAATGTGTTGCACGGGCGCGAATTCGTGTGTTTGAAAAGAGGCCCACGCGCCCATTTTCGCCACCGCAGCCTCTTCCAGTTTTTCATCTTGAGGCAACGCAGCCCGCCAAGCCTCCCAGAGCGAATCCTTCCCAGTTGTCTTTGACCGGTATTCCGCAAGGCGCTGCTTTTGCTCGTGTTCGATTGCTGTTTTCCAGGTCGTGAGCCGCGCGCGGTCGCTCGCAGGCTTCAATCGAATCACCTTGGACCACAGCACGTCCAAATCGTGCACGTCGCCCAGCAGATTTTGGAGTTGCTTCAGATCGCGGGCCCACCGCGCATTCAATTCGGGAAGCAGGTTTTCCACGGTGTAGCGAAAATTCTTCAGGCCTACGCGCAACCGGTGGTAGCCAATCTTCGAATGGCTATGTAGCGCGAACCGGTGTCGCCGGTGGCCTTCTTCCCATCTTTCCAGGGCGATATATTGCGCCGCCAGGCTGCCCGTCAACAGCAATGCCGCCCGCGGAGTCAGAGTCTCTTCCCACGATTTCCATTTTTGCGTGTCGAAATGGTCGAGCGCCTTCAAAGCTGTTGCCTTCTGGCTCTTCTCCTCCTGCTCAACCGACATTTTGAGCGCCTCGCCCAATTCGTCCTTGGCAATTTCGAGTTTTCCGAGCCACTCAACCAGCACTTGCGAATCGTGCAGTTCGCCCAAATGTTTCAGAAGCTTCTTGCCGGCGCGCTTCATTTTTTTCCAATCGGAATGCGAGTCGCACTCGCTCAGCGCACTTTCAATAACCACGCATCGCCGCAGCGCCGTTCGCAAGTCATGAACATTCTTTGCGCTCAGTTCTTTACGGGCCTTCTTGCACATTTTTCGCGTGCGGTCCATCCACCGCGCCAAGCCAATCTGTGTCGATTGGCTCTTCTGCGTTTCGCCTTTCACAGTTCTGCTTCTCCCATCTTCGTAGGAACGATCTTAAGGGGTGCCGGGGGAGAATATCTTATCCCACCGTCCGTAGCCCTTGCAAACCGCCCCCAGTTGCGACTGATGAGTCAGTTTGAATTTTCTTAATCGTGACAAAAAGAGTCAAAATTCAAACTGACCCATTGCCCAGTTGCGCCATCCAGGTGTCCAAAGGCGGAAAAGGTGGGTGCCAGCGAACGCTTTATTGTCAGCCAAACGCTTAAAGTTCATAATTCAATGCGGGCATCTTTCATACGGAGATATACGTGAAACCAAAAAAACCTGAGCGCGACCTGCGAATTCTCGTCATAGATGTCGGCGGAACGCACGTCAAAATCCTGGCAACCGGCGAGCGCGAAGAAAGAAAAATCGCCTCCGGCCCCAAAATGACTCCCGCCCAGATGGTCAAAGACGTCAAGCGGCTCGCCAGTGGCTGGAAATACGACGTGGTTTCCATCGGCTACCCAGGTCCCGTGGTGCAGGGCCGTCCGTTGCACGAGCCACATAATTTGGGCAAAGGCTGGGTGGGATTTCATTTCAGCCACGTTTTCGGCCATCCCGTAAAACTGATCAACGATGCCGGAATGCAGGCACTCGGCAGCTATCATGGCGGCCGCATGCTTTTTTTGGGCCTGGGCACGGGCCTTGGTTCAGCGATGATTGTCGACGGAATCCTTCAGCCTTTGGAGTTGGCGCATTTGCCGTACAAGAAGGGCCATACGTATGAGGATTATATCGGTCTGCGCGGACTCAAACGCCACGGAAAGAAGAAATGGCGTCGCCATGTCGCGGACGTTGTCGAACGTCTCAAGGTCGCACTCGAACCCGATTACGTCGTGATTGGCGGTGGAAATTTGAAAAAGCTGAAGAAGCTGCCGCCGGGCGCGGAACCCGGTGACAATCGCAATGCCTTTCGCGGAGGATTCCGCCTCTGGAAAGGCGAGAACGCAAAAGTTCCCCCTCACGTGCCCAAAGTACCGGCTCCAAAAGATTCCTAGCGGTCCGATGACGTCACCGCACCTGCATTAAGGAACGAGCCATTCGCCGGTAGATATCTGGCCTTGAATATCTGACATTGCTCGCGCGGCCCGACGCGCTATTCTAGTTGAGGGGTAAATGCGCATGTCGCGCGATTCAGGCGAACCAGGCTCAGCCGCTAGGACAATCTTTAAGTTTTCGTGGGTGATCGTCGTGATTGCGATTCTGATTGTCGCCGGGATTTTCTATTCGCGCTGGCAGGAAAATCGTGACATCGAACAGAAAGCCGCGGAGGCGAAGCGCGCCAAAGCTCAACAGCTCGTCGAAGACTTTGGCGGCAATGATTTCAAGATTCTCAATTTCTACGCCGCGCCCGGCGCGATCCGCCGCGGCGATTCGGCCGCGCTCTGTTACGGCATTTCTAACGCCAAGACCGTTACCCTCGAACCGAAGGCATCTGAAGGCGTTTGGCCCTCCCTCAATCGTTGCCTGGAAGTCTCCCCCAAGAAAACGACCACCTACACATTGACTGCCACCGATGCCGGCGGCCACAAGAAGACCGCGACCTTGACCCTCGAAGTTCAGTAGAATTCGCGGGCTTTCCTTGCAGCATCAACCAAAGGGCCTTGACTCACGGCGCACTCGGTTGGACAATGCGCCGCCGGGATCAGCGAGACGGATAATCTCGCAACCTCTAATCGACGCGATCTCGCAAAGGTCAGACACATGCCAACAGCAGAGCCAAAATCAGCAATCGATCGCCGCGGTTTTCTGGCGGCGTGCTCTAAATTCGGAGTCGCCGGCACGCTTTTCCCCGGGGTGCTTTGGGCCATGGCCGAAGGCGAGCCCAAGAAAATCACGGTGGAAATGATCAGCGACGCGGCCGTGATCGCGGACGTGCCCATTCCCGCCGAAGATCGCGAGATGATGCTCCGCAATCTCCAGAACGCGGCTAAGGGCTACGATCAGATTTACGCGCTGCATATGGCGAATGGCGTTCAACCCGCGATGATCTTCGATCCCTTGACCGGCACAAGCGCATCTTTCGAAAAGGCAAAGCGCCCGTTGCGAATGTCAGAGGCGCCGGCCATCGCCGCGCGCCACGTGCCAAACAATCTGGAGGAAATCGCCTTCGCAACGGTACGGGAACTCGCGGAAATGATTCGCACGAAAAAAGTGTCGTCACTGGCGCTGACGCAAATGTATTTGACGCGCCTGAAGCGTTACGACCCGCTGCTTCATTTCGTTATCACGCTCACGGAGGACCGCGCGCTCACCCAGGCCAAAGAAGCCGATCGCGACATCGCTGCGGGGAAATATCGCGGCCCTCTGCATGGGATTCCCTGGGGCGCCAAGGATTTGCTCGCCGTCAAGGGCTATCCCACCACGTGGGGCGCCGCGCCTTACAAAGATCAAACGATCGACGAGGATGCGACCGTCGTCAAGCGCCTCGACGCCGCTGGCGCGGTGTTGCTCGCCAAACTCACGCTCGGCGCTCTGGCAAACGGCGATCACTGGTTTGGCGGCATCACGCGCAATCCCTGGAATCCGGATCAGGGCTCCAGCGGTTCTTCGGCCGGCCCGTCTTCGACGACGGCTGCAGGCTGCGTCGGATTCGCCATCGGCTCGGAGACGCTAGGCTCCATCTCGTCGCCGAGCACGCGCTGCGGCTGCACGGGCTTGCGTCCCACGTTTGGCCACGTGCCCCGCACGGGCGCGATGGCTCTTTCGTGGAGCCAGGACAAACTCGGTCCAATCTGCCGCGCCGTGGAAGATTGCGCGCTCGTTCTGCATGCAATTTACGGTCCCGACGGCGAAGACCGCTCCGTCCAGCCGGCCGCGTTCAATTGGAACGCGCACCAGGACTGGCGCGAATTCCGCGTTGGCTTCCTCGAATCGGAATTCAAGTTTGACCGCGCCGCTCTGGAAGAGCGCGTCAAGAATTTTCGTGGCGTCACGGATGCCGAAAAGCAGCAGATCATCACTTCGGCGGAATACGATCAAAAATTCAACGACGCCGCTTTGCAGAAACTGCGCGATATGGGCGTGAAGATGACGCCTATCGAGTTGCCCAAGCTTCCTTATCAGCCGATGGTGACGATCCTCGATGTCGAAGCCGCGGCCGCATTCGATGAGTTGACGCGCACGGGTCGTGACAAACTCCTCGTCAATCAAACGCCCGGAGGCTGGGCGAATTCATTCCGCGTCGCGCGTTTTGTCCCGGCCGTCGAATACGTGCAAGCAAATCGGGCCAAGTTTCTCGCCATGCAGGCTGTCGGCAAGGCCTTCGAGGGTTACGACGTGATCGTCGCGCCCACGAACGGCGATCAACTCACCGTGACGAACCTCACCGGGCATCCGGCGCTGATCTTGCCGAATGGTCTTCGCGGCAAAGACGCGCCGCCCGCGGTCAAAGGCAAAGACGGAATGGTCGGCAATTACGGTGGGCCTGGCACTCCCGTGAGCATCACCTTTCTCGCGCCGCTATACGGCGAAGAGAAAATGCTCGCATTCGGCCGCGCCTATCAGGATGCAACGGATTTCCATTTGCAGCATCCGAAGCTGCCGGCATAGACTCTCGCCACAAACAGCTGATGCCCCAGAAATGGAGAGAGCAGGGAAGCGGCGAAAAAGTCGCTGTCCGTCTAGCGGTATGCGATCAGAAATATTCGCAGGAACGGAAATAGAATGCGTCCATCTGGCCGCGGTGGATATGCAGTCCGGATTTTCCCAAGATACTCAGAGAGAAACCGCTCGCGCTCAGGTTCTTCCTCGATGGCTTGCAAATAGGCCCGCATCCCCGTGCCTTTGTACCATTCGACCACCGCCTCGGCGTTCGGCATCACGTGAATATATTCTGTCTCCCAAAGCTCCACGCGCGAACAAAGCGGCGCCATAAGGTCGTAATAAAATCCGGAATCGTGCGAGTGCCAATTCTTTACGCGTCCCGACGGAAACCACCGCCGCCAGCCAATCGCTGCCGCCATTTCGCGCAGCAATCGGTGCGCCGGACGATCGAAACTGCTCGGAATCTGCACGGCCAGAGCGCCTCCCGCCGCGACGCGCGCGAAAAGTTTCGGATATAGATTGCCGTGGTCGGGAAGCCACTGCAGCGCCGCATTCGAGAAAACCACGTCGAATTGCTGCTCTTCCTCGGCCGCCCATTTCACGATATCGCCGACAATCCATCGTCCGCGCGGATGCGTTTGGATTGCGGCATTGATCATCTCGGCGGCGCTGTCGACTCCCGTGATCTCCGCATCCGGCCATCGTTCCGCGAGCACTTGCGTGCTGTTGCCGGGACCGCAGCCGAGGTCAACCACATGCTGAGCGTTGGGGACGGTAACGCGCGCCGCGAGGTCGCGGCAAGGTTGGGTTCTTTCTTCGGAGAATTTCAGATACTGCTCGGGATTCCAGCTTGCCATCTCAGAATGAGGCGTCTACTGCATTCTCGGCGCGAGTTTCAGCGGACGCGCCAGATGCATCCAGGTCAATAATTTCAGCACGGGCCATGATGGATCGAATTCGCCGCGAAACACGCTGAACCGCGCCGAGGTTGGATATGCATGATGGTTGTTGTGCCAACCTTCTCCCGCCGTAATCAGCGCGATGAAGCCCAGATTCGTCGCTGTATTGTCGAAATTGCGCTTGCCAAACGCGTGATTCGCACCGTTGATCACCGCGTTGAGGAAAATGTAGGTGGCAGCCTGCACCAGATAGGCAAGCCCTCCCCAAACCGGTCCGAGCAGCAACATGAAGATTGCGACGCCCGTGATTACGCCCGCCAGCCCAAAGCCGAAAATATGGCGATCCAGCCATCCGTTGCCAACGTCCGGCGCGAAGGTAGCCAGAGTCTCAGGCTGTTTTGCCTCGCGTGCGTAGTAATAGACGTTCCCAAGCAAAATGCGCCACAGTCCCTCCAAAACTGGACTGTGCGGGTCGCCCTCCACGTCCGTGTGGCGATGATGTTTACGGTGCACAGCCACCCATTCTTTCGTGTTGATTCCGGTCCACAGCCAGAGCTGCAACCGCATCGGGAACGCAACAATGGGACTTAGATACACTCCGCGATGCGCGAGCGTCCGGTGCAGATAAATGCTGGTGGCAAACGACGACAGTTGCACGGCTACAACTACAGCAATGGCGGCATAGAGGAGATGTAGCAAAGGCGCCTCGATCGGTTCTGCTTCTCACTCAAAACAAAGGACGCCTAAGAATAGACCGTAGGTGAAAGGCAGTCAAACGCTACGTAGCTTTTTTTTCCAGAAGTCGCAAAACGGGCTAAAATCTTTCCCGCGTGCGGGAAGCAGTCACGGTTTCTGTCGGTCATCAGACGAATGAGACGTTCATAACTCCGCGTGCCGCGCGGCCGGTCAAAAGAATTTCGCGACACCGTGAAACTATTCGACTCCGGCAACAATCATCTTGATGTAATTCCGGTAGTCCGAACCGAAATTCGGACGAGGAGGATCTTAGATGAAAAAGAAAATCATGAGCATTCTGGTTGTATCTGTTTTCGCAATCGGCCTCTCTTTTCCAATTGCCACTTCTGCGGAGCCGGGTTCCACTCCATCTAAAGCACCCTCTGTAACCGCGCTGCGCACAAATACTCAGGATCGCGACGCCAGAGAACGGCATCCTGAAATTCGCGACGCAATCAATCTGTTGAACCAAGCGCAGGATCGCTTGAATCGCGCGGCGCACGATTTTCACGGCCATCGCACGAAGGCGATGCACCATATCAGCGCGGCCGTCGAAGAACTCAACCTGGCACTCCGCTCCGACAGACGCTAAGAACCAGAATCTCGTTGCGTTTACGGAACTCCACAAAAAGGCGGTCTTTTGCATCTGCTGGCGGCGATAGCCAGACAAAGCAGAATGCCGCCTTTGTGACTTCCACGATAATGTAACTCAGGCAGGGAAGCCTTATTGCCGGCTCGTTGAGCTTGCCTTGGCGGGCGGTGCGCTTGATCCAGACTTGCCAGACGCAACTTCGCGGACGATTTTATTCGCAATGCCTTTGCTGATTGGACAAGTCGTGTCGTTGATGCGGCACTCAGCCAATGTCAGCTTGCAGCCGCACGTGCAGCTTTGAGCGTTCAGCCGGTGTAACGCGATTTTTTTCTGTGCCGGCGTTAATCCGGCAAAACTCACGCCGGGTAATTCAGATGCGTGCGCTGCATTTTTCAGGAAGATCTGGCCGGTGTCTTTGAAGGTCTCGATACGCGCTGTAACTGGCATACCCATCAACGACCGTACTTCCATGTCGTAAAACTCCAAGGGATAAACTCCCACGTTTTTCTGCACCACGCGACCGTCCGTATTGATCACGAACGTTGTCGGCAGCGCGGCCACGCCGCCATATTCGCGCTCGAGTTGCGCGCTGGCCATGATCACCGGATAATTAATTCCAAATTTCTGCGCGAATTTCGCGACTTGTTCCGGCGGGATCTCATCCTCGGATGCGCCGATAATCTGCAACGTGTCCTTATATTTCGACTGCAGCTTGATCATTTCCGGAATTTCCTCGCGGCAGGGTCCGCACCATGTGGCCCAGAAATTCAGCAGCACCACTTTCCCCTTCAGCGCGGGCGTCGAGACAACGTTCCCGGAAAGATCGCGCACCAGGAACGGCGGAGCCGCCTCGGGATCCTTCGCAAAATAGAGAACGGGCACATTTTGAGCCTGGGCGTCTAAAGCTTTTGCCGCCACCGCAGGTCGGCTTCGCTCGGCGGCGGGCCGCGCAGCGGCTAACGCGCGAATCACAAAAAAGGTAGTCGCCGCCAGCGCAATAAGCACCGCGGAGCCAAGAAGATTGATCCGATTCATGCGCATGCGATTTCCAGTCCCACCTTTTATTATGAGGCCGAGCTATTATGAGTACAAGCCAAACAGCCTGTTTGGATGCCCGAAACGCATCCGTAACGCGCGTTTTTAACGGGAATTTATGCCGAAGCCTTCAAGTTTGCAGCGGACCCTTGCGCTTCGTCCCCTGCGGAGTGATCCTGAATCGGAAAACCGCTCTTTTGCCATGCTGCGAATCCGCCCGCGAGCGGCCTGACGCGGGTTATGCCCCGTCTTCTCAGCAACAGCGCCACACGGGCGCTGGTCGCCTCATTTGGTCAAGTGCAGTAGAGCACGACGTCCCGGTCGCGCGGAATCTCCTGCTGGCGTTGATCGAGCTCCTTCGGGTCAAGACGCAGCGCCCCGGGAATCGTCAACGGGTCCGCTTCAAACTCCACCGAGTGGCGCAAGTCCACGATCTGAATATTTTCCCCCGCGTCGAGCATCCTCTTCAGTTCCTCGGGCGTAATTCGCGCGACGCGCAAGCCCCGCAGAAACCGTCGGCGCTGCATATACTTGTATAGAATGTATGCGGCGAGCGCGCCCAAAATCACAACGACCAGCATTTCGCCCAATCTCATGGCATAGTGCGCCACCTGCTCCAGCTCGTTTGAAAACGCGAAACCTAACCCAATAAACGTTGTCGACCACAACAATCCTCCGCACATGTCGTATATAAGAAAGCGCGGGAGCCGCATGTGGAATATTCCCGCGAGAGGCGGCGCCACGCTTGAAAGACCGGGAATGAATTTCGCAACCAACAGTGATTTTGCGTCAAGACGCGCATAAAGTTCCTCTGTCCGCCGCGCGCACGAATCAGGCTCGATCGAAATCCGGCAAATCCAATTCAGGACGCTTCCGCCCCGTCGTTTGCCGATTTCATACCAACAAAGGTCACTGATCGTCGCGGCAGTCATGGGAATCGTGAGACACAAAGCCAGATTCATCTTCCCGGCCCCTGCCAGCGCGCCCGCCGCCAATAAAAGCGGTATCGACGGAATCGGAAGCCCGCCCTGTTCGAACAATACCCACACGAACAGAACCACGTATCCGTGCGCCACAAGAAAGTCAATTAAGGTTTGCATAGAGAGTCGATTAAGAGTGCGGGAAATGGCTATCTCCGCGCAAGCGGCAAATCGCAACAAACTGTGAACACCCGAACGTCCGAAAGAGGCGCAAGGGCAATGCCCAGTTCCAAAGAGGGATTCGCATTCCGAACTGGTTCAGGGGGTTCGTCAATATTGCGTATTTCATGTGCGTAACCCATTTGTTCTCAATCGTGCTTGCGCCGGCGCGGCCAGGTGCCCTATGGCAGCAAGCGTGCACTTGAGAAACGCGGGTCGCGTTCCAAACGTGGCTCATCACGCTGTGGCAGAGGAGGAAGGGGCTCGGTCACGGAGTGGCGAGAAACGTTCCCACCTGCCTCTGAGAGGGAAGCTAGGATGGATGACCCCAGACTCGGTCTCGCCTAGGCCGAGTCACGGAACGCGACTTTTCGGGGGCTGCCGATCCCAAGCGGCGGCCCCTTTTTTCATTCGCGTTCCGCTAAACTCTGACTGCGCCTTCCGCGCCCTGCTAGTTCGCCGAAACTCTTCCCGCCACGGGTATCTTTGCTTTTCGCAGCACATGTTCGACTTCCGTTTCCTTCAGCCGCGAAGCATCATATTCGAAGTGCAGCCAGTTTTTCTTTTCGTCGATGCGGAATTTCTGCAACCCGTAGGTGTTCGCGAACGACGCAAGCGCGCGCAGCTGCTCTTGCTTCAACGGCGCTTGCAGTTCGTAGGTCATGGTCATGAATGTCATTCGCGGATTATAACACTGGAATCGGCGGAGCCGGATGCGCGGGTTCTGTCTGTGAATCCAGTCAGGCTGAAGCCAGAAGGAAACCTTACAGCGCCACGTGCCGCAGCCGCAGCGCGTTTGTGATTACCGAGACGGAGCTGAACGTCATCGCCGCGCTCGCGATGATTGGGCTCAGCAGCAATCCAAAGAACGGATAAAGCACGCCGGCAGCAATGGGCACGCCGAGTATGTTGTAACCAAATGCAAAAACTAGATTCTGGCGAATGTTCCGCATGGTAGCCCGGCTAAGTCTTCGTGCCCGGATGATGGCGCGGAGATCGCCTTGCACCAGCGTGATTCCTGCTGACTCGATGGCCACGTCCGTGCCCGTCCCCATAGCGATGCCAATATCAGCCACTGCCAGCGCTGGTGCATCATTGATTCCATCGCCCGCCATCGCAACGCGCCGGCCTTCTGCTTTCAATCGCTGCACAATTTCTGCTTTGTGCTCGGGCAACACTTCGGCAATCACTTCGTCGATTCCCAAGTTGCGCGCCACGCTCTCCGCAGTTGCCCGGCTATCGCCCGTCAACATCACCAGCCGCAAGCCTTCCACGCGCAGCTGCGTAATTGCCTCTGCCGTCGACTGTTTCAGCGGATCGGCAACTGCGATTAGCCCAACTTCCGCGCCGTCGACAGCTACATGCACCACCGTGTCGCCGTCGCGGCGCAAATCCTCGGCGCGTTGCTTCAGGGCGACTTTTGCGATCCCTATTTCGTTTAGCAGCGTCTGATTTCCAATGGCGACTGCCCGGCCCTCAACGCCGCCCGTAATGCCTTTTCCGGTCAGCGAGCGAAATCCCGTCGCGGCCGCCGGTTTAATATTCTGGCGCGCAGCTTCGGCCAGTATGGCCGCCGCAAGCGGATGCTCGCTGCCTTGTTCGATGCTTGCCGCGAATCGCAACACGTCTTTCGCGGACCACCCAGCGACCGTTTCGATCGCCGCGACTCGCGGTTTGCCTTCCGTCAACGTGCCGGTCTTGTCGAAAACAAGTGTGTCAATTTTTTCCAGCGTCTCGAGCGCTTCCGCGTTTTTGATCAGCACGCCCGCGGTTGCGCCGCGCCCCGTGCCGACCATAATTGCCATCGGTGTGGCCAGTCCCAGTGCGCACGGACACGCAATGATCAGCACCGCGACGGCATTCACCAGTCCGTGCGCCAGCCGCGGCGGCGGTCCGAAGATCGCCCACACAATAAACGCAATCGCGGCACACAGAATCACCGCCGGTACAAAATACGACGCAACAACGTCCGCAAGCCGCTGAATCGGCGCGCGCGTGCGTTGCGCCATGCTGACCATCTGCACGATGCGTGACAACAGGGTTTCGCTTCCCACACGTTCTGCGCGCATCAAAAACGTGCCCGTGCCGTTGACGGTCCCGCCAGTGACGCGCGCGCCAGCCGTTTTTTCAACGGGAATCGGCTCGCCCGTTACCATCGACTCGTCCACCGCGCTCATGCCTTCGGTCACGACGCCATCCACTGGAATTTTCTCGCCCGGACGCACGCGTAGCCGGTCACCACGCTTCACCGCTGCAAGCGCGACGTCTTTTTCGTCGCCATTCTCCGAAATCAGCCGCGCAGTCGTAGGCGCCAGCCGCAACAGCGCGCGAATCGCGCCGCCTGTTCGCTGCCGCGCCCGCAGTTCCAGCACTTGCCCAAGCAGCACTAAAGTCGTGATCGCGGCGGCGGCCTCGAAATAAATGGGAACGCGCCCTCCGGCTCCTCTGAACCCCGCCGGAAAAATGCCCGGAAAAATTACGCCAATCAAGCTGTAGAAATATGCCGTGCCCGTGCCCATCGCAATCAACGTGAACATATTCAAGCTACGATTTCGAATCGACGCCCAGCCGAGCCGGAAGAATGGCCAACCTCCCCATAGCACCACCGGCGTTGCCAAAATCAATTCGAACCACGCCTGCGCACCTGAAGAAATTACTCCGCGCCACAACATGGGCCCAGCCATCCCGATGAACACGAGCGGCGCGGTCAGTACCACGCTCGTCCAGAGACGCCGCGTCATCGCCGTAAGCTCTGGGCTCGTTTCTTCTTCCGCCGGAACCGTGCGCGGTTCCAGCGCCATGCCGCAAATCGGGCAAGCACCCGGCTCCGCGCGCACAATCTCCGGATGCATCGGACATGTGTATTCGGTCTTCGTTGCAGGCGCCTGCGTGATCAAAGGCTCCAGCGCCATGCCGCATTTCGGACACGCGCCCGGTTTCGTCGCATGAACATCCGCATCCATCGGGCACAGGTAGCTTTGCGCCGCTGCTTCGTGAACGTCATGCGCGTTTTGTGGCGGCGCGTGAAAAACGTCGGCGGCCGGGGATTGGATCGTATGAAGTTGTGCCGTGGGCGCGGTCAGCGTTTTTGCGCCGAGGTATTTATCAGGAGCGGCCGCGAATTTCGCTGCGCATCCATCGCAGCAGAAATAATATTCTGTGCCCTGATGCTCGCGGTTCGCTTTGGCTCGTGCGGGATCCACGTTCATTCCGCACACAGGATCCGTCGCGAGCTGTCCCGCGGTTGCTGCGGTCGAACCGGATTTCTCCTGATTCATTGGCCTTTCGATTTCAGGCGTAAATGCAAATACACATTCACGCCAAACGGATGCTCGCCATAAAACGGAGCAATTGCACGAGGGATTGTGTACGTCGAGAAATTCGCACCGAATCCGGTTTCAATCGGAAGCCACAAATGCACGTAGCGCGTGTAACCCACCGTATACGCGTCAATCCGGAACGTGTGGCCCACCGTGCTCGCGAGTTGTTGTTGGAGAGTTGGCTCCGCGGCAAAAAGCTCATCTTTGTCCACCATTTCCCAACGGCCCGTGAAGTAATTCGCCTCGCGAAAGGGAATTACGGATTCGAGCAGAAACGCATTCGTCCCGCGGCCTGTAATCGTGCTGTGATTCCGCCCGAAGATAAAACTTGTGGCCCAATCAGCATCGCCCATCGGACGGGAATACGAAACGGAGGCGGTGGTGCGCACCACGTCGCCAGGCTCGAACGCTTCCGGATGCGTCAGGCGTCCAATGGAGACTTGGGCGGACCAATTTGACGTAGGGAAAATCGAAAAGCGCGCCGCCCAGGAATCCATCGCGCCCGTGGTAATGTTCCAGCGATTCTCATTCGGCTCCGCGCCATGAAAACCGCTCAGTTCCAGCCGCACAATTTTGTATTTCACACCGACGGTGGCCACTTCATACGCGATGTGCGTTGAATCTTCCCAATGGTGCCCAATCGGCGCTTCGGGAAGTTCCGCCGCCGAAGCGCGATGTGGAAACGCCACCGGCCCAAGCGCCGGATCGCCAATAGGAGCGAAATAAGCCTCCAGAATAGTATTCGTGCCCACTGGCCGCGCATAGTGAAGGCCTAAAGCCATCACCAAATTGTGTGGATGCTGTCCATTTTCGATTGGCTTGCCGTATGCCGTCTCGCCCGTTTGAAAAAGTAGTGGATATTGGCGGTCGCTGATCGTCGCGGGCTCGGCGCTCAGCATCACGTCGAAAAGAAAGGCGCCTCGTCCAACGGCATGTTGTGCCGTACCCATGAAGAAATTCGTTGAGTACAATTTGTCACCGCCGCGAGGGCCCGTTTGCTGTGTGTCGGTGATAAATCCATCCGCCATGAATCCCAAATTCCATTTGCCGGCCGTCGTCATGCGCATCGGCATAGCCGAAGACGTCGGATTCAGGCTCGTCCCCGACACTTCACTCATCAAAAGCGCTGCCGCCGCATTCGACGCCATCTGCATGCCCTTCATTCCCTGGGTCTCGGTCATTGGCGTCGCCGGGGGTCTTGTTGACGCACTTGTTCGATTCGTGGTCACCAACCTTGGATTCGCCCTACATTTCATGGCGCACTCGGAAGGTGTCATCTCGCGCGCAAAGCAGGTTGGATTGGCGTAGGCCGACAAATCGAGCAAGAAAAACGCGGTAGCAATAGCGGATATTACCGTACACCGTTTAAGAATCAGACCGCATCGATTCGGCGCTCGCGGGTGTGCGCTCATTTCCTAATTCTTACTGAGGAGAGAGTTGAAGTATGCCGTCATCTCCGGGCTGGTCCAGTCCTGCGCGCCCACCAACTTCCGCGCGATTTTGCCCTGGCGATCGATAATGTAGGTATCCGGATACATGGACGTCCCATAGGATTCGGGAATTTTCTTCGAAGGATCGCGATACGTGGGGAAATCAATCCCGTTCGCTTGCACAAATTGCGCGTAGGCTTGCGCGTCTTCATCCACACTGATCCCCAGCACCACTCCGCCTTTCGGCGCGATTTCCCGTTGCAGCGCGATCAGCGAAGGCGTTTCGTCGACGCACGGCGGACACCACGTCGCCCAGAAATTTAGCACCACCACTTTTCCACGTAGGTCCGAAAGCTGCATCGGTTTCCCGCCCTCCTCGAACGAGAACGGTTTCGCAGTCGAGCCCGCCGGGCTTGGCTCGCCCTGATTGTAGCTGGGGCTCGCGAACAGGATCAGCAAGCCTGCCACAGCGCCCAGCGTGACTCCTGTAACAATCTTCCTCTTCATTTCTCTCCCGGCATTTGGTCCGGCGCGAACTACTCGCCTCTATGATAATATTTTTCGTGCATTCTCGGCCATCCGATTCGCAATTTCCTATGCGAATCTCGCCATGCCTCAAATTTCAGCCATCATCCCCGCGCGCGACGAGCAGGACAATATCGAGGCATCCGTTGCAAGTC